>JARLIH010000406.1 GCA_031291845.1 Isosphaeraceae bacterium | reverse complement strand
GCGACGGCCCCCCGGCGCCCCCGGCCGAGGGGGGTGAGGTGTGGCACACCCCCCACACCCACCAGAGTGTGGGGGGGTTTGGGGGCGCGGGCAAACCCGCGGGGGGGGGGGGGGTGTCCCCCCGCTTCAGCCAGGACAGCCACCAGCCGGGCCATGGCGCGTGGGTCGGTTGCGTACGCGCCGAGCCGTTTGTCGAGACTGCTCCCGGTGATGAGCTTCATGCTGAAGAACGGCTGTCCCCGGCGCTCGCCCACTTCGTAAACGGGAACGATGTGCGGGTGGTCGAGCAGTGCCACCGCCTCGGCCTCGTTACGGAAGCGCCGGCGCTCGGCCTCGGTCACGAACGCGCCCGAGCGGACGACCTTGAGCGCGACGGGACGGTTGAGCGCGATCTGTGTGGCCTGGAAGACGATTCCCATGCCCCCCCGGCCAAGCTCCGCGCCGACCTCGTAGCCCGCCGAGCGCAGGGCGGCCAGCGCGGAGGGGCCCAGGATCTCGCGCGCGCTTTGCAGACGGACCGTCGGCACCTCGGCCGGCGAGCCGCTCGCCACCAGGGCGAGCTCGACGACGGAAGAAGCCAGCGCTGCGCTCACGATGTCGGCATGCTCAGGGAACCGCTCACGGTAGTCGAGCGCGTCCGTCGGCTCGCCCCCAGCGCGGCGAAACTCCAGGTCGAGGATCAAGAGCTCGCGGAGCAACTCTGCGCGGGCGGGACCGCCGCCGGGAAAGTCGGCAAGGAATGTGCCCAGGTTAGGCCCCTCACCGGCGCGCCAGGCCTTCTCGAAGCGGTCGCAGATGAGGTCGATCTGGATCCGGTCGCACAGTGGCAGGTTGTCGGCCAGCACGGGTGGGTGGCGAAACGTCACGGCGCCTCCTGGTCCCAGATCGCGCGGATCAGGTTGATTTTGCGGTCGACCGTGCGCGTCGAGGTACCGATCGCGACAGCGATCTCCGCCGAGGAGTGACCTTCGAGCTTGAGCAGGGCGATCCGGCGGAGGGTCTCGTCCCCCAGTTTTTCGAGGAGTCGTTCATACTCGCTGGCGAACTGGGCGGCAGCCTCGGGGGTTGGCTCGGTACTCAGGAACTGGGCCATGCCCTCACCGTCTTCGCCGACGAGGGCCGACTCGCCCAGCACGTTACCACCGCCCCGCTTCCGGCGGGTCTGGTGCCGGATCGCGCCGACGACTTTTCGCGCGGTGATGAAGGCAAGCAGCCGCCAAAGCTCGTCGCGGTCGGCCAGGTCGGGGAACTGGCCCTGCTCGGCCCTGCCGCAGAAGCTGCGGAATGCGCTAAGGGCGACGTCCTCCTCGTCGAACGCCCTGCGCGCGTGGCTGGGAAGCCGTGCGCCGGCCAGCCGGACCAGGCGGTTGAAGTAGCGGTCCCATAACCGCTCGATGTCGTCGCGCCGGCCCGCCTTGAGGCCCCCAAGCCAATGTGTGACCGAGTCTTTTCCCGACATTCCGTACGTCCCCGGGGCGGAACCGCTGTTACCGAATTGTTGGCCGATATGAAGTTAATGGCCGACTCGGGCGGCGTCGCGTCAGGCACGAGGTACGAATTTTTGGAAAATGTCGCCGCAGCGTGTCTGACAGCGGCGGCGTTTGGCCATAACGGGATGGGACCTCGGGGTCTCGGCAGTGGCCCGGGGAAGCGGGTCGGCTTCTCACACCAGGTGATGAACGGGTTGGGCTCTCCCTTACCTCTCTCTCCATCTTCGGGGAGAGGTCGGACGGGTGAGGGGTCTGCGCACTTGCAGCAACGGACGACGAGGATCTCTCGCCCCATCTGCGAGAAGAGAGCGCCGCCGCCAAGTCGGGAGAACGATCATGCAGCCCGACCGTCGCGCCTTCACGTTGATCGAGCTCTTGGTGGTCATCGCGATCATCGCAGTCCTGATCGGGCTGCTGCTGCCCGCGGTCCAGGCCGCGCGCGAAGCGGCGCGGCGGATCCAGTGCACGAACAACATGAAGCAGATCGGCCTGGCGGTCCACAACTACAACGCGGCCTTCGACGTCTTGCCTCCGGTCGGCAGCGTGGACGCCGCCGGCAACTCCACCGGCGGAGGCGCGGTGCCGCAGACGGCGGCGATCCACCTGCGGTTGCTCAACTACCTGGAGCATGAGGCCGTCTACAACGCGTACAACTTCAAGCTCGGCGACGTGACCGCCGGGGCCTCGGTCCCCGCCAATACCACCGTCATGGCCACTGCGATCGCCGGCTATCTCTGCCCGTCCGACCCGAACCCAGGGAACAACGGCCCGCTGGTTGGGGGCTTCAGCGTAACGGTCCAGCCCGTGAACTACGCGGTCAACGGGGGCGCGAACCGTGCCTACACCGGCGGCCGCGTGACCGGGGCGACCTGGTGGCTCGGCGGTAACGCCTACTACGGTGCACCCGTCACCCTGGCCACGATCACGGACGGCACCAGCACCACCGCCGCGTTCAGCGAGTGGGTCAAGGGAAAGGCGGGTCAGAACAGCCCCGGCCTAAACCTGGTCTATGGCATCACCCAGTACGCTAACGGCAGCCCCCAGGGCGATTTTGCCACCTGCAGCGCCGCGACCACTCCACTCTGGGACTTCAAGGGTGAGTACTGGACCCTCCAGGATACCGGCCGTGGCGGTCCCTACTATCACGTCATGCCCCCCAACGTCACGGCCTGCGCCACGACCATGGCCTTCGGCGCTGTCGACTCGTTCATCGGGCCGAGCTCGTATCACTCCGGCGGCGCGAACGTCGTGGTACTGGACGGGTCGGTCAAGTTCATCCGCAACGGCATCAGCCTCCCGGTCTGGAACGCCCTCGGGACGAGGGCCGGTGGTGAGGTGGTCGGCGGCGACAGCTACTGACCATCTCTCTCGCCGCCCGCGCGTCCAAGCATCACGGCACCCACCCAGTCGACAACGACGATCCCGTTGCGTTCATGACGGGGTAGCCAAGGGGCAAAGTCGAGAGTATGGTGTCGGCACCGTGCTGGCAGAGTGGTTTACCGTCACAGCCCGAAGCTGCGCGGCGTACACTCTTCCGACAACTCGTCCAACAGCAACCAGTGTCTCTTTCGTCAACCGTCCGGAAACCAATCCGGTATCGCGTTTGCTGCTCAATTAATCGCTCTCGCACGTTGTGGAAGACGCTCGGGTTGTATGACCTGAGAACGAATCGCTTGCGCACCGCGGCGACGAATTGACACGTCCATGCTCCAATGACATACCATAATCTTATTGAGGGGTATGACGTCACCAGATCGATCCTCCAGCGTTCCAACGGGCCGCCACATAGAATCTTCGCATAACATTATGCCAAAATTCATCTACTCTCACTGCCCGTGTGGTCGGACGCTCCGGGCCCGTCCTGAGCAGATGGGAACGACGATCCGCTGCTGGGAGTGTGGGACGCACGTCGTGGTCCCTCGCCACGGTGAGGGGGGTCGGTTGGCGCGCGCATTTGCGGCGTGCGTCCGGGAGGCGCTCCAGCCGTTGAGCCTGGGGGTAGCGTTTGGCGGGGCGGTCGTCGCCACGGCCCTCCTGCGCATTCCACACGCCGGTTTTGGGCTGCTGGCGGCATTGGTGGCGGTAGGGGCTTGGGGCTTTCAGGGGTTGGTTCGCCAGAGCGGGTCGGAGGCGCCGGGCCCGCACGGGGAGGGGTCGCCAATCCCGCTCTGGCGCGACGTGGCCGTGCGGCTGCTGCTGTCGGTGCTGGGGGCAGTCGTGGTCTTGGCCCCCTTCGTCGTCCGGAATGGTGGCGTGCTCGTACCCGGCCGCCGGACGCTGGGGGGGGCGTGGGTACTGCCCCTGACCCTCGCCGCATGGTGGGTGGTCGCGCCGCTCGTCTTCGCCACCGCAAATGCTCGCGACCGGCGAGGGCCGGTGGCCCTGCGCAGGGTATTGGCCACGTTTCTCGCCCGTCCGAGGGGAACTCTGGCCGCGCTCCTGGTTGTACCGGCTGGGCTGCTGGTGGTCGAGCTCGCTCTGGCACTGATTACGATCGAGCAGGGACATTTCCCGCTGCTGCTCAATAACGTCTTCCCAACCCCGACCACGGACTACAAGACGAAAACGCTGCACCTGGTTTATCGGTACGACAACTGCGTTTGGAACGAGCCGTTCACGGATGCGGGACTCAACCTCGTGCCCGTCTACCTGAGCGGCGTGCGCCGGGGTTTCACGTTCCTGGGTGAAGTGCCAGCCTCGCTAACGGAAGACTACGTCCGGTTCGCCCCCTCGATTTACCAGACGCAGGCGGTCGTTTTCCTGGCGCTGCGGTTTGTGCTGACAGTCTTGGGGTTCACGGCGGCCGCCAGTGTGCTGGGGGTACAGGCCCGTTGTCTCGGACGACTGGTCGCGGCCGGAGTCGAAGCGGAGATCGCCGCTTCCGCGCGGACGGGGCTGGTCGTGCGGCCGCTGGTCGCTGGCGTTGCGGCTACAGACAGCGCCGCTCCGTCGGCGTCGAGCCGGACGGGCCTGATCCCAATACCGCCTACGCCCGCAAGCACCTCTCAGTCGGCCTCCGCGCGGACGGGCCTGATCCCGATACCGCCTACGCCCGCGAGTACCCCTCAGTCGGCGTCGAGCCGGACGGGCTTGATTCCGATACCGCCTACGCCCGCAAGCACCCCTCAGTCGGCCTCCGCGCGGACGGGCCTGATCCCGATACCGGCGCGTCCCGACGTGCCGATCAAGTCATCGAGTGACCAGCATCCGTCGGTCTTGATCATTGACGACGAACTGCCGTTCGCGCAGGTGCTCGGTCGCATCCTGTCCGATGAAGGTTTTACCGTCTCGATCGCGGTCAACGCGCGGGACGGGTTGCAGCTTGCCGCGGCGTCCCAGCCCGACCTGATCATCCTCGACGTGCTGCTGCCTGACCGCTCGGGCCTTGAGGTCTGCCGCGCCCTCCGCGCCCAGGACACGACCCGCGCGGTGCCGATCTTGATGCTGTCGTATCGTGGAGGCACCGCGGACGAGGTCTCGGGCCTGGAACAAGGGGCCGACGATTACGTCGCGAAACCGTACGTCGTCGAAGTCCTCATCGCCCGGATCCGCAAGCAACTGCGGTTCGGCAAGAGCCGTTCGGCCGCGGTCCGCCCCGAAGGCAGAGCGCTCGAGAACGGCGCGGCGGCTGTTCGCACCGAGTCGTGAAAAAAATATCCGACTGCACGTGAGATGGACATCCCGACCGAAGACGACTGGCGCAGCGAGCCATGGCACCTCGATCTCGATTGGGCCTACAAGAACTTCCACGGCAAGACCTTTGCCGAGGCGGTGCGGCTGTTCGAGGACAATGCCCTCGTCTATCAAGAAGACGTGATGTATATGCCAGGCCGGGTGTTCCGCTACTACGGCCGGGCCTACATCGCTTACTTACTCTCCGATACCGCAAGAGGCGATTCGGATGGGGCGAGCTGCTTCATCGGGTTGATCAACCACAAAGCCGAATTCCAGCCCGACGACATCAGGCCGCTCTGGTCTGAAATCGAGCCTGTGCTGCACAAACTCGCCGAGCACCAAGACGAATTCGGCGCGGATTGGATGCCCTACCGCAGCTTCCGCGCCCGGATTCACGAGATCGTACAGCGGGGGTTCTCGGTCTCGTTCGACACGGCGAGCCCGGAAATCGTTCCCACTTCGGTCACGCTACGGGACTTGATGGGCCTTATGGGCAGCAGTACGCCTTGGCCGGTTGCTGTCCAGCTCCTCCGGAACACGGGCTACGGCCAGTTCGATGCAACATCTCGCAAGGAGGACATCGTCCGCGTTTTCGGAACGCCGGATGACACGGGTGGCGGCCATCATGCGCAATACGGCTTCATCCCGCACTGGATCCGCTATAACCTGCCCGACTATGGCCTACGCTTCGAGTTCGACGGTGATTCCCCTGTCGCGCTCGTCGTCGACGAGGGCTGGATTCCGCCACAACACGGTCGCCCTCCGGCTCAACGCTAACTCCTGCCTCGTCCCCGTTCGCCCTCCCCACGTGCCGGCGGACCGGCTATCCTTACAAGACATGGGACGTCTCGCGCACTGATCGAGCCGCCCGCGTCCCAGAGCCTCTCGAGGGTCTCCGCGATGAGCACCGCCGAGCAACCCGTTCGCATCCTGCCACCTCCGTTGGTTGAGGGCGAGCGCCTCGACCAGGGAGAGTTTCACAGGCGCTACGAGGCCATGCCCCCCGGCACACGCGCTGAGCTGATTAACGGAGTTGTGTCCATGCCCAGCCCGGTCGGCCGCGCGCACGGCCAAGCCCATGTCCCAGCGATCGTCTGGCTCGACCGCTATGCAGAGGCGACGCCGGGTGTCGAGGTCCTGGACAACGCGACGACGATTCTGGGCCGGAAGAGTGAGCCACAGCCTGACGTGCTCTTGCGGATTCTGCCCGAGTACGGCGGCCGGACCCGGACCGAGCGCGGCTTTGTACGGGGTGCGCCGGAGCTGATCCTCGAAGTGGCGAAGGCAACCCGGTACATCGACCTCGGGCCGAAGCTCGACGACTACGAACGTGCCGGAGTGTGCGAGTACGTGGTGCGGGCCCTGGATCCACACGAGGTGGTCTGGCACGTCTTACGGGAGGGCCACCTGATTGCGGTGCCGCAGGCCGTGGACGGCCTGTATCGCTCGGAGGTGTTTCCGGGCCTCTGGCTCGACCCGGCGGCGCTCCTGGCCGGCGACCGCGCGGGACTGCGCGCAGCGCTCGAGCTTGGGCTAGCGACGATCGAGCATGCGGCGTTCATTGCTTCGCTGGCGGCGGTACGGGTCGGTATCGCGGATAAGGAATAGGCTGGGAATACCTTCCCGATTTTGTTGACCTGCGCAGATTTAGATTCTTTCCGCTCAACTTCTCCGCAAGTTGCGGAGAAGTTGAGCGGAAAGAATCTAAATCACCGGCGCGGCAATGCGGCTGCCGGAAGAGGGGCCGGGGCATGTTCGCGGAGTCGTTCGGTGAGCTTTGCGTAGCCTGGTTGGTTGCGGAGCGCGGCCAGCTCCTCATCGGCCGCGATCATTTGCGAGTCGTCGAAGCCGCGGTCGAGGGCCAGGCCCAGCGCGGTGATGCCACGCTCGGCACACCGCAGGCTTAGCGCTTGCGCCTCCTCCGAATCCGGTGCGGCCCATTGTTTGTGCCCGAAGAGTTCAACGCAGACGGCGAGGCCGCGTGCCTGGGCGAACAGATCGTCGCCCGACTCCGGCCGGAGGTTGCAGAGCGCACGGGCTGCCTCGAAGGCGTCCGCGGTTTTTCCCTGGGTCAGTCGCGCACGCACGCGGATCGGAAGCAAGGCGCAGACCTCGCCCGGCGGGCGTGACTGCACCGCATCGAGGTCGCCGAGCGCAACGGGGGCGGCTGCGCAACGGGCAATCTCCGCCTGGAGCAGCTTCAGGCGCCGATCGTGGAACTGTACCCGGTCTTCGAGCCGCCCTTCGGCCTGGAGCTTTTCGAGGTGGCCGAGCGACCGGCGGTAGAGAGCCAAGGCGCGCGCAAATTGCAGGTCGTCTCGCTCCAGGCCGGCGAAACGGAAGAGTGTCAGCACCCGCCGGACCTGGAAGTCGAGGTTTTCCGGGTCGGCCTCGGTTTCCTCTGTACACAACCGCTCGGCTTCGGTGAAGAGCGACCGCGCTTCGGCGTACCGGCGCTGGGCGGCGGCGACGCCGGCGAGGTCGTCCACGGCCAGCACCAACTGATGCTTGAAGATGAGGTTCTTGGGTTCGAGGGCGACGATCTCGCGGCCGAGCGCGATCGCCTTCTCATAATGGGGCCGAGAGCCTTCGTAGTCATGAATGAGCTTGCGCTCGTCGGCCAGCTTGCGATGGCTCGCTGAGAGCAGGAGGCGGGCCGTGGTGTTCTGCGGCTCCTCGGCGACCCATTGTGCGGCCAGGTCGTGCATCTTGGTGAAGTGCGCCGCGGCCGCGGCCCGATCGTGGTTGAACGCGTGGGCGCGACCGAGCTGGAGGTAAGCTTCGACCACGGCACGGCGTGCACCGCTGCGCACCGGGGCGCTCCGCACGATCTGTTCGGCCAGCGCCACGGCATGCTGGAGCTCGTCAATCCCGGTGGCAGGCCGGCCTTCCGTGATGGCCTGCGCACCGAGCCCGGCGTACGAGTCTCGCAGGCAGTCGGCAGCCGCCAGGTCGCGAGGGGCGGCCGCGGCGCGGTCGCGAGCCAGTTGCCGCGCCTGCTCATACTGGCGCCGGGCTTCGCTGATCATGCCGACCTCGCCGTAGATGTCGCCCAGCTTCAGATGTGCGACCGCTCGGCTCAGGTCGGGCGCCGAGCCCTCGGTGCTGCGAGCGATCTCATCGAGCCCACGGATCGCGGTCCCCAAGATCGACCTGCGCGCGTGGCGCGTGGCAGCGGACGTGCCGAGGCGCTCCCGGACATCGTAGACCAGTTGATCGAACGCCTTGAGCGCAAGGTTGCGCTGGGCGACGGCCGAGCGTTCGGCCGTCTGTGCCTTCTGGACCGCGATGCGGAGGCGTGCGTTGTAATACAGGCCGCCCCCCAGCAGCACGGCGAGGGCCAACAGCGCCACGGCCGCCGATGCCATGACCGTCGGCCGTCGGCGCGTCCAGCGCCAGGCTTGCTCCCATTGGGGCGCGGGGTGGGCCAGGATCGACTCGCCAGCCGTGTACCGCCGCAGGTCCTCCGCCAGGTCGTCGGCCGTCGCATACCGTCGGGCGGGGGGCTTTTCGAGACATTTCAAGCAGATCGTCTCGGCCGCCTTCGGCAAGCCCGGCTGGAGCCGCGACGGGGGGACCGGGTCGGCGGTCCGTACCAGGTTCAGCGTCTCGAGCGACGTCGGCGCCCGGAACGGTGGGTGGCCGGTCAACAGTTCGTAGAAGATCGCCCCGAGTGCGTAGACGTCGGTGGTGGGGCCGACGAGCTTCGAGTTCCCCTCCGCCTGCTCGGGCGCCATGTAGCAAGGGGAGCCGATCACCATCTGAGTCTTGGTCATCCCATCGTCGGTGTCGAGCACCTTCGCGAGACCGAAGTCGGCGACCTTCGGACGGCTCTCGGCATCGAGCAGGATGTTGGCGGGCTTCAAGTCGCGGTGGATCACCCCCCGCCGGTGTGCCTCGGCGATCGCACGGGCGAGCACCTCGACGAGCTCCGCCGCGATCGGTGCTGGCCAAGGGGCGCCGTCGAGCAGCTTATCGAGGCTGCCGCCAGGGAGATACTCGAGCTCGAAGTACGGCAGGCCGGCCGCCTCGCCCACGTGATAAATCTGCACGATGTCGGGGTGTTGCAGGTGGGCGATCGTCTCGGCCTCAGCGCGGAAGCGGGCCGAGACGGCCGCACCGGCGTGCGCACCGGCGAGGATCATCTTGAGCGCACAGCGGCGGTTGAGCGCGACCTTGTTCGCGAGGTAGACGACTCCCATCCCGCCGCGTCCGACCTCGCCGAGGATCTCGTAACCGGCGTCCCTCAGCGCAGCGCGCGCGTCCGGACCCAGCTCGGCTCTCGGCAGCGCCTCATCCGGCTCAGTGACAGGATCCAGCACGGCGATCCCCGAACGGCCCGTGCCTCCTCGGGTCGCCATCCGGGTCTTGAACCCCGACGCAGGGGGTGCAAAGACCGACTCCACCACGAGGGTATGATCCGGGAAGCGCGTGATGTAGTCCGCGACGTCGGGATGCTCGCCGGCGCCCCGGCGAAACTCCAGGTCGAGCGCCAACAACTCGCGCAGCAGCTTCTGCCGAGCCTGCCCCTGGGCTCCGTCCAGGAACGCTTCCAGCTCGGGCCGGACACCGGAGCGCCAGGACGACTCGAATCGGTCACATGACTCGTCGATGTAGATCAGGTCGGCCAGCGGCAGCTCATCGCCGCCGGCCAGCGACCGGCGACTCATTCCGTGTCCTCCCTCGACTCTTCCCACAAGGCGCGGATCAACTGGAGCTTGCGGTCGACCGTACGAGGTGAGACTCCCAGCGCTGCGCCGATCTCATCAGCAGTCTGGCCCTCGAGCCGCCGGAGGGCGATGTCTTTGAGCGTCGGATTGTTCAGGAGTGCAAACAACCGCTCGCAGTCGTCGGCGAACTCCGCGGCGTCGGCCGGCGTAGGCTCGCGGCCGAAGACCTGAGCCATCTGGTGGCTATTGGGGTCCGTGTCCACCCCAAGGGCCGACTCCCCAAGCAGCCGTCGCCCACCGCGCTTCAGCCGGTGTTTGTACCGGAGGTGCGCGACTGCCTTTCGCGCTGTGATCACGGAGAGCACGCGCCAGAGGTCGTCGCGGTCGGCAAGCTGCGGGAAGCGGCCATCCGCCGCCCGTTCACAGAAGCTGCGGAACGCACTCAGCGCCACGTCCTCTTCGTCAAACTCGCGCCGCTCTCGAGCCGGCAGCCTGGTGCGGGCCAGAGCGACCAGCCTCTCGAAATATCGGTCCCAGAGCCTCCGGATGTCGACGTCGTCGCCGGCCCTCAGGCCTTCGAGCCAGCGCGAAACCGAGGCGTCGTCCGTCACGGTGCGCGCTCCTGCCAAAAGTCATCCGCAACACTGTTTTACATTTTAAAGCGGTATCGGCCCACTGTCACGGCCAAATGGAGGCGGAGCGCGACCCACCTACAAAATGCACCTCATCACGGGCCGCGCTCCACGGTTGGCTAGCGGCCGTAGGCCTCGCGAGGTGGCTCGGCGGGGACCTGCAACTGGTCGCGCAAGTGGACTACTTCCTTCTTCAAGTCCGCGACGACCTGCGCATAGGCCGGCTCGTCGTGCACGCTGCGCAGCTCGCGAGGGTCTTCCTTCAAGTCAAAAAGCTCCCAGTAGTTCACGTCCGGCGTGTAAAAGTGAACGAGCTTGTACCGATCCGTCACCACCCCGTAGTGCGGCCGGACGTGGTGCGGCACAGGGTACTCATAGTACTCGTAGTAGAACGACGTGCGCCAGTCGGCCGGCGTTTGGCTTTTCAAGAGCGGCAACAGGCTGCGCCCTTGCATCTCCGCGGGGACGGGGAGCCCGGCGGCTTCAAGGAATGTCTCGGCAAAGTCGATGTTCGACACCAGCTTGGCGCTCGCCACCCCCGCCTGCGCCACGCCCGGCCAGCGCACCAACAGCGGGGCGCGCAACGACTCCTCGAAGATCCAGCGCTTGTCGAACCAGCCGTGCTCGCCCAGGTAGAACCCCTGGTCGGCCGAATAGACCACGATCGTGTTCTCGGCCAGCCCCTCGTCGTCGAGGTACTTGAGCACGCGCCCCACGCTTTCGTCGACCGCCTTGAGACAACCGAGGTAGTCGTGCATGTAGCGCTGGTACTTCCAGCGCACGAGATCGCGGCCCTCGAGCTTGGCCGCGCGGAACGTGGCGTTGCGCGGCTCGTAGTAGGCATCCCACGCCTTGCGCTGCTCGGAATTGAGGTACGGGGGAGGCGTCAGCTTGAGGTCCTGATCACCCATCGTCGCGGCAATTGTCATGTCCTGATCGTGCTCGGCCTTGCCCCGGCCAGCGTAGTCGTCGAAGAGGGTAGGAGGCTCGGGGTAGCGGCGGTCGCCGTCGTGTCCCAGGTGTCGCAGCGCGGGGGCCCACTCGCGATGCGGGGCCTTGTGCTGGCACATGAGCAAGAACGGCTTCGACTTGTCACGGCCCTTGAGCCAGTCGAGGCTGAAGTCGGTGATCAGGTCGGTCGTGTACCCCTGGTGCTGCTCGCGCTTGCCGTTGTGGATCATCGGCGGGTTGTAGTAGATCCCCTGCCCCGGCAGGATGCGCCAGTCGTCGAAGCCGGTCGGCTCGCTCACAAGATGCCACTTGCCCACGATCGCTGTCTGGTAGCCCGACGCGCGAAGCAACTTCGGAAACGTGGTCTGCGAGCCGTCGAACCGGCTGTTGGTGTTGTTGTAAAATCCGTTTTTATGTGAATACTTACCGGTGAGGACCGACGCGCGGCTCGGCCCGCAGATCGAGTTCGGCACGACGCAACGGTCAAACCGGATCCCTTCCCGGCCCAACCGGTCGATGTTCGGCGTCTCGAGCAGCCGCCGCGAGTCGTTGTAGGCGCTGATGGCCTGGTAGGCGTGGTCATCGCTGAAGATGAATACGATGTTCGGCCGTCGTGCCTCCGCCGCGAACGCCGGGGTTGGGGACGAGCCTGAAACGCAGGACGCGGCAAGCACGGCGAGCACGGAGCAAGCGGAACGAGTCTTCATAATCTCTCCCACGGACACGGCACCTCGGCAGACCTGCTCGCCGCAGGCTGCAGGAAATGCACCGTTCTCGTCCGACATCGAGAGGACGGCGCATCTCCTGCCCCCTACAGCGGATCACGGCACGGTGAAGCGCTCTAATGTGCCGTGCGGCGGGGAGAGATTCCAGTCCTCCGCTCGAGCCGGACTCCACTTTTTGCCGGGTTGTTGACAACCTAGGCAGACCGCCTTACCATCATCGTAGGCAATTTGCCTGGGGAGCATCGATCGTGCGACGGCCGACTGAGGATGTGACGGACACCGAGCTGGCGATGCTCCAGGTTCTCTGGGAGCAAGGGGAGGCGACGCGGCGTCAGGTCGCGGACGTCCTCTACCCCGACGGGGGCGAGGCGCACTATGCGACCGTCCAGAACCTGCTGGGCCGGCTCGAACGGAAGGGATTCGTTCGCCACGAGCGGCGCGGGGTGGTCCTGGTCTTCTCGGCGTCCGTCGGGCGCGACGAGCTGATTCGCCGGCGCCTCCAGACGCTGGCCGACAAACTCTGCGGCGGGGCCGTGGCCCCGCTCGTCATGAACCTGGTGCGGTCGAAGCCGCTCTCGGCGGCGGAGATCGACGAGCTTTCCGGCTTGCTGCGCGCGCAGCGCCGGGCAAAGCGCTCTGGCGAGACGCGCTGAAGGAGGGACCGTGGATGCGCTCCTGCGGCTAGGCCTGAGCAACACCGCCTGGGCCACCGCGCTCGCCGCCTTGGCATGGTGCGTCTCGCGCATCTGCCAGCGCAGACCGGCGCTGATCCATGCGCTCTGGCTGGCGGTGTTGCTGAAGCTCGTGACGCCATCGCTGGTGGCCGTGCCGTTGCCCGAGCCGTCCCTTCCCTCGAAGCCTGTCACGTCGCCCAGGGCGCAATTCGTACCACAACGTTCCATCGAGCCATCGGTTCGCGTGGCACGCCCAGGGCCGACAACGGACGTGGGAGCGCCGCCCACGCCCGTCGCCGGCCCCGGGCGTGCCACCCATGGTCCCCTGCCCTGGCGTCCGGTCGTCGCTACGGTCTGGCTCGCCGGAGTGGTCGCGTGGTGGTTGGCCGTCGGGGTGTACACGGTTCGCTTTCGGCGGTTCCTGCGTTCGGCGCAGCCGGCCCCGGCAGCGGTCTGCGAACGAGCGGAGCAGCTCGCTGCGCGGCTGGGTCTGCGCGGCTGCCCGGTTCTGGGGGTCGTCCCGGCGCGAGTGCCGCCCATGCTTTGGGCGCTCTTCGGCCGGCCTCGGCTGCTGCTCCCCGAAGCGCTCTGGGAGCAGTTTAGCCCGGCGCAGCAGGAGACGGTCCTGGCCCACGAGCTGGCGCACCTGAAGCGCAGGGACCACTGGGTGCGCTGGCTGGAAGTGCTCGTGCTCAGCCTGCACTGGTGGAACCCGCTCGCCTGGTGGGCGCGGCGGGAGGTCGAGCGCGCCGAGGAGCCGTGCTGTGACGCCTGGGTGACCTGGGCCCTGCCCGGCTCGGCCCACGACTACGCCGAGGCCCTGGTGGCAACGGCGGCATTTCTCGCCGGCGCGCGTTCCTACCGGCCCGTCGGGGCCAGCGGCGCGGGGCGCGCACGTCTACTCAAGAGGAGGTTGATCATGCTCTTGTCCGATTCGCCGTCAACGGCCTGGGCGCGCAGCGCTCCGAGTGCGGTGCTACTGCTGGCGGCCCTGTCGCTGCCGCTGCTTCCTGTTTGGGCAGGCCAGGCCGATGATGTGACCAAGGAGACTCCCCAGCCATCTGGCTCCCCCTCCAAGACTGCTGCGCCGCGCCCGGCCGACGCCCCGAAGCCCGGCCTACCTGCGCTAGCGGCCGGGGAGCTTGTGCATCCGATCGAGCGCGAGGTCACCGACTTCGAGGAGTTCACCGGACGAGTTGAACCCGTGCAGTCCGTCGAGCTGCGTCCCCGTGTTTCGGGGGTGATCACCAAGGTCGCCTTTCCCGTCGGCGGGATCGTCAAGCGCGGCGAGGTCCTGTTCGAGATCGACGCACGCGCCTACCAGGCCGAGCTCGACAAGGCCAACGCGAAGCGACGCGGCGCTCAGGCAAGAAGGCAACGGAGACTCACGGCCCTGGCGAATGCCCGGAATCTCGAACAGAACAGGGTCGTCGGATCGGACACAGCCAACAATGCGCAGGCAGACGCGGAGGAGGCGGACGCCGAAGTGAGTGCTGCGGAAGCGACCCTTCAGCTCGCTCGGCTCAACCTGGAGTTGACCCACATCACGGCTCCGATCGACGGCCGGATCGGCGAGCCGATCCTGACGGAGGGGAATGTCGCGGTCGCCGACAAGACGCTTCTCGCCACGATTGTCGCGCTCGAGCCCATGTACGTGACGTTCCAGGTCGATGAGCGGACGGCCTTGCGGATCGGCCGGCTGCTCCGCGAAGGCAAGCTTCCAACCCCGGCCGGTTCTGGTCTGACGGTTGCGATGGCGCTCACCGACGAGTCAGACTTCCCACACCGCGGCAAGCTCCTTTCCTTCGACAACGTGTTTGACCCGTCGACCGGCACGACTCGCTGGCGCGCGGTCTTTCCGAACCCAGACCACAGCTTGGTCGCCGGGCTCTTCGCGCGCGTTCGCGTCACGACGAGCGCTCCGCGCAAAGCGCTGCTGGTGCCGCGGCGATCGGTGTTCGTAGAGGCAGAGAGGGGGACTTATGTTTCCGTCTCGTTGGGCCGCGTCGGGGCCTTCGAAGCTCGACCCGTCAAGGTCGGCCAGGAAGATGGCGACCTCGTCGAGGTGCGAGAGGGCCGGCTGTCAACCGCGGACCACATCTACGTGAACGCCAAGTAGGGTGCATGAAATGCACCGTGCACCGGTGCTCGAAAGAGTCACGACAGGTTGAGGGCATACGCCTCGTATTTCGGGTGCGCCGCCGGATGCTCCCCCGATATTCTCGCAGGGTGCATGAAATGGACCGATGCATTTCATGCACTCTACCAAGGATCATGATAGGTTGAGGGTATATGTTTGATATTTCGGGTGCTCCGCGCCGGCATCTTCCCACGTGAAGCCATAGGGGCCCCAGTGGTAGAGCCGGAACGAGGTGTCGGCGAGGGGAGTGACGCCGATCATGCTGAGGCGCTGGCTGAACGCCCAGTCTTCGCCCAGGTAGTGGAACTTACCTTCGCCCTGGGCCACGATCATGGGCTGGAAGAACGGCCAGACACCCCGGCCCCAGACCGTGTTGCAGAGGGGCAGCTTCAGCCGCTCGATCATGTGTCGCAGCACCTCCGACCGCACGCGCAGGAAGCCGGTCGCGGCATACCGTAAGGGATAGAGGCCGGGCGCTTCGGGGCCGAAGACGACCTTCTTGACCCCCTCGGCAAACGAGCTGGTAACCTCGCGCGGGCCCTTCTTGGCGTAGACCCCCGACAGGACCGGCTCGGGCCGCAAGAGCATCCGCAGGGCGTCGGCCGCGTCGAAGCCAAGGTCGGAGTCAATGAACATGATCGACTCGAACCCATCGTGGAGCGCGTCGGAGAACATCTCGTTGCGGGCGACGTCAATGCCCGAGCTACCCGGGCGGCGGCGAACCTGCACGCCAGCAGCCTCGAGGCCTCGCAAGCCCTGCTCGCACGGGTTATCGATCGAGCTCATGTACGGCACCAGCACGACGCATTGGGAGCGCGCTGGGGCCTTGCTCGGCGCCCCGTTCACGTGCGGCGCAGCGCCGTTGGCGACGGTCCCGTTGACCGGCGCCTCAACCCGGCTGATTAGTTTCCATCCGCGCAGCCCAACCCGCTCGACTTCCATTCCGCTGGACTTTGCGAACCCGTCGACCGCCTCGTGAACGCCTTCCCAATCGTAGTCATCTCCCAGCAGCGTGGCTCGCGGGAACAGCTTGTACGCCTGGTTCAGCTCGGACGTCACGGCCTCGAAGCTGTGCTCCGCGTCGACGAAGATCACGTCGGGCTGGAGCCCGAACTCGGCCACGGTGCGCAGACCTTCCAACGAATTCATTCGTAGCGGGACGATCCGGTCGCGATACGACCAGCTCAGCGACAGGAAGTTGCTGTAGAGCGTCGGCAGCATCGACTGGAAGCGGGACTGATTCTGGTGCTCCGTGCTCCCCGCCCACGTGTCGACCGCGACCACCGTGGCATGCGGGGCGATGTCGGCGATGAACCGCGTGGACATGCCGAGCCACGAGCCAAGCTCCACAACCAGGCGTGTCTCTTCCGACAAGTTCCGGGTCAGGACCTCGTCTGTCCCCTCACCAAACCAGCCGTAGCTCTCGATCGGCCCCTGGATGACCGGCCGCTCATCAGGCCAGGGATACTTCCGCCGCAGGCGTTCGAGAGGATTATCAAGCGTCCGTTGCTCTCTCGTGTCTTCAATCGTTAGCTGGGTGATCAAGGTAGGTGGCTCCCCCGCTCATGTGGAAGAAAATGCGTTACGGACGTTCCTTTGTCCGGTCGATCGACAGTGTGCAAACTCAGGCGGCGGCGGAAATCGCCGGCGCCTAAGATTTTGGCAGCAATTATTTCGCGAATTGTGTGCCAGACCCACAGCACTCCCCGCCCCCCACCACGGCAGTGAAAGCCGAGGCGGGGGGCGACGGGGCGTGCTTCCATCCGAAGCTCGGCGCCGGCCTCGCTGAAGTGGCCAGCCCGTAGTCATTTCATCGGGTTAAGCCCCTGTGCCGCTGGTCGAGCCGCTACCGCTCGTCGAGCCACTGCCGCTCGTTGAGCCAGAGCCACTCGTCGAGCCGCTACCGCTGGTCGAGCCACTGCCGCTCGTTGAGCCGGAACCGCTCGTCGAGCCACTGCCGCTCGTCGAGCCGGAACCGCTCGTCGAGCCACTGCCACTCGTTGAGCCGGAACCGCTGGTCGAGCCGCTGCCGCTGGTCGAGCCACTACCGCTCGTTGAGCCGGAGCTCGAAAAGAACGCGTTCTGATCGGTGAAGTAGTTAACGCTGAACGTGGCGAAGTTTTGATTGAGCTGATTCTGCACGGTCTGGAAGTTATACGACTGTCCGTCGGCGAGGTGGATTGTCCCATCGGACGTACCGCGCGCGTGGCCCGACTCGAGCACGGCCAGGGTACCGACTGTGAGCATCTCGTTGACGGCGAGTTGGGTCGTGTTGATGGCGACGGACGCGTCGTCGAAATACGCGGCGTCGATGCCGGCGGACGCTGCCGTGTCGTACGGAATTACGTTCAGGACCGGAAGGAGGGCACTGTAGGGGTGCGAGCCATTGATTTCGTCGACGACTGAGGGGGTCAACGCGGTCGACGCATTTGGTACGGCCGAGAGCGCCGACTCGACCTGGGTGATCAGGATCTGGATGTTCGCGGTCGTGTAGTTGCTGAGGTCGCTCGACGTGTTGATGGCCGTGCCGTTGGCGGTGCCACCACCGGCCAGTAGTGCGCTCTGCGCGGTGAAGAAGTTGGTGCGGAAAGTGTCAAACGCTTGGTTGAGTTGATTCTGCACCGCCTGGAAGTTGTAGGACTGCCCATTCCTGAGCGTGATCGTGCCGTCGGATGATCCGGTCGCGGCGCCGGTGATGAGCAGTGTCTTGGTGTAGACCCCGAGCATCTCGTTGGCGCCCAGTTGCGTCGCGTTGATCGCGGTGCCCGCCTGTACCGCGAGCTGGGCGTTCACCCCGCCCGAGGCCCCGTTATCATAGGGAATGTTGCTGAGCGGTTGGAGAAGCGTGCCGAACGTGCCGTCGATCTGTTCGTTGATGGAGGGCGTAAGGACGGTCGCTGCCCCCTCGACCGCGGTCACGTCATTCTGAAGCTGCTGAATCAGTTGATCGACGCCTTGTGTGGTCGACGCTTGCAGGTCGCTCGACGTGGTGACGGCGGCGCTGGCTTGCGACAGGACCAGGCGGTCCTCGAGCCCTTCGACAGCCGAGTGGTGCCAACGCGACATCCTGCGGCGACGGGCCCGCGCAGACCGGCCGGTCTCGCGCTGGGGTACAAAATCAAAGATGCCCATTCTCGATGCTCCTACGGTGAGAGTCGAAGTTCCCGGAAAATCGGTCGGAATGCCCTGTCGAGTCTGCCAAAGGCAGCCCGCGTCCCACGGCCTCAGGCCTAGTCCGGAAGGGAAAACTTCCTTGCCAACGTCCACGCGGCGCGCACCGTGCCCACCGCGGACCATCGGCAATGGCCCGTCCGCGCCCAAGAGGGGCACCTGCCTTGGGACTCCTATGTTCAACTGTGCCCCAACCCACCTATCCGATCCGCGACCGACTTTCGCTCCCCTGTTCCGGCTGTAACCGCAGTCCTGCGGCCAAGGAAGTTGGCCATATTCAAGCAGCCGCCGTGCCGAGAGCACGATCCGCGGCTAAAATTCACTAACTTACACGCTGACATAGTACTGTGTGACTAGATCATTTTCTCCAACAATGTTGCTTGTTTGCGGCTAAGGGCCGTACCGGTATGCCGGTACGGCAGGCGCAGCGTGCGGCGATACGCGGCGGGAAGCGTGGTTCCCAGTGACACGCAAGGTCTCTCGCCCTCCCCACGCCGTTGAGCTACGAAGGCGCTCGGAACGAGGAGACCCTGGTCCTCTGAGTCGCAAGTTCGCTTCCTGACCCCGCGGCCTTTGCCGCACGATCTCGCGCTACCATTCGCTCGCGCTTCATGCTCGATGTTCGTTTCGCGAGTCCTTCGCAAGGACAGTAACCCGAAGCGCAAGCGAGGTCTTACATAAACCTCGCTTGCGCTTCGGGTTCGTGTAGAGAGGGTCTAGCGGCAAACTTATAAGACGGAACCCTCATAAAAAGCCGGTGACCACGAGCACGAAGCGCGAGCGAGTGGTTCTCCAATCCATAACGCGACAGCGCCAAACGGTTTTGAGTCAGTAAGCGAAGTTGCAACTCAGGACACGAGTCCGATGAAGCGTCGCGAGAAGCGGGGCGATACGGGAAATCCACTGAAGTTGAGTGGAATGGCGATCCGGAGCGCGTTGTTCAAGCGGCCGATCCTTCTCCATTGAGCCTCGCCGGGCAAATGGAGGAGGATCGGCTGCTCAGGTTCTGACGTACGTGAGGCTGCGGGGTTCAGGCAAGGCCGGTCGTGCCCGTGGCTGGGAGAAGCTCAATACCGTGCGGCGGGTGTGTAGTGGGTTCACCGCGCGCCGGGCCGCGCTGGCAGATAAGGCGGTCGGCTGCGCCGGCGACGAGGTGTTGGGTGAGGTTGTAGAAGATGATTGGGAGCATGACCCGCGGGTAATTCGCGAGTGCGAGCGAAGCCATGACCAGGCCCGTGCCGTTGTTGTTCATGCCGAGGCCGAACATGAGCGCCGTGCGCTGGTCGTGCGGGGCACCAAGGGCCTGCGCGATGGTCCAGCCCGCGGCGAAGGTGGTCGCGCAGAGGCCGATCACGATCGCAAGCGTCACGGCGAGGAAGTCGGGATCGGGCTGGGCGATCGCCTGCGGCAGCGAGGCGGAGGCGTTTGCATAGTTCAAGAACAGTAGTACGGCCATGTTCGCCACCTTCAAGGCCGGCTTCCACGGGGCCAGGCGATCCGGCCCCAGCACCAACCGCACGGCGATTCCCAGCAGTGTCGGCACGATCACACCGAGCAACAGGAACGCTCCGGCCCCGCCCGAGGCGAGGCCGAAGAGCGCTTCGGCGTAGTCGCCTTGCGCCATCCAACCCACTGCGCGGAGGGCCAGGGGGGTCGTCAGCGGGCTGATCAGGGTCGAGCCCAGCACGAGCCCGAGACTGAGCGCGAGGTCGCCGTCGGCGTTCTGCGACCAGGCGGTTGATGACCCTGCGATCGGCATCGCCGCCACGAGGGCCAGCCCGAGGAGGATGTTTTGAACCTCATCGTTATTGTGCCAGAAATGCATCACCTGGCTGACGCCGAGGATGAACGCGATCGGCACGATCAGGTTGGCCGCCAAGCCCGCGAGCAGCACTGCCGGCCGCCGCGCCAGGCCGCGCAGGCGGTCCAGGGGAACCCCGAGGCCAGCGTTGAAGAGAAGCAGTGAGAGCATGAGCAAGGGAAGCGTCATCTTGACGTGTTCCCCCGCCAGCGCAACTTCGCCGAACGATATCCCTCGCGCGGCCATGCCCGGCCCCGACCATATGGCCGCGACACCATATGAGCCGAGCAGCAGCCACAACAAGTTCTCGTGCAGGAAGCGCGAGGCATTCGCCAGCCAGCCGTTACGGGTCGTCATGATCCGTGGTTCTCCGGTTTGATACGATTGCGTCAAAAGCCCTGTAGCGATGCGTGGTGGAATTCGCCCCTGCGGGGCTCGTCCACCGGACAAGAAAGTCAAAATTACACGCCGGGACCGTCCTTCGACGCGATGAATACGCGGTGGTCCGGCAGCCGCTGGACCAGGTCGTCCGAGGCCCTGAAGTTGTCGGCCAGGATCCCCTCGGGGTTGGCAGCCAGCCAGGTCGAGAGACTGATTTCCTCGTACTGACCGTGATTGAACCCGATCAAGATCTGCAATTGCTCCCGGTCGCTGGCATTCTCGATATAGTGGCCGTAGCCGCGAGGTACGTAGCCGGCATCCCCCTGGTGGAACTCCTCGATCCGCGAGCGGCCGCTGGAGCCAAAGACGCCGATGTGGCAGTGGCCCGAGATGATGTATTGCCACTCGTCGGCGTTCGGGTGCCAGTGTGGCTCGCGGACCGCGCCCGGGTCGAGGTTGAGCACGACGCCGGACATGGTCGTCGAGATCGGGAATTCCTTGACGGTCACCCTGCGCTCGATGCCGCCGCGGAATGTCTCGTACGGCTCCTGGTCCATGAGGGGATATCGGTGGGTGTTGGGCGCAAGTTTTTGCATCTTCGCGTGGTTCGGCGGGACCTCTTTGGAAGGCGTGCGTCCGTTGACGATGTAGAGCTCCTCTTTCGGGAAGCGGGCAAACGCCGACGCCGGGATACCAAGCGACTTGGCCAGGACATGCGGCGGGGTGTGGCCCAGCCAGTCAGTGCTGCTGAACGTGCCGAACTCCGAGAACGCTCCATCGTCGAAGATGAGGATGAAGTGACATTCCTCCGCGCTGATATTCTGCAGCAAGTGACCATGGCCGCGCGGGAAGTACCAGACGTCGCCAGGATTGAAGTCGTTGGTCTCCGACACGCCGTCCGGGCCGATCACGGTGGTGCGGACGCGCCCCTTGATCACGAAGGCCCACTCGGCCGCGATGGCGTGCCAATGCAGCTCGCGGATGCCCCCCGGCTTGAGCCGCATGGAAACGCCGGCCAGGCCCTTGGAGATGGGCAATTGTTTGATTGTCGCCTCACGGGCCGAACCTCCCTCGGTAACCCGGGCGTGCGATGCTTCCATGGCATAGTGGAAATTGGGCAGTGCCTCCAGGTCTTCCTTGTGCTTGTACGACCTCGGATCGTCTTCTGCGGCCGCGGCCTCGATTCCGACCGCCCCCGCGACCAGCGCGGCGGTCCCGAGAAACCCTCTACGCGTGAAATCCGTCATCGACCTCGTCTCCCCAAGTGCGGTCAGGCGACTACGCATGCGTGTGGATTTGCTTACCTGTTGCGGGGGGCTCCCCTGCCCCTTCAGTGGTGGAAGTGACGCGCGAACCAGGTACCGGCCCCGTACGGTTCGGCCTCGGCGTCCGGTTCCGACCAGTTCGCGCGCTGGGATACCGAGTCCACGGCCCAGCCGGCCAGCAAGAGGATGGAGCAAAACGTCAGCAGTTGAATCACAAATTGAGCCAGCATTGTTCGGGCTCCTTTCGTCCCGACCGGTGCGGACCGCCATGTGGTGCCGGGGCGGTCGCTCCAGCGAAGGTATCCTAGACAAACATGCTGAAGCCGACCTGAGCCGAGGATGAAATCGGCTTCATCTCCGTCAGCGGGCTTTCGCGCACGGCCGGGCTTTGCTGGAATGAGGATGGGAGGGTCGGGGCGTCATGAGCATCCGCGTTTTGGTGATCGAAGACGACGAGAGGATTTCCGGCGTGATCGTGCGCGGGCTGCGCGAGGAGGGGTACGCCGTCGAGCACGCGCCTGATAGCGAGCAGGGATGGCACGCTCTCAAGGCGGGGGGCTGGGACCTCGTCGTGCTCGACGGGTGGCTGCCGGGCGAGGACGGCCTGGTGATCTTGAAACGGTTCCGTCAGAACGATCGCGCGACGCCTGTACTGTTCCTGACCGCGCGCGACGCCGTGAGCGACCGCGTGCGGGGGCTCGACGCGGGGGCAGACGACTACCTGGGGAAGCCGTTTGCCTTCGAAGAGCTGCTGGCCCGGGTGCGCGCACTCGTCCGCCGGCGCGACGCCTCCGACGGCACCGTAGTGGCCTACCACGACGTGAAGGCGGACCTCGCGGCTCAGCGCGTTGAGCGCGCGGGGCACCCGCTCGGCCTCACCGCCAAGGAGTTCGGCCTGCTCGTCTTCTTCCTCCGGCACCCCGGCCAGGTGCTGTCGCGCACGCGCATCTACGCCCACCTCTGGGACGAGGGGCCCGAGGGGATGTCGAACACACTGGAGGTCCATATCAAAGAATTGCGACGGAAACTGGAGGCCCACGGCCCACGGCTTATCCATACTCTGCGCGGGCGGGGCTACCTGCTGGGCGACCCCCCTGCCCCACACGGGGACGAGCCATGACGCTTGCGTTCCGTCTTGGCGCCTTTTTCCTGACGGCCTTGGCCCTGCTGCTCGGCGGGTTCTCTACCGCCCTCTACCTGCTGGCGCGCACGCACCTCCAGCGCGACCTGGACGAGCGCTTGAGCATCAGCCTCGACGCGCTCGCCGCCGCGGCCGAGATCGAGCCGGACGGGATCGAGTGGCGCCCCGGCCTGCACCGGCCCCCCGAGGTGACCCACCTGGATGACGCCCCCGTAAGCTGGGCGGCGTTCGACGCGCAGGGCGATCTCCTGAACCGTTGCGGCGACGGTGATTTTACGGGGGCCCTACGTATGGGGCCCGAAGTCGGGCACGTGCACATCACGTTTGTCGATCTCGACGCCAGGCGGTGGCGTGTCGTGGTGCGCCGGCTCGTCCCGGCTCGGCCACCCGCCGAGCGTAAGGACCCTGGGGAGCAGCGAAACGGCAAGGGGCATTCCATCCATTCTTCACTGACGCTTGTGGCCGGCACGCCGCTGGCACCTATGGAGGCAAGCCTCCGTAACGCGGCCTTGACGATGGCAGGTCTGTCCACCGGACTGTGGCTCCTGGCCGGGGCGGCCGGCCGTCTGCTGACCCAGCGCGCCCTTTTGCCGGTGACGCGCATGGCGCAGACTGCGCGGGAGATGACTGCCGAACACAAGGAGCAGCGCCTCCCCAGCCCCGGCACGGGGGACGAGCTGGAAGACCTTGCGCGCTCGTTCAACGGCCTGCTCGGCCGGCTGCACGAAGCGCTCGAACGCCAGCGGCGGTTCACGGGCGACGCCTCGCACCAGCTCCGCACGCCGCTCACCGCGCTCATCAGCGAGGTCGAGCTCGCCCGTCGCAGGGAGCGCTCGCCCGAGGACTACCGGCGCGTGCTCGACCGGGTCCACGGCGATGCCGTTCGCTTGCGCCAGATCGTCGAATCGCTCTTGTTCCTTGCCCGGGCCGACGCCGAGGCCGAGCGCCCCGCGCTCGAAACGGTCGACCTCGTGGCCTGGCTGTCCGACCACCTCCGCCATTGGTCGCACCACGAACGCGCGTGCGACCTACGACTCGAGACGGCCTCCCACAGCCCCGCCTGGGCCCGGGTTCACGCCTCGCTGCTGAGCCAGTTACTCGACAACCTCGTGGACAACGCGTGCAAATACAGTGCGCCGGGGTCCCCGGTGATGATCCGCGTGGAGCGCGCTGGGGGGAACGTCTCGCTCGTCGTCGAGGACCGCGGACAGGGGATCGACCCGGCGGATTTGCCGCACATCTTCGAGCCCTTCTTCCGCTCGACGCGCGGCTACCCCCGCGGGACCCCGGGGTTCGGATTGGGCCTGGCGGTCGTCCAGCGCATCGCCGACGCGCTCGGCGGGAAGGTGGCGGTCGAAAGCATTTCAGGGCGCGGCTGCCGGTTCACGGTCCGGTTTCCGGAAGCGAGTGCGCCGGCGGGGCGGGAAGGAAACGGAACGGGAGTTGGAGAAGAAAGGGTCTCGGTCGCGGAGAGATGATCGAGGACGGTTCATGTGCGGTCTGCAAGCGGCAATGCTGAAGGGGCAGGTTTGAAGCCCGCCCCGACATCTTTGCATCCGCGCAACAGCGAGGTCACCGCGCAGAGCCTATCAGCAACGAATACGGCGGCAACGGATCGAAGGACCCGCGCCGCCGTCGCTTGCGATCGCTCAGGCGAACAGCCCGGTCACGGCGTCGGCCTTGACCAGCTCGCGCGGCTGGTTGAGGTGGTTGTAGACGATCGTGGTCGGGTCGATGCCGAAGGCGTGGTAGATCGTCGCCAGGAGCTCGCCCGGGTGGACGGGGTCTTCGAGGGGGGCGGAGCCCGTCTTGTCCGACTTGCCGTGCACCGTGCCCCGGCGCACGCCGGCGCCGGCGATCACGCCGGTGTAGCAGTACGGCCAGTGGTCGCGGCCGTCGGCGCTGTTGCCGTTGCCGGAGGTGCTCACCCCCTTCTGCGGACTGCGGCCGAACTCGCCGACAGCGATGACCAGCGTTTCGTTCAGGAGCCCGCGCTGGTCGAGGTCGGTGATCAGGCCCGACAGGCCCGCGTCGAGCATCGGGCCCGATTGCGTCTGCATGCGCTTGGTCAGGTCGACGTGGTGGTCCCACGAGTGGTTGTCGGAGTTGGCGACCTTCGGCCAGATCACCTCGACGACCCGGGTGCCGGCCTCGACCAATCGCCGCGCCAGGAGGAGGCTCTGGCCGAACGTGTTCCGGCCGTAGAGGTCGCGGGTCTTGACCGCCTCTTGCTCGAGGTTGAACGCCTCGCGCGCCCGGCCTGAGACGATCAGGCTGAGGGCCCGGTCGTAGTACTCGTCGAGCTTGTAGTCGGCGACGGCCTTATCGATCTCCTTCATGCCGGCGTTGAGCGCGTCGCGCAGCTTGGCCCTGCGCTCGAGGCGCAGGGAGAAGACCTCGGGCCGGAGCTGAAGGTCGTCGACCTTGATCCGGTTCATCTTGTCGAGGTCCATGTCGTCGCCGTCGGGATAGAGCGTGTACGGGTCGAAGGCCTTGCCGAGGAAGCCCGCGGTCCCCCCTTTGCCGACGACGTTGCTCTCTTGCAAGGGGCGCGGCAGCATCACGAACGGCAGCATCGGCTCGGTGGCCGGGCGCAGGCGGATGATGTTCGAGCCGAAGTTGGGGAAGTCCTTCGGGCTCGGCGGTTCGAGCTGGCCCGAGGGGCTGACCTTGTCGGTCGTATAGCCGGTCATCATCTGGTAGATGGCGGCCGTGTGGTTGAAGAGACCGTTCGGCGTGTAGCTCATCGAGCGAATCATGGTGAACTTGTCGTTCACCTGCGCGAGCTTCGGCAGCACCTCGGTGAACTGAACGCCCGGCAGCCGGGTCGCAATCGGCTTGAACGCGCTACGGACGTTGTCGGGGACGCCGTCCTTCGGGTCCCACAGGTCGAGGTGGCTAGGGCCACCTTGGAGGTAGACCATGATAATGCTCTTGGCCTTCCCCCAGCCGGGCGAGCCGACCCGCGCGCCCGTTTCCTTGGCCTTCGCCTGGAGCGACAGCATGGTGCCGAGCGACAGCCCGAGCATCCCCGAGCCGCCGTACCGCAGGAGGTCGCGACGCGTGACTCCCAGAGCCTGGTCGCACACGTCCTTGCCCGTTTGTCCGGGAACGATGATCATCGCGCGTCTCCGTTGACGTTAGAGGTCTCGAACGGTCGAGGCGTTTCGTAAGAGCACATTTGTAGGGCCGGCAATGGCCAGCCCTACATTCATTGGCCGTTAATCAATGATTAAACAGGAACGCCGGGCTGTTGATCAAGGCCCAAGCAATGTCCTGGGCCGCGGTAAGGCGTTTGTTGGTAAGCTGCTCGGTGCTCGTCTTCACGTCGTTGCGGAGCTGTACGAGCTTAGCATCTTCCGGCACGGGCCGGCTGACGACCTCGACGTCGCTGCGCAGAGTGAGCAGCTTCGGGTCGGTCGGCAGGGGCGCCTTAGCCTGGGCCAGCACGGTTTGACGGTTCCGCAGATCCTCATCGGTGGCCCGGACATACTTGACGAGTGCGGCCTTCTGGGCGTCGGTCCGGTCGGCGGCCGCGGAAACCAGGATGGCCCGCAGCTCCTCCGGCAGGCCGAGGCCCGGCTTCGGCGCGGTGGTCACCGAGATCCGGAAGCGGCCGAGCTGGTGCTGGTTGGTGTTGAACTTGTTGTGCAGCGCGAAGGTCAGGACCGTGCCCCCCTCGAAGCCGATCGGCTCCTTGGTCTCGAACGTGGCCCAGTGAGTCACGCCGTAGCTCGGGGAAATGGCCCAGCCTTTACCGCCATCGTTCGGGCGGTTGTCGATGGTCAGGGTGATCGGAAGGCCGGCCTGGCTGAAGTCGGCCAGGGCGTTCTGAAGGCCAACCGGCTTCGCTTGCTTCGGGTCGGCCTTCGAAGTGGCCGTCACCACGAACTCTGTCAGCACGAAGTTACCGTCCGGCGCACGCCCCGCGCTCCCGTTGGGGAGCTTCGGATCGGCCAGGGCTTCGAGGCGGATCGCCGTGATTCCGCGCAGGGCGGTCTCGGTGACGACCGTGTAGGTCGACTTGGCGTTCGCGCCCCCGGCCACGATCGAGCGATCGGGGTCGAGTGTCAGCTTCGCCCCGCCATCGGCTTGGAGGGTCTTCGCGGCCAGCGGGATCCACTCGACGTCCGGCTTCTGCCGCTTCTCCCAGGCGTCGACGCGCGTGGGGTAGGCCGCCTCGAACGCCTGCATCTCCTTCTCGAGCTGGGCGACCTTCTCGGCCTTCTGCCGCTCGGTCTCGGCGATCTTGGGGGCCAGCTCTTTTTCGTACTTCGCCAGCTCCTCCTTCGCCTCCTTGATCGCCGCTTCGCGCTCCTTTTCCTTCTGGGCCCGCAGGCCGACCCATTCCTTCTCGCGCTGGGCGAAGGCGGCGATGAGCTTCTGCTGGTCCTCGTCGATCGCGCGGAAGTCGGACGTGGCCGCTTCCACTTCCTTGGGTGTCGCCGGTCGGTTGAGGATGCGGAGGAACAACTCGTCGACGAGCTTGGTGTCGTCCTTCTGGGCGGCGACGAGCTTGGCAATCTCGTTGGCCCCGTCGGAGATGGCGTCGCCGACGGTCGGGCCGCTGATCAAGGCCATGACCGGGCCGAGCTGCAAGCCGCTGGAGCGTTCGCACTCGCAGGCGCTCTCACGGGCCGGGCGGCCGAACGTGGTGAGGAAGCCGCTGGGGAGCTCGACGCCCGAGTCGGGCAACTGCGCGGCACGCGTGCCGGGCGGAACCCCTGGGATCTTCGAGACGGAGCCCATGGTCTTGTACACCGTGTCGTACAAGACCTCCGCCGGCAGGCGCCGGGCGGTGGCGTGCGAGTAGTTCAGCTTGTCGTCCTCGTTCCACTTGTTCGACTCGACCGAGAGCTGGTACGTCCGCGACTTGCAGATCAGGCGCATGACGTGCCGGACGTCGAAATTGTGGCTGACGAACTCTTGCGTCAGGTAGTCGAGCAGCTCGGGATTCGTCGGGGGGTTCCCCGCGCGGATGTCGTCGATCGGCTCCATGATCCCAGCGCCGAACAGGTAGCCCCAGAGACGGTTGACGTAGCTGCGGGCGAAGTAGGGGTTCCCCTTCCCCGTGACCCACGAGGCGAGCTTGGTGCGCCTCGGGGCGTTCTCGGGGGCGTCGACCGGGGCCGGGAACGGGAACTTGGGCTCGGTCACCTTACCGGTCCGCTCGTGCTTGACCTCACCGCTGGGAACATCCTCAACCATCTCGTAGAGGGGCTTCCCCCCCTCAACGGCCGTTCCGCCGATCTGCTGCCCCTTCCCGGCCGGGTCGGCCTTCAGGCCTACCTGCGCGAAGAAGGCGGCGGTCTGGTAGTACTGGTCCTGGGTCCACCGCTCGAACGGGTGGTCGTGGCACTTGTTGCAGTTGAAGCGGATCGCCAGGAACAGGTGGGTCGTGTTCTCCATCGTGTTGGCCGGGTCGCGCAGGATCTTGAAGTACGACGCCGGCGGGTTCGCCAGGTTCGAGCCGCTCGCGGTCAGCACTTGCTTGGCGAACTGATCGTACGGCGTGTTCTTCTCGAGCTGGTCGTGGATCCACTTGCGGAACGCGACCGAGGCCTCGGGGCCCAGGAACTTGCGGTTGACCTGCAGCAGGTCGGCCCACTTGTTCGTCCAGTATTCGACATATTCAGGGCTGCCGACCAGGCGGTCGATCAGCTCGTCGCGCTTGACACGGGTGTCGCGCGTGTCGGCCAGGAACTTGCGCACGTCGTCGGCCGACGGCGGCAGGCCGGTCAGGTCGAGATAGCTGCGGCGGATGAAGTCGGCATCGCTGCAGAGGCCCGACGGCTTGATCTTGAGGCGCTGCCACTTGGCGGCGGCGAGCTCGTCGATCTTGTTGTTGGCCGGCGGCTGCTCCCAGACGAACCCGGTGCGGTCCCCCATCACGGTGAGCGTGGTGGCGGCGTACGACCCTTCGTAGCGGGCTAGGAGCGGGGCCTCGCCGCGGCGGATGGCGGTCATCAAGCCGGTGCGGTTGTGGGTGGCGACTTCGGTGTTGCCGCTCTCGACGAACGCCTCGCGGGTCACGTCGCGAACGCGGCCGTCGGCGTAGGTGGCGAGCACGCGCACCTGCTGCTTCGAACCGATGCGCTGGACGACTGGGTTGGACGGCAGCACCTCGATCTTGGTGACGCGTGGCGTGGTGAGGTCGAGCTTCGCGCCGTCGGCGATCCAGGCGCGGAGCACCTGGTGATAGGGCTCGCCCGGCTTGAAGAGCTGCCCGCCCACGTGGGGCGCTGCGCCGGTCGGCTTGTCGAGCATCAGGCTGTCTTCGGGGGAGGCGATGTTCACGCGACGGGAGGCGTGGTCGTCGGTCAGGGCGCGGACGTCGAAGATCGGGTCATAGCCGCGGAGCGACAGCTTGAACCCGTTCTTGCCCTGGGCCGAGCCGTGGCAGGTGCCGGCATTACAGCCGAGCTTGGACATGACCGGGTTGACGTCGCGAACGAAGTCCGAGTGCGAGCCCGCGCTCACGCCCGAGACCTCGACCGGCAGGCTGAGGGTCTGGCCGCCGAGGCTCAGGGTGATGGCCCCCTTGCCATCGGCCTTCGGCCAGATGACGCCCGTGAGTGAGAAGTCGACGAGGTTTGCGGGCGCTTCGGCCTTCACCATGCGGGTGACGTCGACCCGGTCGCCCGAGTCGAGCTTCGCGGTGACGAGGATTTGCGCGTAATCGAACGACTGGATCAGGTTGACCGCTGCGGGCTGGACCTCGAGCCCGACGACCTTGGCCCCCGGCGGCAGGGTCTCGGTCTCGGCCGGCTCGGCCGGGGGCGGGGCGATGGCGGTCAGAGCCCCCTGCCCCAGCGACGTCTGCGGCCCCAGCGGCGCAGGGGCGAACTCCTTGGTGATCGTCCCCTTGGCCGGGTCAATCAGGCGGATGACCCCGTCCGCGCCGCCGGCGGCGAGGTGCTGGCCGTCCGCGCTCAGGGCGACGGCGTAGACCGCCCCCTTCGAGACGTCGACCTTGCCCGTCGGCTGGAAGCGGTCGGCCTCGTACTTGTCGAGCGCGACGATTTCCTCGGGCTTGCGCTGGGCGAGCGGTTTGTCGGCGATGGCCTTGATGTTGTCGGGGACCTTGGCCTCGTCGACGAACGTGTAGACGTCGACCTCACCCGTGTTGTCGGAGCTGCTGCCGGCGGCGAGGCGCTTGCCGTCGCGGCTGATCGCGACGTCGTAGACGCGCCCCTTCATGGCCGGGAATGCCCGGACGAGGTTCGCATCGTCGCCGATCTGGCGGGCCGACTGGCGGAAGAGGCGGTAGAGCTTCGGCTCGCCGTCCGAGCCCCCCACGAGCACCTGGTCGTGCTTCGGCAAGAGGGCGACGGCGGCGATGCCCCCCTTGAGAGCGCCGGGGGTGATCGAGGTGATGTTGTCGATGAAGCGCTGGGTGGCGAGCTCGGTCAGCTTGGCGGTGCGGTCGCGTCCGACGGAGACGACGTGCGAGCCGTCCTGCGAGAACGCGGTATCGAGCGCCCAGTCGTCGTGCGAGCCCATGAACAGGACCTGCTCGCCGGTCTTGGCGTCGATCGCACGCACGCTCTTGTCCGCGCAGCCGTAGGAGATCTTCGTGCCGTCGGGGGACCAGCTCGCCCCGTACACGGTATCGAACGTGGTGGGGACGGAGAGCACGAGCTTGCGCTGGGCGACGTCCCAGATCTGGATCTCGCCCATGCGGGCGGGCAACCCGCCGGTCACGGCGAGCCGGGCGCCGTCGGGTGAGAAGCGGAGCGACTCGATCCGCTCAGCCAGGCCGATCAGGCGCGCGACGAGCTCGGAGCCGTCGGCCTTCCAGAGGAGCACCTCGTGGAACCCGGCGACGGCGAGGAACTGCCCGTCCGGCGAGTAGTCGAGCGCGGTGATCACCGGCAGGCGGGAGTAGACCGGCGGGTGGTCCTTGTCGAAGCGCTGCTGGGCGTTGGCCGGTGTATCGTCGACGGCCCCCTGTGTGATCCAGCGGCCGATCAGCTCGATCTCGCCCGCGGAGAGCGGCGGCTTATCCTTGGGCATCTCCGCTTTGCCGTCGTGCGGCGTGATCAGCTCGACGAGGTTGCTGTCGGCGGGCTTGCTGGGAACGACGGCCGCGGTCTTCGACTCGCCGCCGGCCACGAGCCGGTCGAAGGCCGTCATTACGTAGCCGCCGCCGGGCTTGGCGGGCTGGTGGCATCCCTGGCAACGGGCCTGGAGGATCGGGCGGACCTGCTTGTCGTAGCTGACCTTCTGCGCGGGGTCGGCCGGCTTCTCGGCCGCGTGGCTCCGGGCGCCGGGTCCGGCGACGAGCAAAAAGGCAGCCGCGAGCGGGCCCCAGCACTTGGTCGTCGTTGACATTGCGTCGTGCTCCTCGGCGGTGGGATGTCGCTCAATCCCGGCGGGATGGCGGGCCGTTGCTATCGGGGATGAAAGCGCGGCGGGACTCCCCAGAAGCAGGCCCCGATCCGCTCAGGGCGTTGGGTGGCGAGTACTTTAGATGTCAGAGGACTATTGGGGATGTTAACCGATTTCGACGTCCGCGCCGCCAAGAATTCAGCCGGAAATTGGATTTTTTTTGAACCGCCGGGTGGCGCGCCGAGGGTCTTCAATGGGCATGGCGGATCCGTGTTGACCGCGCATCCACGCCCACCGAAGGTTTCTGGGCGCGCGACCCAAACGACCCGCCATTGCCACGGTCGACGTGCGGCTACCGGGATCCGGGGGACACCCGCCTACCGGGATCCGGGGGACAAACCACCTGGTTGTCCCCGCCCATCCAATACCGGGATCCGGGGGACAAACCACGTGGCTGTCCCTCGCCAGCCGGTACTGGGATTCCAGGGACACCCGGCCAGATGGCGCACGTCGACCATACTGGGATCTGGGGGACATTTCCCACCTGGCGGAGTATGGCCATACCGGGAAATGGAGGATAATCACCGGAATGTGAGGGATAGGCACACCGGGAGCCCGGGGATAAAGGCACCGGGAGCTCGGGGATGCCCTACCGGAACTCGGGGGACAAATGCCGGGAACCGAGGGGCGCTCTACCGGGATTCGAGGGATAAACCGCGACGTAAGTCGTTAGTGGGCTTGAGCTTTTTCACCCCTTAACCTTGTTTACCGTGTGTACCACTGATAAACTGGCAACAACCTGAGCGACCCGTGTTGTTGCATTTTGTGATAAACTTTGCCCATGTTGATCGAGCGTACCCTGTTCCCCGTTGAGGATGAGCCCGCTCGCCCGGCGAATCCCCGCGCCGGGCGCGACGAGATGAACCTGGCGGAGTTCCCGCTCGCCCTCTTGGCGGATCGCGCTCCGAAGGGACAGAAGACGCTCCACTACGCCAGCCCGCACGGCACGCTCACGATCACCGGCAGCGACGCCTACGGCCTTCCCACGGCGGCCGACACCGACGTGCTTGTCGGCCTGATTCAGCTCACGCGCCTGCGCAACAATTTCACCGAGCCGAAGGTGAACTTCACGCGCTACGAGCTGCTGAAGGTGCTAGGCTGGCCCGACGAGAGTAAATATTACAAACGGGTCGACGAGTCACTGAACCGCTGGGTCGGGGTGTCGCTCCACTACAACAACACCTGGTGGGACAACAAGACGAAGCGCTACCTGTCGGCCAAGCTGCACATCATCGAGTCGGTCATTATCGACGACGAGCGCGCTGGGCGGCCAAGGCGGGCGGGTCTCCCCTTCTCGTCATTCACCTGGAACACGACGTTCATCCAGAGCTGCCAGGCCGACAACCTGAAACGGCTCGACCTCGACCGCTACTTCGCGTTCCGGAGCGCCATTTCCAAGCGGGTCTACCGGTTCCTCGACAAGCGGTTCTACCTCCGTTCCGACTGGGAGTTCGACCTCAAGGAGTTCGCCTTCGAGCACGTCGGGCTCAGCCGCAACTACGCGAGCAACGCGGGCAAGATCAAGGAAAAGCTCCAGCCCGCGCTCGACGAGCTGGAAGGGATCGATTTCCTGGAACCGCTGCCGCGCGACGAGCGTTACCGCAAGAACGGCCGCGAGTGGATCATCCGCCTCTGCCGCCACGGCGCCACGGCCCCCCCTGCTCCTCCGGAGGTTCCCGCGGGCGAACGCTCTGCCTCTGCCGTCGCGCTCGTGGCCCGGGGCGTCACCGAGGCCACGGCGGTCGATCTGGCCCGGCACTTCCCGACCGATGCGATTGCCGCGAAGGTCGAGGTGTTCGACTGGCTGACCGAACGCAAGGACACGCGCATCCGGATCAACGCCGCGGGCTATCTCGTCGACTCGATCCGCAAGGACTACGCTTCGCCCAAGGGCTTCGAGTCGCGGGCCGAACGCGACCGTCGGCTCGAGACCGAACGCGCGGCCGAACGGAGCGCCGTGAAGTCGCGCCATCAGAAGCTCGACGACGACGCCCGGCTCCTGGGCGAGCTAGAGGCGATCGAGGAATATTGGTGCACTCTGAGCCCCCGCGAACAGGACCGCCTCGACGCTGCCGCACTGGCGGAGGCCGACCCCGAGTCGTGGGAGAGCTGCCGCCACAACCCCGCGCTCGCCCGGATGTACCGCCGCAGCCTGCGGCACGACCTCATCCGCAAGCGGCTGAAGCTGCGCTGAGGCTGCATTAGTAATTCGGGCGGCAAGGGTTGGCCCGACTAACCACCGCCCGGCGCGCCGCCCAGCCGTGCTATACGCGGGGTATACCCACCTCGGCGCATGGAGTTCCTCAACCCCCGCGTTGCGCCCCGCCGATAGAGAAAACGAGGGACGCACGCACAAACGCAGGGAGGGAGGACCGTCGTGGCCGTCGTGACGATGCTGAATCAGAAGGGGGGCGTGGGGAAGACAAGCTGCACGCACCACCTGGCGGGCACGCTGGCTCAGTTGGGCCGGAAAGTGCTCCTCCTCGACAACGACCCGCAGGCGTCGCTCTCGCAAGGCTTCTGGGGCCCGGTCGCAGCGCGTCGGATCGACCCGGCCGAGACGATCGCGGCCCTCTACGCGGGCGACCGGCCGTTTCCGGAGCAGGTCATCAAGCCGACCGGCATCGACGGCATCGACCTGGTCGCCGGCTCTCGGCACGCGACCGACTACAACGTCCCGCGCCCGTTCGAGGCCGACTTCGAGGTGCAGACCTGCCTGCGGACCTTCCTCGCCGAAGTGAGCGGCCAGTACGACCTCGTGCTGATCGACTGCCCGCCGAACCTCCACCTTTGCTCGTGGGCCGCGCTGGTGGCGAGCGACCACCTGATCGTGCCGCTTCAGCCCGAGGACTACGGAGCGCAGGGGATCGTCGACGTGCAGGAGTCGGTCGCGCTGGTGCAGGGGGGGCCGAACCCCGACCTGGCGCTACTCGGCTACCTGATCACGATGGCCGCCCCGCGGAAGACGATCCACCAGCTTTATGAGGAGCGCTTGCGGGCGCTCTACGGCACGGACGTGTTCGAGGCGAAGGTGCCGGAGGCCGTCGATTACGTCGAGGCGATAGCCCGCCGCCAGCCGATCGCCCAGTACAAGCCGAAGAGCGCGGCGGCGAAGGCGATCCGCGCCCTGGCCGAAGAGCTGGAAGCGCGGCTGAAGGCAAAGGCACACGCGCCCCGGACGGAGGCCGCCTGACATGGGCAAGCTCGACGACCTGCGCCGGAAGGCAGTGGGCAATATCGACGAGAGCATGGGCGCCGGCCGCCCGGCGCCGGGCGCTATGCACGGTGTATCGGCCCCCGCGGTCCGCTCGGTCCCCGCCCGGCTCCAGGGCCTGGTGCGGAGCCAGAACGCGGCCGAGATCCCGGTGTCGAAGATCATTCCCGACCCCGATCAACCGCGCGAGGAGTTTGACGAGGCAGGGCTGGAACGCCTGGCCGAGTCGCTTCGCACCCGCGGCCAGCTCCAGCCGATCCGGGTGCGCTGGGACGAGAGCGGGGGGGTGTACGTGCTCGTCTGCGGCGAACGGCGCTGGCGCGCCGCGACGCTCGCGGGTCTGCCGACTCTCGCCTGCGTCATCCACGAGGGGCCGATCGCGCCGGGCGAGCTCCTCGCGCTGCAACTGATCGAGAACTGCGTGCGCGAGGATCTGAAGCCCGTCGAGCAGGCCCGCGCGTTTCGGACCTTGATGGACCAGAACGGCTGGTCGGGCAACCAGCTCGCCAAGGCCCTGGGTATTCCCCAGCCGAGCGTTGTCCGGGCTTTGGCATTGCTCGACCTCCCCGCGCCCGTGCAGGAAAAGGTGGAGCAGGGGACCCTCGCCCCGGCCACGGCCTACGAGATCTCGAAGGTGGCCGACAGCGCCCACCAGCAGGCCCTGGCCGAGCTCGTCGTTGAATCGGGCCTGACCCGCTCCGAGACCATCGAGGCCGTCCGCCGGTCTGCGCCGCGGGGCGGCGCGAAGGGCGGGGGGCCGAAGGCGAAGCGGCCTACCGTACGTGTGGTCCGCACCTCGGCCGCGAAGGTGACCGTCGAGTTCCGTAAGACCGCCAGCGACGCTGAGGTTCTCGCGGCCCTGCGTGAGGCCACGGCGCGGCTCGAAGCCGAGGTTCAGGACGGCCAGGCGGCGGCGTGATCGTTGCCTTGATGTGACGGTCGTGCGCGACCGGTTTCTGTAGGGCCGGCCCCACCACAGGAGTGGTCGCGCCGTACGGGGCGCGCCGCAGTCGGGAAAGGTGTCGCGCAATCACGGAGTCGCAGTCGCCGTTGGGCGCAGCGCCGGCGAGGGAAGGTTGGCGAGCTCGTGGGCCGCGCGATACGTCGTAGGGTCGACCCTGAGGTCGCCCGAGAACGGATATCCGAACATCAGCACGAGAAAAATATTGAGCACGATGATCACGGTAATCAGGGCGGTCATCAGGCCCTGGAGCATGCCGTTCTCGACCGTGAAGAAGAAGGTGAAGAAGACCGTGATCACGCCCCCGAGCACGAGGACGAGCCATTTCAGCATCGGGATCGTCTGGGCGGCGAGGACGGTCCGGTTGCGCCGGCTGTTCCAGAGCTGAATCGTCGCGTCGACCTGGGCGTCGTGGAGCGTTTTTTCCGACTCGGTCTTGGGCTCGAAGGCGACCACGGCGTCGAGTAACTCGATCGCCGTTTCCCGGGCTTCCGGCAAGTGGCGCCCGTGGTCCATGGTGTCCCACTCGCGGTTGACGACGAGGTCGGCGTAGCGCGTCGCCAGTTGCAGCACGCGTGCGCGAGGCTCCTCCGGCATCCGCTTGGCGAGCAGGATCACGTCGGTCAGGGCGTTCGCCTCCTGCACGGTCGTCTGGTGGGCCTCCTGGAAGATGGCCATCGCATCGACCACGATCAGGCCCAGCAGGACGGCGTAGAGGGTCCCGACGACCGACAGCAGGTAGCCGCCGACCTCGTGGCACGCCCGGAGTGTATCAGGGTTGATCCTCCGGCGGACCAGGGCCTGCGCGAAGAGTGCGAGCCCGGTGGTTCCGACCACAAGAGCGAAACCAGCCATGTATGAGCCCAATCTCATCTCCGTTCCGTCCGAACTCTTGCGCCGCGTCGATCAACTCGCACGCGACACCAACGCGCCTCGGCTGGGAACAATCGTGTCTTCAGGCACATGGAAGCTTAGGACACAAGCGGATTGAAGCCAAAAGGGACGGCGAAGACTTCTCGGTAAGCACCGCCATGTTTGGCGTTTTCGGCTCCGATCGCCGCCGAGAGTGGTTCGCGATTCCGTGGAACGGCAGAAGAGATGCGCTCGGCGGGCCCTCGGCGCATGCCTACGAAGCGTGGGCATGGCACCCAATTCGCCGGCTCTGCACGGGCATATCCGGTTATAATAGGCGAACAGTCTCGACCATCCTGCTTCACGGCTCCCCGGCGGAGGATGCTCGCGCAAAGGCTGCCGCGGTTACCCAATCACCTCGGGCGAGAGCGGCCAGGGCCAGCAGCCGGCGCGACTCCATGCCGGGACGCACGGCGTAGCACCGCCCAGCCGCTTCCCAGGCTGCGCAGGCGTTGCCGGCCCGCAGCTGCTCCAGGCAGGCGTGGCGGTTGCGCTCGTAGGCCGCGGCGAAGGCGTACAAGAGGCGCAGGTCGCTCTTGCAGCGGCGGCAGGTGTCGGCCCACTCCTGCACGGCCCGGCACGTCGGGCACCGGACCGTACCGCTCAGCCTTGGATCGTCGACCATTTCAGCGGTCTTCCAGGTAGAACACGAGGTCCTCGACCTCCGTCGCGATCCGGCGGAGCTCGTCCTCCGACCGGCGCTCCAGCGCCGCGCGCAGGTCGGTGAGCAGCGCAGACAGCTCCGCGGCGTCTTCGGCGTTCGCTCCCGCCTGGAGCAGGCGCTCGGCCTTTGCGATGAGCGCAGAGGCGCGTCCAGCCGCCTCCCTCTGGGCCGGCGAGAGCCCATCCAGATTCTCAAGGGCGATCGCGGGCGCCTCCTCTTCGTCGGCGCCTTCTGCTTCGTCGGTCTCGAAGATCGCCTCCAGCCGGTCGACAGCGTCGGTGCGCTGCTTGGCGCGGAACCGTTCCATGGCGTTGTCGATCGTTACCCGGCGGGCCAGCCCGGTAAGACGCTCGGTCGCCGTGACGTGGAGGATGCCGCTCAGGTCGAGGTCGAGCCGCACGACGATCTGGTTCCCCGCGCTCACGTCGGCCAGCCCTTCAATCACGAACTCTCCCACCAGCGTGTTGTACCGCGTGTCGGCGTTTTCCCCCTGGAACACGCGAATTTCAGCTCCTTCCTGGCCGTCGGCGACCGTCGAGAAGATTTCGGTCCGCGTAGCGGGCAGGGGGGTGTTGCGCTCGATGATCGGGGCGAACGCGTGGACCGAGGAGAGCCCGTGCAGCTCGCCGAGGGCCGAGATGCCGAGGGTGTGCGGCGTGATGTCGACGAGGATCGGGCCGACTTCCACGCCGGCGATCAGACCCGCCTGCACGGCGGCCCCCATCGCCACGGCTAGGTCGGGTTCAACCTCGGCGTGCACCGGGCGCCCCAGCCGTTCCTGGATCAGCCGGTGGACCAAGGGCGTCCGGGTTGCTCCCCCGACCAGCACGACCTTGTCGATCTGGTTGGCCTGGAGGCGCGCATCCGACAGCGACTGGTCGAGGCAGGTAAGCGTCTTCGCCAGCAAGGGCTCGATCAGCTCCTCGTAGTCGGTGCGCTCGACCTCCACGTTCAAGTGGAGCGGCAGCCCCTTCTTCTCGGCGATGAACTCCTCCTCGATGCGGGCGATCGCGTCGGACGAGAGCGTCTTCTTTGCGTCCTCGACCGCGCGCAGGACGCGGCTCCTGGCGGCGAGCGAGTCGCGCAGGTCGATGCCATGCTGGGAGAGAAAGCGGTCGCAGACGAAGTCGAGCAAGCGTTGGTCGAAATCGTCGCCGCCAAGGTGGGTATCGCCGTGGCTGGCAAGGATCTCGACGACGCCGTCCTCGACCTGGGCGACCGAGACGTCGAACGTGCCGCCGCCCAGGTCGTAGACGAGGAGGCGCTCCATCTCGGCAGGGTGCGGGTCGTACGTCAAAACGGCCGCGGTCGGCTCGTTGATGATCCGGACCACCTCCAGCCCGGCGAGCTCCCCCGCCTCGCGGGTCGCGTCGCGCTGGCCCTCGTTGAAGAAGGCGGGCACGGTGATCACGGCCTTTCGCACCGGTTGTCCCAGTGCCTTCTCGGCGCGCTGCTTGAGTGTGCGGAGGATGATCGCGGAGATTTCCTGGGGCGTGTAGTTCTGCCCACCGAGGGCGACGGTCGTCTCCTCTCCCATCCGCCGCTTGATCGACCGGACGGTACGCTCTGGGGCGAGTACAAACTGGTTCCGGGCCGCGTGGCCGACCAGGAGCTTTCCCTGGGGGTCGAGGCCGACGACCGACGGGAGGATCGGATCCCCGTTGTCATCTGGGAGTACGACGGGACGGCCGTCGCGAATGACCGCCACTTCGCTGTTGGTCGTTCCCAGGTCGATGCCGAGAATGATGTCCACGGGTTTCACTCCATTCGGTCGTCGCGCAGGTTCCAGCCGGCGCTAGCTGGATTCGCCGTTGATTTCGTGATTTTGTGCAGGCGCACCGCGCGAGGCGCTGACCTCGGCGTAGCGTAGCATGCGCCCGCGCCAGACGTAACCGCGGCGGAATTCCTCGACCACGTACCCTGCGGGCTGATCGGGATCATCGACGACCTCGACGACCGTCATGAGTGCGGAGTCAACGGGCCGGCCGACGGTATCGATCCGCTGGAGTTGCTCGGCGCTCATCGCGCGGCGGAGGCGGGCCTGGATCAGGCCATAGCCTTCGCGCAGGGCGTCGAACAGAGGCCCGTGTGCTCCCGGGCCGAGCCGTTGAACGACCTCAATGACTTGCTCGTGGTAGGCGCGCACCCTGCGCCGGCCGAACCAGGACCGGCGGCCAAACGCGTCGTTGAGGGCCGCCTCGAGGGCACCGGCACCGTCGTCAGCCACGCGTCTCCGCGCCTTCTCGAGCTCAGCCCGGCCGCGGTCGAGAGCCTCATCGAGGTCGGCCAAGGCTTCAGCCAGTGGTTTGCCCGCCGACCAGGCGGCCTGGGCTTCGCGGGGCTCGACCGCCTGGAAGGCCTCGATCGCCTGGCGCAACGCGGGCAGGAGGGACTCAGCTTGCTCCTGAAGGCCCCGCGCACTCTTGGTCTGCAGCTTCACCTCGTGCCGGAGCGCTGTGAACTCCTCGACCAGGCGAAATAGGCCGACGTCCTGGTCATCGACCGCGCTGGGCGCCGGGGTGTTGTCCCCGGCACGGGCCTCGTGGAGCCATTGGCGGAACCGGTCCAGGAGTGCTTCGTCTTGTACGGAGAAGCTCATGGAATGTCGGCCAGCGCGAGGAGAGTGTCGACGGTCGGGCGCGCCGCGGCAAGGCGGGCGCGCAGCTCGGCCATAATCGCCTCGAGCGAGTCTTCCTTGCCCGGGGAAAAGAGCTGGGTCTCGAGACGGCGGGCGGGGTCGCGCACCTCCTCGTACGCCGCACGTACGGCGGCGAACCGCTCAGGTGCGCGGTCGGGGGGAAACTCGCGCACCAACGCCAGATAGCGCTGGCGGATCTCCACCTCGCCGGCGTCGGCGGGCACGCCCAGTACGTCGAAAGGGTTGCTCATGTTGCGTTAGCCTTTCTTGTTCTTGCGGCCTGATCGCGGCTGGGGTAGGGCTGTCCGCGGCATGTCGTCGTCATCATCATCGAAATCGTCCGACTCGAAATCGAGCTGCTCGGCCAGCGCCTCCATCATTGCCTGAAAGCTCCGCGGCGCACCTCCAAAACCGCCGGGCGGCAGCATCTCACCGATGGCGTCGAGCCGCGCGAGGGTCTCCTGAATGCCCGGTATAAGGTCGGTCTCCGTCGGATTGTTAGACGCCCGCGCGTATTCCAGGGCTTTCTCGAAGTGGTGGCGGGCACGCTCGATGTTGCCCCGGGACGGCCCTTTTTCCATCTCGAGCGCTCCGGCCATCGATAAGAAGGTCGCCGACTTCGGGAACAGCTTCAGCCCGCGCACGGCCATCTTCTTGAAGAGGGCTTGCTCCTGGGGTAGCAAGGCAAGGAAAGCGCACACCCGCGCCAGGTCGTCGGCCCGGGCGTACTTCACCCGCGAGGCGCGGCGGACGTACTCGAGCACTTGCTTCACGTGGACGTCTTTGCCCGCGTAGTCGACCCGTTCGGCGACGAAGTTGCCGACTAGGTCTGTGAGCTCAGCGGCGGTCTCGCCCCGGACCTTCTTCGAAAGCGCGGTGAGCCAATGCGCTTCGAACCGGTCGCGCTCGGCTTTGGGTAGCTGGTGCCGGATCGCCTCGATCAGCAGCGCGAGCCAGAGCGGGGCGGGGTCGGTGGTTCGGTCGAGAAGTTCGTGGAGCCGTTCCTGGGCGCGCTCGGGCTCTCCGGCCTTCAGCTCGAGGGCCACGTGGCGCGCAGTGAAGCCGGGTTTGCGGCTCCATTCAGGACAGGCGCGTTCGGCCCGATCAAGCTCGGCCCGCGCCTCCTCGATGCGCCCCGCAAGGCCGAGATGGCGTGAGAGGATCGCCCTCGCACTCCATTCCTCCTGAGCGTACGTCGGATCCAGCGGCTTGAGCGCCCGACTGCGCTGGATGTAGTCGAGCGCCTGTGCAGGCTCGCCGCGCCCCAGGTGGTACGCAGTGAACGATTCGAGTGCGTCAACATCGTCGGGAAACCGCGCCAGCAGGCGATGGCCAACGGCGATGGCGTCTTCGGGCTGATTCCAGCCTTCGTAAGCGTCAAGCAACGTGTGGTACGTTTCGCGACGGTCGGGGGCAAGCCGGAGGCTTTCCTCAAGACACGCCACTGCACGGTCGCGCTCGTACTGAAAGTCGGCCGGCGGGGGCGCGAACGGGCTTGGGCGCGCGAACGGGCTCGGGGGCGCGTCGGCGTCATCGGCCGCGTCGACGTACATGGCGCCGACGTGCGCGAGGACCAAGGCCTGGGCCAGCGTCCGCTCCTCGGGCGGCAGGATGGGGAGGGACTTGAGGTCCTCAGCGTATTTGCGCCAGAGGTCCTCGGCTTCATCGAGCGCCCCGTGCGGCCCCTGCCAGAGCAAGGCCTGAAAGCGGTGCCAGTGCGGGTCGATCGGCAACGGCTCCGAGATCCGCATGAAGTCCTTGATGAGGCTCATGGCCTCGAATTCGGGGAGCTCGACCGCGTCGCGGAGCACCTCGTCGTACAGGGCCCGTGCCAGCCACTCGGCCAACTTGGGGTCGATACGCCGCAAGCGGAGGCGTAGCGGCGTGATGCGCCGCAGCGCCTCGTCCCACTGGCCATCGGCCACGAGCTCGCGCAGTTGGCCGAGCGGCTCGAGAATCGGGTCGCCGAAACATTGTTTTTCCAGGATCTCAAGGTTGATGGCGCCCGTGGCACCTTCCATCCCGCCAAGTGCGCTGAGCGCGTGTGCGACTCGTGCGGCGGTGCGTTCGGGGTCGAGCCGGTCCCAATTCGCGCGGGCCTCGGCAGCGTCGCCCCGGTGGTGCGCGGCGAGGCCGCGTGCGAAGAGCTTCCAGTCCGCGAAGGGCGAGTTCCGCGACACGTCCCGCAGCGTGTCCAACCCTCGCGATTCGTCGCCGGCCTGGAGCGCTTCGAGCGCCTGGCGGACCGCCGCGGCGCCCTCCCGTACGTCGGCCGGCGCCTCCAACGCGAGCTCGGGGTGGAGCACGGCCTGGTCGGCCACCTCCAGCATGAGCCGCGAGCGCACGCCGGGTGATTCGATTCGTTCCGCCAGCTCCTGGGCGCGCCGGCTCATCCCGACGGTCAAGAAGAGCTTGGTAGCCGGCTCGACCAGGCCGGGGTCGGTGATGCCGAAGTCGACCAGGTGTTGGGCAACCTCTCGAGCCGCCGTGGGCATCGCGTTACGCCGGAGCTCGTCGGCCCGGAGCAGGTAGGCGCGCTCAAGCAGCCGATGGCTCTCGGGAGATGGCTCGTCGCGGTGGTAGAGCTTGGCCTGCTTGACCGCGTCCTTGAGCCGCTCCTTGGCCATGAGGCGCTCAACCTCCTGGCGCGCCCCGTCTGTTCCAGGGGTTGGACTGCGGTCAGACTTCTTTTTGTTCTTCGAGGCCATCGCACCTTCCTGGACCGCTATCCCAATGTCCGGATCCCCGCACGACGGAGCCGGGACTCGTTTGGGAGCGAGGCCGCGATTATACACCACGACGCCGGTAGGAAAACGCCTTGCAAGGTCGAGCGAATCGGATAGCACGGCTTGTAGCAACGTGCAAAACCTCTGGGAGATATTGGTGATAGGGTTGTTTCTGCCGTTCGCGCGGATTATAGTCCAGGAGTGGTTCATGACGCGCAGTGATAGTCTCGCGGCCGCTCTGGTCCGAAAGTTGCATCCCGCGCTCAAATCTTTTCGCGGGTGGAAGCCACCATGGCCGATCAGTGATGTGTGTATACGGAAAGATGCGACCGGGTTGGCTCGTTCAGGGATTGGCAAGGGGGCCCGACCAGTGACTCGTTCATGGCGTTTCGTACTTGTGGCCGCAATCGTCCTCGGCGCGTGGGGACTTGCTCGCCCCGCCCGCGCGGACATTACGCAGACTCAATCCATCGCGCCGACCGACACGGACTGGAACTCGTCCACGACGGGAACGGAACCGCTCGTGTTCCAGCAGTTTGACCCGAGCGCGCACCCGACGCTGACGCTCAAAGAGGTAGACGTCACGGTCACGATGGGCACCAAAAACACGTACTCGATGACGTTCATCAGTCCGTCGACCATCTCGGTTTCCGCGATCGACCCGAACACGTCGAACGGCGTATTCGCGCCGACGGTCTCGGCGGATACTGCGAACTGGCCGCTGACGTCGTTCATCCCGTCGCTGCACGTGCAGGATCCGAACGGGCTGCTCACCAAAACCGAGACAGTCAGTGGGGGCGGGACGTTCCCGCACACGTTCGATTCGACCGCGCTGGGGGGGCCTGTGAACTTTTCGTCGACGTTCCCGACCGCGTTTCTCCCCAGCAGCGCCGATTTCTCGAAGTTTGTCGGCTCCGGCACGATCTCCTTCCCGTTCCTGGCGCAGGGGACCTCGACGTTCTTGAGCAGTTCGGGGAACGGCTCGGGGTCGGTGACGACCCAGGCCGGGGTGACGATGACGGTCAATTACATCACGGCCCAGAAGCAGATCGTCCCTGAGCCTGCAAGTGCCTTGCTGCTGGGCCTCGGCGCGGGTGGCGCCTTCCTGGCGCGGCGGTGGCGGTCGTCGCGAAAGGCTGCCTGACCACGGAGCGTTTCTCCCTTTGATCCCCCGCCCGCGCGTGGTGCATATCGTTCCGTCCTTCTTCCGCAAGGAAGGGGGAGTGCTGGGGGGGGCCGAACGGTACGCGCTCGAGCTGGCCCGGGCGATGGCCGAGTGCGTACCCACCACGCTCTACAGCTTCGGCCCGACCGCCGACCGCTACACGATCGACCGGCTCGACGTGCGGATTTTCCGCACGTCGTTGCACGTACGGTCGCGCGCGGGCAACCCGCTCGCCCCCAGCATGCTCGCGCATCTCGGCCGCTTCGACGTGATCCACTGCCACCAGCGCAGGATGATCTTCAGCTCGCTGTCGGCCGCCGCCGGCCGCCTGTTCGGCCGCCGGGTGTTCGTCTCCGACTTGGGCGGCGGGGCATGGGATCTCTCGGCCTACGTGCCGACGGAACGCTGGTACCACGGCCACCTGCACATCTCGCAGTATTCCCGCCGCCTGATCGAGCGGGGCGATGACCCGCGTCACGCCGTCATCCTGGGGGGCGTCGATACGGAAAAATTTGCGCCCGACCCTGCCGTACCGCGCGGCGACGGCGTGCTGTTCGTTGGCCGGCTTTTGCCCCACAAAGGGGTCATCGACCTGATTGAGGGGCTCGATACTGAAACGCCGCTGGAGTTGATCGGCCAGCCGTACGACGCCCGTTATTCCGGGGACCTGAAGGCCGCGGCGGCCGGCAAGCGCGTGACGTTCCGGCACGACTGCGACGACGCCGCCCTGGTGGACGCCTACCGCCGGGCGCGGGTCGTCGTGCTCCCCAGCGTTTACGAGGACCGCTACGGCGGCAAGACCCTGGTGCCCGAGCTGCTCGGCCAGACGTTGCTCGAAGGCATGGCCTGTGGCGCACCCGCCATCTGCACGGACGTGGCGAGCATGCCCGAGGTCGTCGAAGACGGCGTCACCGGCTTCATCGTGCCCCCGAACGACCCGCCCGCCCTAGGTGCGAAACTCCGCTGGCTGCACGCCCATGCCGAGGAAGCGTCGCGGATGGGCGAGGCGGCCCGGCGCCGGGTCTTGGAGCACTTCACCTGGGACCGCGTCGTGGACCGCTGCCTTGATGCCTATACCGGCGGCGTCTGGAGCGCACAGGCCGAGCGTTCGGCTGTCCCATGAACATCGGCCACTACATGCCCGGTATCTGGGACCGCGGCGGCGTCGGCGCCTATCTCTTGCGCGTGGGCCGGGCGCAGCGGGCGTCGGGGCATAAGGTGACCTTCCTCGATAGCCTTGACCGTTACGCCGAGGTCGGCGATCCGGGCGAGCGTCCCGTCGTGGTCGAGCCCCGGGCACTGGGCGCACGTGCGAAGGCGCTGGGCCTCGACGTGCTCCACCTGCATGCCGGCGTGCCGGAGCCGCCGGCCGGGGGACCTCGCGTCGTTCGCACCGTGCACGACCACCGGCCGTACTGCCCCAGCGGCGGGCGTTACCTCAAGCGGACGGATACCCCGTGCGACCGCGCCTATAGCGCATTCGGGTGCTTCTGGGGCCACGTCGTCGACCGTTGCGGCAGCGTACGCCCGGCGAAGATGGTGGAGAACTTCACCGCGACGTGGGACGACCAGCGCGTGCTCGCGGCGGTCCCATCCATCGCGATCAGCCGGTTCGTGAAGGAGCAGATGATCCGTTCGGGGTATGACGGCGGACGGATCCACGTTGTCACGAACCCCGCCCCTCCCGTACGGCCTTACGATCCGCCTCCGCGAACCGGTTCGCCACGGTTCGTGTTCATCGGCCGGCTGGTGGTCCACAAGGGACTGCAATGGCTCTTGCGTGCGCTCGCGAGGGCCGGGCAGGCGATTGCGCTCGACGTGGCGGGCGAAGGGCCGTACCGGGCCGAGCTCGAACAGTTGACGGACCGGCTCGGGTTGTCGGACGTGGCGACGTTCCACGGCTGGGTCGATGAGGCGGGGGTCGACCGGCTCGTTGCGAATGCTCGGGGGGTCGTCTTCCCAGCAGTCTGGCACGAGCCGGCCGGTCTCGCCGCCCTGGATGGGTCGGCACGCGGCCGCGCGGTCATCGGCAGCCGTTGCGGCGGCTTGCCCGAGTACGCGATCGAGGGACAGAACGCCCTGCTCGTTGACCCGAACGACGACCTAGGGTTGGCTGACGCTTTGACAAGGCTCGCTGATGATTGGGAGCTCGCCGCCCGTTTGGGCGCTGCGGGGCACGCCCTGGCTGCGGAGACGTTCTCGCTGGAGCGGCACCTGGCGGAGCTGGAACGCGTTTATCGGGGCGACGAGCGATGATGGGAACGGGGTTCAGCGAATGTGCTCGCGCATGCCGTTGGTTCTACAAGGCCGTTCGGCCCCTCGGTGACCGTCGATGAGCCGTAGCCGATCGGCGATCATGACCTGGGGCGCCTTCCTCGTCTTCACGGCTGTGACGATGGCGACCGGCCTCGTCGCGACGCCGCTCATCATCGACGCGCTGGGCGACGCCCGTTTCGGGGTCGTCCGGGCGCTCACCGAGGCGTTCGGCTACCTTGCCCTGGTGGGGCAGGGGATCACCGTGGCCTTGGTCCCGGTGCTGTCTTCGGCCAAGGCGCGAGGCGACGATGGTGCGCTACATCGGACCCTGGCCGCAGCCGTACGGCTCTTCGGCCTTACCGCATTCGGGGCGGTCGCGCTGGGGCTGGCGGCGTTGCCGGCCCTGTCGTGGCTGCTGCGGGTCGGCCCCGGGCTCCGTGGCGAGCTGCGCGTGGCCTGGCTCGTAGGGCTAGCGGGCCTGCCGCTGATGACGCTCACCCCGCTCAAGGTCCTGATCGAGGTGAACCACCGGGGCTACCTCGTGAACCTCCTCATGACGGTGCAGGGGGCGCTGACGGCCGTTCTGTCGGTCCTCCTGGCGCGGGCGGGGTGGGGGGTGGCCGGGATCTTGCTCGCCACCCTGGCCGCCAGCCTGCTCTTTCACGGGCTGCTGGTGGTGTTGGCGGCGGCCCTTGACCCGGGCCTGGCCGGGCGCGTTGCCGGGGCGAAGCCCGAGCGCGGCGACTGGCATGCAGTGCTCGGTCTCTCGGGCCCGACGTTCGTGGCTATGTTTAGCGAGCGGATCGGGCTGCTCTCCGACTCGATCGTGCTGAACGGTGTACTCGGACCGGTCGCCGCGACGGTGTTGGCCGTCACGCAGCGGCTGCCGAGCCTGGGCCAGACGGTCCTGAACGCGATCACCAACGCGATCTGGCCGGGCCTGGCCGAGCTGCACGTCCGGGGCGAGCACGGCGCGTTCAACCGGCGCCTGATCGAGCTGACCCGGCTGATCGTGCTGCTGGGCGTCGCGGGAATGGCACCCGTGGTGGCCTACAATCACCATTTCGTGGCCCTCTGGGTCGGTCCCGCGCGTGACGGTGGCCTCGCAATCGCGGTCACCGCCGCGGTCAACGGCGTGCTGCTGACGCTGGCGATGCTCTTCTCGGTCGCCTTCGTGAGCACCGGCCGGGTGCGGCTCGTGGCAGCCCCCGCGGCCGTGGGGGCGGTCGTCAACCTGCTGGCGAGCGTGGCCCTCTCGCGGGCCCTGGGGCCGGTGGGCCCGCTCCTGGGGACGACGGTGGCGACGCTGGCGGTGAGCGGGTGGTATCTTCCCTGGCAGCTCGCGCGCGTCTTCGGCACACCCATCTCGGGGCTGGTCAAGGCGTTGGCCGTGCCGCTGGCCTGGGGCTTGCCGTACGCCTACTTGCTCCGCCTGTTCGCCGTCGCACACCCCCCGCGCGGCTGGGCCGGCTTGATCGTCGCCATGGGGCTGGGGGCCCTGGTCTTCCTCACTTTCAGCATCTGCGCGATCCTGGGCCCCGCGGACCGTGCTCTCTGGCGGGCTCGCCTGTTCTCGTCGCGTCGTCCGTCCGTCAACGAACCCCCCGCCTGACGCCCCGCGCGAGCTTCCGCACGACCCGGCGGGGGAGCCGCACGGCCCAGGCGGCACCTCGTCGCGTAGCCTCCAACGCGACCTGGGAAGGGGGGTGGCGGTAGTGCGTCTGGACGAACCGCGCGAGCTCCTCGTGCTGGGCGTCGACGCCGTGGATCGTCACCTCCTCGAACGTGAACGATCCCTCCCAGAAGAGCCACGAGACCTCCTGTTCGGGGCTCATCGCCCGGGCGAAGGCCGCCGGGAAGCTAAGGCGGTAGTCGGCGTGGATGCTGTGGTACTTCTGGAAGAACTTCAGGTGCGCGCCGTCGATCTCGACGAGCCAGCGGTGGTGCGACAGGCCCACGATTCCCGGCTCGTGCCCGCGGCACTGCTCGAACAGACGGGACGGTACCTCGATGTAGCCCGCCTTCGCGACACGGACGATCTCGCTGCAAACCCAGAGCGGGTCGCGGATATCTTCCAGCGTGTGCGAGCACGTGCAGTAGTCGATCGACTTGTCGGCGTAGGGCCAGGGGGCGCGGTCGCAGATGTCGCGCGTGACCCACGACGCGCGGGTGAAATGCTCGACGTCACCCGCTTGCGGCTCCAGGCCGAAATGCTCGGCGTACCAGCGCCCTCGCGTTTCGTAGGGGCCGCTGTCGAGCACGTGGTCGGCCCGGTTGAACGGCCTTGCCCAGCCGCCGACGTCCAGGACGACGTCACCGGGACGGATACGATCGAGCACGCGCGGCACGTTGGCATCGAACATGGCTTCCAGCCTCTCGCGGGTCGCGCCGGCATGCTGGTCCGGCCCGGCCTCCTCCGTTCCGGCCGGCTCTTGCCCGGCTCGCGGCGATCATACCAGACACTTCCCACGGCCGGTACGGGCGGAAACTGTGCGGTTTTCACTGCGCCACGTTGACCATTCGCAACACAGCGTTGAAAGCACGCAGCATGGACCCAACTTTCCTTTGATACGTCCAGACCGTGAACTACACTCGGCCCATCTCGGCGAAGAAAGGACATGCAAGCGCGTTTTTGCCCACGGACGGGGACAAAGGAACGACGAGGAGGGCCTTACTTATGCTTCGTAAACTCGGTACCTTGAGTTTCGTCTTAGGAGCGGCTGCATTGGGCCTGCTCCCCGTCCAGGCACGGGCTGATGTCACGGCGCCCCAGACCGTCTCGATCGGTGCGACCGATACGAACTTCGGGCCCGGCACAGCGCTCAACGACCCGATGGTCTTCAACCAGTTCAACCCCTCGCTGGGGACGCTGACTTCGGTGTCGGTGTCGGTGTCGTACGACTTCATCCACACGTCGACCATCACCTTCTACACGCCCGGCACGATTGGCACTTCCGCGACCGAAAACACGATCTCGGTGACCCTGCCGAACGGGCAGACGATCGCCTCGGGCACCGCGCCAGACTATTCCAGCTCGACGAAGTTCGACCCGTCGACGATGTCACTCAATAAGTCGATCACTCTCGCTCCCAAGACTGACATGGGATCGCTCGGGCCGGTGTCGCTGACCTCATCGACCGATCTGGCACTGTTCACGGGCTCCGGTACGATCTCGATCCCGGTGCTGGCGTCGTCGCTGGCAGGCCAGTCGACGAACAACGCTAACTGTGGCGCCAGGGTGACGACCGAGGCCGGCGCGAAGGTGACCATCTCCTACACGTACACTCCCCACCCCGCCGTTCCCGAACCGTCGAGCGTGGTCCTGCTCGGCCTGGGTGGTTGCGGACTTTTCCTCTACCGCCGCCGCCGACAGGCGGCTTGACCCGCACGGGGCGGAACGCGTAATGCGACCCACGGGTCGAACGCCGACCGGCACGCCGAGGAGTCCTCAAGCGGATTCCGACGCGTGCCGTTCTGTGTTGGCCCGTGACGATTTTGGTCCGGGCGGCTCAGGCGTTCTTGGCATAGCCGAGTGCCTTGAGCACCTCAAGCACCTCGCTCCAGGTGGGAAACATGCGGCCGCTGCTCTGCTTGTAGTCCTGCATGGCTTGCATGAACTCAAGCTCGGCACGGCTGTAGCCGGGCTCGGCGGGCTTCGGCTCGGCGGGTCGCCGATTTCCGGGCGATCGGCCCGACCCGGTGCGGCGAGTGCTGGACTTCGGCTCGGCGGGGGATGGGGGCGACGTGACAGTCCGCCGGGCGGTAGGGCGCTGGCTCATCGAAGCGGCTCCTTCATGGGGCGTTCCCGGGTGGCGGCCTCGCCACACTTTCGAACGGGGGCTCGCGTCCTCCTCGAATGCGTCCATTCATCAATCGTCGGCGGGTTCCATCGCGCCAACCGTTGGAGACTATAGGCCCTGCAAGCCTTCTTAGGCAATAGACGGACTACAAATTCCTCAAAAATTCGCCGGAAAACCCCAAGCACGTCAAGAAATGAGGCAAAAACGCCGCGATCTTAGGCTATTTAAGGCCTGTTCCTCTCGACAGATCATTTAATTAAGCCTGATTGTGGGCACTCCGCCCACCCAGCCGAGGCCAGGCGCGTGGACGAACTGCAGTGGACGCTCGTGTTCGGGCAGGGCGGCCCACTCTTCCTCGGTCCACACGCGTAGGTCGCACAGGGCGGAGCCGATCAGGATCTCGATTCGCATGGGGCCTTCGGCCTGGGGTGTTGCTGGTCTCCGGCCTGACCGGACGGATCCGGCTTGCTTGTCGTGAGGGCGCATGGTCTCACTCCTTTGAGGAGTAGGTTGTTGTCCGTCAACACCTAACGACGCGGGAAATGTCGTACTCAAATCCGTTGAGCGAAAGCATTTGGAGTAATGCCGCGACGCCCTTCGCGCTGACCCCGCACAAGGCTTTTGGCCGTCTCTTCGTCGTCGTCCTACCTCACACGGCGACCGGAAAATCGGAGATTATCCCCAAAGACGGTAGGATTGCGAAAGGCAGACTGTCGCAACTCTAGGGCGCAAACGAGCAAATGGCAAAAGTTCACTCACCACGCCGAGTGAGTTCCACGCGAGGATTGTACGTCGGCCAACCCCCCGACGCTCGTCGTCTTTTGGGAGCGCGTTCGACGGAGATGAAGAAGCCTCGTCCGGTCCTCGCCCTCCCCAAAATACGGGATTGATGCGGACGAAGGCAGGGCCCGGCAACGGGCCGCCGCCGCAAAGGGTGCGTGTTCAGCGCATCGTGTCCGAGGTGCGCGGGGGAGTTGGAGGTGGCGGGCTTGACACCCGCCCTTACAGGGGTGCGGCTCGCCACGTCACGAACCAGGCCCTGGGAGTCGCTAAATACGTGCCGCAAAGGGAGGAACAGAGGAGGTAGGGCAGGCCGCGAGGCGGCGGGCTTCGAGGAAGCGGAGCCATGGCTCCATTCCAGCGCCGGTCTTCGCCGAGACCTCGAAGACTTCCATCCCGGGGCGGACCGATTCGATGGCCCTGCGCATGGCCTCGGCATCAAACTCCACGGCTTCGGCCAGGTCGATCTTGGTGACGAGTGCAACGTCCGCGGTGTTGAAGATCGTGGGGTATTTGAGCGGCTTGTCCTCTCCCTCGGTGACGGAGAGGAGGACCAGACGCAGGTCTTCACCCAGGTCGAAACTCGATGGGCAGACAAGGTTGCCGACGTTTTCGATGAACAGGTAGTCGAGCGATTTACTGGGCCACCCTTCAAGGGCGGTTGCCACCATCGCCGCTTCGAGGTGACAGACCGTGCCGGTCGTGATCTGCTTGACCGGCACCCGGCTGCGGGCGAGCCGTACGGCGTCGTTGTCGGTTGCCAGGTCACCCACAAGCGCGGCGACATGGTAGCGCCCGTGGAGCGCGGTGAGCACCCGTTCGAGCCACGCGGTCTTGCCGGCTCCCGGGCTCGAGACGAGGCTCACGACATAGGTGCCCGCCTCGTGGAACCGCGTCCGTAGCGCACGTGCGGCGACATCATTCTCCTTCAACACGCGCTGACGGACCTGTACCAGCCGCGGTGGCTCGCTCATGATTCGATCTCCAGGGCAACAACGTCCAGTTCCCGGCCCTGTACAACTTCGGCCGTCGGGCCACCACACTCGGGGCAGCAGAGCGCCTGTACCGATTCGAGCGTCTGCTCGACCGCGCAGGCCGGGCAGTAGGCGACCAGCGGAACCTCTTCTACCAAGAGCTCAGCGCCGGCCAAGGGGGTTCCCTCGCGCGCCAGGTCGTAGGCCGACACGAGCGCCGGCTTGATCACGCCTGAAAGGGGGCCGAGCTTCAGGTGGATCGCGACCACGCGACCACCGTGACGCTCCGCCTCCTCCGCGGCCAGGTCCAGGATACTGAGGGCGATCGAGAGCTCGTGCATTCTTCGTAGGGTGCTTGAAATGCGCCATCTTGCGGACACGAATAGGAATGGTGCATTTCATGCACCCGACAAAGAACGGCGCTGGCTTACATGCTATGGAGTTTTTGATAGCGCCGAATATCCGGCCCAAGGTAGGACCAGGCCAGGTATCCAACCCCGACGGCAACGAGGCCCGCGATGAGCCAGGCCGTTTCCGACCTGCCCAGGCCGGCTCGCCTGGGGACCGAAGGCCGGTCGCCCCACAGGTGGCCTCGAGAGTGGGAGAGCGCCGGCCAATGCTCGCTGGTGATGCGCGGCATGATCAAACCCCCTTTGCGTGAGTGACGTGGTGATTGCTCACCGCGCTCGCCCCGTTGGCGAGAAGGTCCGCGACGACTTCCTTGATGACAACAACCGCCGGATCGACCGCGGCCCGGACGGGCGCGCTCAGCTCCATGCTCATGTCGTGCTCGCTGGCCGGCGGAACGGGCTCGCAGCCGACGAGCCGTAAGCGCTCGAGCTTTGCCCCCATTGAGGCCGCGAGGCGCAGGACCTTGACTGGGTCCATGCCGTGCCCCTCAACGGCCGGTGCTGCGGGCTCGTCTTCGGGGAGGCCGTCCAGGGTCGGCTCGAGGACGTAGAGCGTGCCGGGGGTCCCACCGCGCGGGGTCGCGTCGACCAGGACAACGGCGTCGTGGTCGTCGAGCAGGGCATAGGCCAGGTCGAGGCCTCGGATGCCGAAGTCGACGACGCGGACCCCCTCGGGGAGGCCGGTCTGCGCCAGGCGCTGGGCGACCTCGACGCCGAATGCGTCGTCGCCCAAAAAGATGTTGCCGATGCAGGCGACCAGGATGCGCGGTGGTTTCATGTCGCCTCCGGGAGACCGAGGAGGTCGAAGGAAATCTTGACTTCATCCTTGAGCTTGATTGTTCCCCCGACCGCGCTGACCGGCTTGATGCGGAAATCGGCCATGGACAGTATGTCCTCGCCGCGCAGATGGACATCACTGCCCCCCAGAACCAGCTCGGCGTCGATCCGGTAGGGTTGGGTCACGCCGTGCAGCGTTAGCCGGCCGCCTATGTCGAGACGGAAGCGCCCCGTGCCGCGGGGCTGGGCATTCACGTCGTCGGCCCGGAACGTAATTGTGGGAAACACCGGTGTCTCCAGCACCTCGTGGAACATCCGGCGCTCGACCTCAGCGCGGTCGGCCGCGCTGACCTGGTCGAGCAGCGTGAGTGAAGGTGCGCTCACGGTCAGGTCGAGCGCTGTGCTCTGGAGGTTGGCCGGGTCGAAGCGGAGTGTGCCGGAGTACTCGCGGACCGTGAACGTGGGGCTGTGGCCGAGGAACGAGAGCATTCCGGTCGCAAAGGCTTGCACCGTGAAGCGGCTCCTGCCTGCGGCGAACGTGTAGCGGGTGGTCATGATGGCGTCTCGATGAGGGGCTCGACGTCCTCGGGCTGGAAGAAGAAGCGGTGGCCGGGCTGGCGCAACGAGCCGAGGTCCTTGCCGGGATCGTCGTCGACCGTCACGGCCAGGAAGAGCCGTCCCTCGAAGTCCTGCTCGATGGACTCGATGGTCGCGGTCTTACCGGCAAGGGCCAGGTCCATGATATCAGAGCGCCCTTGCGGGTTGAGCCGGACGCGGTCCCCTGCGCGGACCTCGGCGGGACCGATCTGGAGACACTCGACGCGGCGACGGTCGAATTCAGGACCCCAGCTAAACATGCAGGTTCTCCTCGGGCATCGGCCGGAGCGCGCGCACGGCGCCGTGCAGGCCGGCCAGTTGCTCGCGGGCGAGCGTCTCGGTGCGCGCGAGCAAGGCGCCGGCGCGTTCGTCGACCGACGCCATCGCGCTCTTCTCGTCGTCGGTCAGCGTCATGATGCGCAGGGTGAGCATCTCGTCCATCTCGGTGCCGTCGAAGTAGTTCCCTGGGCTTTCGGGAGCCACCTGCGGGTAATCGTACAGGATGATGGGCGACGCGAGCATGGTGTCGGCCTGCCCCTCCTCGCCGACCAGGACGGGCCAGGCGCCGATATTGCGGCACCCCGAGGCGGCCTCGCGCCAGCGATCGGGCGGGTCCATCAGCGAGACGAAAGCACCGGCGCGCACGCCCAGGATCGCGTGCGTCGAGGCAAGGGACCGCAACTGAGCCTGGTCGCGTCGCGGCGTCCCAGCCTCCTCCGGCGGGGTTTGGTTCGCGACGCGAAACGTGACGCGGAACAGCCGGTCATCGACTTCCAGGGCGCTCACGTCGATCGTCCCCTGGAGGGCCTGGCGCGCGCGCACCAGGACCCCAGCCATGTGCCCGTCCGGCGCGACCAACGGCTCCCACACCCGGCCGCCGGGGAAAGCGAACGACTCATGGCGCGGTCGAGCGCAGAGCGCGCCGAGCGGCACGCCGCCGAACGGGACCTCTCGTTCCTCCGCTTCCTGCCAGCTCTGAAACGTCTTGTCCCCGACCTGGAGCGACTCGACCGGCCGGAAGGTAGGCTCTGTGCTGGCAAACAGTTCCGCGAGCGGAGGCTCGACCTGTCCAACCTGGCGGCTCGTCAGGTGCAGGAAGCGGGCAACGGCCTCGAAGGTCGTCTCAGGGGTGCCGTGGACGAGGCACTCAGTCTGCTGGCACCAGGCCTCGCCCCCGAGCGCCCGGCAGTACGACTCCGGGTACAGGCCGCCGAACGTCCAGCGCTGCTGGTTCTTGGTCGACGGCCGGTAGGGGTAGAGGATATACCCCTCATACAGCACGGCGTTCGCGATGGGGTCGACGAGTGATCGGTTCATAGCATTGTGGGCTCCTCGGCTGCGGCCAGCAGCCGCTCCAGGGTCTGTTCCCAGCTTGCCAGGCCATGGTCCCTGCGGTAGCGGTCGAGGCGGTCGAACACGTCTTTGCGCAGGCAGAGCCAGGCGCTATTGGGGTAGTAGTGCTCCATCAAGTCGCGCCAGGTCGCCCCGGGGAGGCGGAAATCGGCCTCCTTCTCCCACGAAATCTGCGCGACCTGCAAGGCGCTGTCGGGCGCTTCGTAGAAGATCGTGCCGCTGAACAGGACGCAGAGAGGCAGGTCCCCCCCGTCCAGGGCGGCGAAGTACTTCGTGGCGGCCAGGCTGAAGTCGTAGGTGCAAGGTACGAGCAGGTCGGCGACAGTCTGCCCCTCGAATGGCGGGACGACGGCGCTGACGTGTGTCCAGAGCATCGGGCGCAGTGTCTGTCCCCACCGCTCGGGCGTGCCGAACAGGTCGCTCAGGCGCTCCTTCTCGGCCGGGGTGTAGGCCCGCTTGGCCGGCTCGATCCGCAACTGGCAACGCAGCACGACCGAATGAATCGGCGTCGGCGCGCCCCCTGGGGCGACGGCCTCCGACACGTGTAGCTTGAAGAGCAAAGTCGGCGCCGCCGCGAAACGCTGCGGCTCGGCTCCCTCGACCCGGTAGTTGAGGTCAGGCATGAGCCCGCTCCCGCAGCCCCTCGAAGAAGCCGGCGATCTCACCCCAGACCATCGCCCCGCCGGACAGCCCGCGCCAGTGCGTACGGATCAGGCCGACCAGCTTGTAACACTCGTCGATTCCGACGCGGTAGTAGTCGCGCGAGTCGCCGATCCGGTTCACGAGCAGTCCCTCGACGTCGGGCTCGAAGTCGCGGAGCACCGGGTTCTCGTTGGCCAGGGCGTCCCAGGCCGAGGCCGCGACGAGCGACTCGGTGGCCCCCGCGGGGCTCGGGTAGAGCGCGACCACGCGCTCGGCCGGCGTGCTTTGCACGAAGAAGGCGAGGTTGATGGGAAGCTGGAGCGCGTCCCACGCCTCGTCAGACATCCGGAGGTCGGGCAATGCCCGGATGCGCCGGGGGATCCGGCGATAGCGCCCGGCGTTCGGGCCGTCGAAGAGCAGGGCACAGCCATCGCATGCGCAGGCCAGGCGGTGGGTGGCCAGCTCGACGAGGTGCGGGTGCTCGTCGGCCAGCGCCACGTGGCACAGCGCGCAATGCTCGCGCACGGCCTTCGGGCGCAGGAACCGTTGGATCGAGGCCAGGGCCGTCGGCGCGGGGCCGGCGTTACGCGTGTTGTCGGGAATCATGGCGAGCCTCAAGCCGGCGGGAGGTTCGGCATCGCGGGGTCGATCGGCTCTCGCGCTTCGGGGTTGACGCTCGTCGCGTCCCGCGCTGTCCGATGACCGTCGCGTCCGTCGCGCCCGGGCTCTCGACCGTGCTTCCGGACGAGCTCCTCACCCCTCGGGGTGCCCGGGGTGTGCGACGGGAGTTCGGATCGCGAGTCGTGTCGTCTGTCCATGTGCGATGCTCCTGGGTTGGATGTTGGTTCGGGGTTCAGGACATGGAGAGCACGACCAGGGGGCGTCCGTCCGGGGTGGCCATCGGGGCTGCCGTCTCTCCCTCGACTTCCACGGCGACCACGTCGGGGGCCCGGCCGAGGATCGCCTCTTCGATGGTTTGCTTCATGGTCAACGCCGACGACGGGCAGCCGTGGCAGCTCCCCTCCAGCCGCAGCCGCGCGACGCCGTCATGGATGCCGAGCAGCTCGACGTTGCCGCCGTGCGACTTGAGGTAGGGCCGCACCTGTTCGAGCGCCAGTTGCACGCGTTGTTCCACGTCCAGCGGGTGGAGCCCATGGAGCAGGAGCAGGCCCCCGGCGACCTCGTCGCGGGCGCAGGCGTCAAGGATCGTAGCGCCGGTCTCGCCGGCCTCGGCCATGTGGCCCAGGACCCGCTCCAGCCCAGCGCCCTGTAGCTCGAGGATCGCCTGCACGATCTCCCGGGTCCGCGACCGGACCGCGGGGTCAGCATGGCGCTCGATGCCCTGCAGGAGCGCGTCGAGCCGCTGGAGCCGCGCCTGGAACTCACGCGCGTCGAGGGGGTCCGTCATCAATGCCTCCCGAGTCTATTGTCATGTATATTTATTGGGCGGTACCCCCGATCCCGGCCATCCCCTGCAGCGGGGAGGGAGGGATCATTGTCCCCTCCCCCCTTGCGGGGGAGGGTGAGGGAGGAGGGTGAGCCGTCACTAATCCTCTGCGGGAAGCTCGCTTCCGCAATGAGTCGTTACTTCTGCATGCCGAACATCGGCGCGTGCTTCACGTCGAGCAGCTTGCCCTCGCCCGTATACATGTGGACGCCGCAGGGAAGGCAAGGGTCGAAGCTGCGCACGGCCCGCATGATGTCGATCCCCTTGAACTTGTCGGGCCCGTTCTCCTCGAAGATCGGCGTGTTCTGGATCGCGTCCTCGTACGGGCCCGGGGTACCGTAGATGTCGCGCGGGGTGGCGTTCCACGGGGTCGGCGGGTACGGGTGGTAATTGGCGATCTTGCCGTCGCGGATGACGACGTGGTGCGAGAGCACGCCGCGCACTGCTTCGTGGAAGCCGCAGCCGATGGCGTTCTCGGGGACCTTGAAGTCGGTCCAGGTCCGGGTCCGGCCGGCGTGGAGCTCCTCCATCGCCCGCTCGGCGAAGTACAGGGCCGCCGCCGCGGCGTAGGCCTGGAAATAGGTGCGGGCCCGATCGCGCTCGATGGCATTGCTCCACTTGGGGATCTTCCACTCGAACTCGACCTCGGGCTTCGACATCGTCTTGGGCAGGTAGATCTTCACGCTCTGGCCGGTCGCCTTGACGTAGCCGAAGTCGACCAAGCCTGCCAGCGCCGTGGCCCAGAGCCGGGCGATCGGCCCGCCACCGGTGTCGAGCGCCAGGTGATCGCCCGTCTTGAGGTCGAGCCAGCGCGGGCACATGACCCACGAGTACTTGCCGTTGAAGTCGCGCTTCTGCGGCCGTGGGAGCGTCGTCTGGTTCCACGGGTGCCGTCGGTCGACCGGATTGCCCAGTGGGTCGTGCGAGACGAACATCTCGCCGTCGTCGGCCCAGTCATCATAATAGGAGTGGCCAAGCAGGATGCGGATGCCGAGGTTGATGTCGACCAGGTTGTTGGTCACGGCCTTGCCGTCGACGATGACGCCCGGCGTGACGTACATTGCCTTGCCCCACTCGTTCATGTTCTTGTAGGTATAGTCGCACACCTTGGGGTCGTTCCACGAGCCCCAGCAGCCGAGCAAGATCCTGCGCCTGCCGACTTCCTCGTAGCCGGGCAGGGCCTCGTAGAAGAAGTCGAAGAGGTCGTCATGCATCGGCACGACCTTCTTCATGAACTCGACGTACTTCATCAGCCGGACAATGTAGTCGGTGAAGAGCTGCTGCGTGGGGACGGTGCCGACCCCCCCTGGGTACAGGGTCGAGGGGTGGACGTGCCGCCCTTCCATCAGGCAGAACATCTCCCGCGTCATGCGGCTCATCTGGAGCGCTTCGCGGTAGAATTCGCCCGTGAACGGGTTCAGCGACCGCATGATGTCGGCGATGGTGCGGTAGGGATGTTCGCCGAAGTGCGGCGAGTTGGTGCGCTGGGCCTTGTCCCAGACCCCTGGGTTGGTCTCCTTGACCATCTGCTCGCAGAAGTCGACGCCGACCAGGTTATCCTGGTAAATATTATGGTCAAACATGTATTCAGCGGCCTCGCCCAGGTTGACGATCCACTCCCCCATGTCGGGGGGGCGGACGCCGAAGGCCATGTTCTGGGCGTAGCAGGCGCAGGTGGCGTGGTTGTCGCCGCAGATCCCGCAGATCCGGCTGGTGATGAAGTGAGCGTCGCGCGGGTCCTTGCCTTGCATGAAGATGCTGTAGCCGCGGAAGATCGACGAGGTGCTGTGGCACTCGACGACCTGGCGGTTGGCGAAGTCGATCTTGGTGTAGATTCCCAGGCTGCCGACGATCCGTGTGATCGGGTCCCAGGACATCTCGACGAGCTTGCGCGCCTCGCCCGGGGTCTCGCGCGTGGGCTGGGTGACGGTGGCCATCAGTTCGTTCCTCCCTTGGGGCGGGGTCAGTAGGTTGTGGGGTGGTAGCCCGTCGTCAGCTCGGGGCCGGCGTGCCGCCACTTCGGTTCCTTGTTCACGGCCGTGTTGGTGATTCCGCGGAGCCGGCGAATGATCTTGCCGTACATGCCGATGAGCGTGGACGACAGGACCCCCCCCGGGGGCTCGTCCATGAAGGGCATGAACTTGTCGGGGAAGCCCGGCATCGTGCAGCCGATGCAAATGCCGCCGACATTGGGGCAGCCGCCGATGCCTGCCATCCAACCGCGCTTGGTGACGTTGCAGTTGACCACCGGGCCCCAGCAGCCGAGCCGCACGAGGCACTTGGGCGAGCCATATTCGTGAGCGAAGTCGGCCTGCTCGTAGTAGCTGCCCCGGTCGCACCCTTCGTGGACTGTCTTGCCGAACAGCCAGGTGGGCCGCAGCTCCTGGTCGAGCGGAATCATGGGGGCGAGGCCGGCGACCTGGTAGAGCAGGTAGAGCAGGGTTTCGGTCATGTTGTCCGGCTGCACCGGGCAGCCGGGCACGTTGACGATCGGGATGCCGGCGGCCGACCGCCAGTTCCAGCCCAGGTAGTCGGCCAAGCCCATGGCGCCGGTCGGGTTACCGGCCATCGCGTGAATGCCGCCATAGGTCGCGCAGGTGCCGGCGGCCACGACGGCCACCGCCTTGGGTGCCAGGCGGTCGATCCACTCACACGTGGTGATCGGCTGACCGGTCTTCTTGTCGGTCCCCAGGGCCGCCCAGTACCCCTCGCTCTTGATCGTCTCGTTGGGGATCGACCCTTCGATGACCAGGACGAACGGAGCACCCAGCCGGCCTTCGTCGGCGAGGTGCCAGTAGTTCATGAACTCATCGCCGACCTCGTAGGCCAGTACGGGGTTGTGCAGGTGGACCTTGGGCAGGCCCGGAATGGCCCCCAGAATGATGTCCTCGATGCTGGGCTGCGTGGCGGCGGTGACCGACACCGAGTCGCCGTCGCAGCTCAAGCCGGCGGTGATCCAGAGGACGTGAACCTCCTTGACTGCCGGTTCCCGCTGGGTCTTGCGTCCGTAAGGGACGCCGTTCGTGCTTGCGACCATCTGCGGTTCCTTTCTGGGGGGGCAAGTAAGTGGTCTTTACGGGGCGGTTTGGGCCTCCGGCCGGGCGTGCCCGTACTTGAGAAATGCCACGAAGACGACGCCGCCCACGATGTTGCCGGCCGTGACCCAGACCAGGAAACGGCCGATGTCCCTCGGCCCGATCCCTTGCCCCGAGAAGGCGCCGGCCAGGACCTCGACGGTCCCGACGATCGCGTGGTGCAAGTTGGCAAAGCCGATCACGGTCGTGACCAGCCAGACCAGGACGATTTGGCTGATCGTGTCGCGCGAGGCGGCCACCAGCCACGAGAGCAGGCCCATCAGCCAGCCGGCCAGCAGGCCGCTGAGGAACATCGCCCAGGCCGAGTGGTCCGTCATGCGGTGGGCAATCGTGCCGAAGACTTTGGGGTTGATCACGCCGAGCTCCGGGCCGATCAGCGTGGCAAGCGCCGCGAACACGGCGGCCCCGAGCGTGTTGGCGGCGAAAACAATCACCCAGAGCCGCAGTAGCGCGCGGATCGAGGCCCGCCCTCCCAGGACGGGCAGGACCGCGAGCGTGGTCTGCTCCGTGAACAGTTCCGACCGGCCGAGCACGACGAAGATGAACCCGACCGCATACATGTTGGCGAGCAGCAACGACACCACGGCGGGCGGCATCGTCCCCTCGACGCGAGTCAGCACGACGGCCATCAGGAACAGGCTGAAGCCCACGTCGAGCCCGGCCGACAGCCCCGAGACGAACAGGCCGGCCAAGGGCCGCTCGATGGCGTCGAGCCCTTCCTCGATCTCGTGCAAGAGAATCAGCCGCGACGCCTTCTTGGGCGCTTGCTCCTCAGCGACCGGCGGTTGCAAGTCGGAGGGGCCGGCCAGTCGATCGGGCGCCGCGGTGGCCATTAACAGATCCTCGGCAATTGTTCCCCGGCAAGCAGTGTGACGACGCGTTCCCCACCCACCCGCGACCGCTGGAGCACCATGCCCGGATGATCGCCGACTACCCTGCCGATCAGCGCGGCGTGCTTTCCGAGCGGGTGCGCCCGCATTGCCTCCAGCGCGTGCTCGGCGTCCCCAGGCGGCACGACGGCGATCAGCTTCCCCTCGTTGGCTACATAGAGCGGGTCGAAGCCGAGCATCTCGCAGGCGCCTCGCACCTCGGGGCGCAGCGGCAACGCCGCCTCATCCAGCACCACGCCGACGCGCGAGGCGTCCGCCAGTTCATTGAGCGCGCTCGAAACGCCGCCGCGCGTCGGGTCGCGCATGCAGCGGGTCTGCGGGCAGGCTGTGAGGATGGCCTCGGTCAGCCCGTTCAAGGGCGCTGTATCGCTTTCCAGCACCGTCTCGAACTCCAGCCCTTCGCGCACCGACATGATCGCGATGCCATGGTCACCGAGTGTGCCCGAAACCAGCACGCAATCGCCGGGCCGGGCGGAATGGATCGATAGGGTACGCCCGGGAGGGACCACGCCGATTCCCGTCGTCGTGATGAAGACGCCGTCCCCCTTGCCGCGGTCGACGACCTTGGTGTCCCCCGTGACGAGCTGCACCCCCGCCTCGCGACAGGCCTCGCGCATCGACGTCACGATGCGCTGAAGGTCGGTCATCGCGAGCCCCTCTTCCAGAATCAGGGCCGCGGACAGAAAAAGGGGCCGGGCTCCCCCCACCGCCAGGTCGTTCACCGTGCCGTGGACTGCGAGCCGGCCGATGTCGCCGCCGGGGAAGAACAAAGGGCGAACCACGAACGAGTCGGTCGTCATGGCGAGCCGAGGCGCTGACGGCCCGCCGAAGCCCGGCAAGGACACCGTCGCCTGGTCCTCGAGCGCGGCGAGCACGTCGTTGTCGAATGCCGGCACGAACAGCCGCTGGATCAAGTCGGCCGTGAGCAGGCCCCCGCTCCCATGCCCGAGCAGGATCCGGTCGTACGACGACCGAGGGAGCGGGCAGGCCCCGAACGGTGTGCCGTTGAGCACTGCGCCGGGCTTAACCATGCGTGTGGGCCTCCTGGTTCCCGTCGGGCCGGCCGTCACCGGCCCGGGTTCGGCCTTGGCAACAATCTGCTCCCTCGTGCGCAATCGCTCGCAACATCGCTCCGATTACGATCGCCATCAGCGGCCGCCTCCGAACAAAACGAGGGCATCCGCGCGGCTTCGTTCGAGGTGCCGTCCGTAGGCGTAGTAAGCCGCGCAAGCCCCCTCCGAGGAGACCATCGTGGCGCCCAGGGGCGTCTGGGGAGTGCACGTCGTACCGAACTCGGGACAATGGTGCGGCTTCTTCAGCCCCTTGAGGATCTGGCCGCTGATGCACAGGGCCGATTCCTCGGTTTCGATGGCGTCGACCTCGAACAGGCGCTCCGCATCATGGTCGCGAAACGCGTCGCGCAGCCTGTAGCCGCTCTGCGGGATCAGGCCAATGCCCCGCCACTTGCGGTCGCAGACCTCGAAGACCTCCGCCATCAACCGCTGCGCCGCCGGGTTTCCCTCGGCCCGGACGGTCCGTCCGTACGCGTTTTCCAGCTCTCCGCGACCCGCTTCGAGCTGGCAGAGCGTCCGGTAGATCCCTTCCAGCAGGTCGAGCGGCTCGAACCCCGTGACCACGATCGGGACGCCATAGCGCCGCGCGATCGGTTCATACTCGCCGCAGCCCATCACCGTGCACACGTGACCGGGTCCCAGGAATCCCTGCACGCGGTTGCCGGGGGCCTCGAGAAGGGCGGTCATCATGGGGGGGACGAGCACATGCGATACCAGGACGCTGAAATTCGCGACCTTGCGCTGCCGTGCCATCCAGACGGCCATGGCGTTGGGGGGGGCGGTGGTCTCGAAGCCGATCGCGAAGAAGACGACCTTGCGCCCGGGATGGGCCGCGGCGATGTTCACGGCGTCGAGCGGCGAGTAGACGACCCGGATATCACTCCCCTGTGACTTGAGCTGGAGCAGGTCGCCGCGCGACCCAGGGACGCGCAGCATGTCGCCGAACGAGCAGAACGTGACATCCGGCCGCGAGGCGATCGCGTGGGCGCGGTCGATCATCTCCAGCGACGTGACGCACACGGGACAACCCGGCCCGTGGACTAGCTCCACCTCCGCCGGCAGCAGCGAGTCGATGCCATACTTGACGATCGTGTGTGTCTGACCGCCGCAGACCTCCATGATCGTCCAGGGGCGCGTGACCGTACGGGCGATCGCGGCGGCCAGCTTCTCGGCGGCCGGACCGTCGCGGTATTCGTCCAGGTATCTCATGACGGAGGCGCCTCCAGCTCGTCGAGTTGATTCATCTGGTCGAGGAACTCGAAGACGCGCTGGGCCTCATTCTCGTCGATCCGGGACAGGGCAAAGCCAACGTGGACCAGCACGTATTCATCAACCTGTACCTCGGGGACATGCTCCAGGCAGACCCGTTTGAAGATGCCGCCGAACTCGACTTTCCCCATCAGCACGTCGTGCTCACGGTACGTCTCCACCACCTTGCCGGGGATTCCGAGACACATGAGGCGGTTCCTCAATCATGCCGGACAAACGGAAGAACGAATATCCAGGGGAACGGCCGCCGCGAGGGCAAGCTGGCCCAGACAGAGCCCGCCGTCGTTCGGCGGCACGCGCCGGTGACGGAGGACCCGGAACCCGTCCCCCCCCAACCGCGCAACAACCTCGCGGGTGAGCACGGCGTTCAGGAACACCCCGCCGCTCACGGCAACGGTCCCCAAGCCGCTGGATGCACGCAAACGATCGCAGACCCGCGCGACGATCGCGACCACGGTCGTATGGAACCGGCGGGCGATGCGCGCCGGGGCTTCACCGCGGAGTGATTCAGCCGCGACGGCGGCGATCAAGGGGCGGGTGTCGATTACCAGCGGGAGCTCCGCCCCCGGCTCACTCTCGATCTCGAACGGGTAAGCGCCCGCGTCCACCGAACCCGCCGCCAGCCACTCCAGTTCCATCGCCGCCTGGCCTTCGAACGTCACGCTGCTGCGCCCGCCTGCCAGGGCGGCGACACCGTCGAAGAGCCGGCCGGCGCTCGACGTGAGCGGGGCGTTGAAACGCCGCTCGATCAGTTGCCGCACGGTCGCAAGCGCCGCCGCAGCCACCCGGCCGCGCAGCAGGACATCGTCCAAGCCTGCGTCGGCAAGATAGGCCGCGGCCATGCGCCACGGTTCCCGGATGGCCCGCTCGCCGCCGGGCATGGCGACGTAGCGCAGGTGGGCCGCCCGGCGGAAGCCTCGGCAGTCTCCCACGAAGAACTCGCCTCCCCAGATTGCGCCGTCGGTCCCGAAGCCGGTGCCGTCGAAGGCCACACCGATGACCGGCTCGTCCACGCCGTTATCGGCCAGGCAACTGGCAATATGAGCCTGGTGGTGCTGAACCGCGAGTTGGGGGACTGCGTCGTCGCGTTGCCAGGCGTAGCGTGTCGAGGCGTAATCAGGATGCAGATCATGCACAATCTGTTCCGGCCGGAACGAAAAGAGACGCTCGTAGTGGCGAATGGCCTCGGTGTACGCGCGATACGCCTCGAAGTGATCGAGGTCGCCGATGTGGTGGCTCACGAACGCATGGCGCCCCCGGCCGAGGGCGAAAGTCGCCTTCAACTGCCCCCCCAGCGCGAGGGTAGGGCGCGGGCAGGCTCTCGGGAGATCGAGCGGGCAGGGGGCGTCCCCTCGCGAGCGGCGGACCGGCAGCTCGATACCAGCCACGACCCGCGTCACCGAGTCGTCGCACCGTAGGTGAATCGGCCGATCGTGTGTGAGGAACAGGTCGGCAATGCCGGACAGCCGCGCGTTGGCGTCGCGGTCCTCGTAAGCGATCGGCTCGTCGGACGCGTTGCCGCTGGTCACGACGAGCGGCGCTCCGCCCAGCCCATTGAGGAGCAGGTGGTGGAGCGGGGTATACGGCAGCATCACGCCAAGGCACGGATTTCCCGGCGCAACAGTCATGGCCACCGCCGCCGCAGGGCTTCGCTCCAACAGCACGATCGGCCGCCGCGGCGAGACGAGCAGCTCCTCCTCGTCCTGGGTCACCGTCCCAAGCTCCCGTGCTGCGGCGACGTCGCGGACCATGACCGCAAACGGTTTCTCCTCGCGCTGTTTACGCCGGCGCAGCTCCGCGACGACGGGCCCGGAGGCGGCGAGGCACGTGAGATGGTAGCCGCCGAGCCCTTTGACCGCGACGATCCGCCCTTGCCGCAGCGCCTCGATCGCCCGGCCCAACGGGTCGCTCGTCGCAATCTCTTGTCCGTGCTCGTCCAACACTTGAAGAGTTGGTCCACAGCGCGGGCAGGCCGTGGGCTGGGCGTGGAACCGCCGGTCGCGCGGGTCTTCGTACTCGGCGCGACATGCGTCGCACATGACGAAGGCCGCCATCGTCGTGCGCTCGCGGTCGTACGGCGCCCCTCGGATGATCGTGAGCCGAGGGCCGCAATTCGTGCAGTTGAGAAACGGGTAGCGATAACGGCGGTCGGCCGGGTCGAACAGCTCGCGCACGCACTCAGCGCATGTGGCCACGTCGGGCGACACAAAGATCGCCCCGGCCGATTCAAGCTGGCTCGACTCGATCCGGAAATCGCGATCGCCCCGAGGCTGCCGCGGCGCCCAGTGCACACGGTCGATCCGGGCCAGGGGGGGCGGCCGGTTCGTCAGCTCGCCCTGAAAGCGTTCGAGCGCGTGTGGCTCCCCCTCCACCTCGATCCAGACGGCGCCGGTGTCGTTCCTCACGAACCCGCGAAGCCCATGCCGGGTTGCGAGATCGTAGACGAACGGACGAAAGCCCACGCCCTGCACGACCCCAGTGATTGAGATCCATCGCCGGTTCATGAGGTGGCTTCCTCCCCGCGCACTCGGGCGCCGAGCACTTGCCCCTCAGTCCGTGAGACGACGATCGAGACCACCATGTCGGTCTCAGCGAAAAGGCGCACACGACCTGACACGCGCGGGGAGGATGATGCTGCGGGACTGGCTCCTCGCTCGGCTTCGGCCTTTTCGCCAACCTCTGATTCCGGGGGCGAGGTGTCGCCATCGCTCGCTCGGCAAACTCGCTCCGGAAAGCGTTCCTGCTATCAACACTGTTCCTCTATTGCTCGGAAGTCAAGAGAAAAAGACTGGAAACCGGTGGAGCTCGGTCACCCGAAGGCGTCATCGGCCTTTCTAGGATCTTGATCAGGACTTATCTTTTTTGTAGAGTCCTCACAGATCGACAAGTTCGACTACCTAAAGGCAATACGTTGAGAGGTAAGCGTCATGTCTGCTAACGCATCAAATTTGCCTTTGCTGAATGCTTTCCAAATAGTGCCTTTCGATCGCCCCGAGATCATTCTTGGGACAATCCTGGCTCGAGACTGGCAAACAGCGATCTTCATCCACCGCCTCCAGCGCATCCACGGATTGTTCCCGGATGAAGCGTGCCTTCGCAAGGTCCGGAGTGTTAGCGCCGATGTAAGGACCGCCCCGGACTGTCCTTCCTGATTCGACCGTCGTCTCGACACGCGGCGCGCCAACCCGCGGCGATGTCGATGTTTTCGACAGGCCCCGAGGTTTGCTGGCTAACTCAAGACCGTCTGGTGCCGCCGTATAGGGAAACCGAAAACATTCACTTGTGCTTTATGTTTGTAGATGGCGACATGTATGATCCTGCGTCTTATCCTTCCAGGCGTTCCCTGATCTTGCCGGTGATGCAGGCGATTGTGGTATCGGCAAGCTGCCGGGTCATGCCGTCCTGAACCTTGTCGTAGACTTCGGTCAAGACGCCCTGGATGTGCAACCCGCACGGGCATTCGGGGTTGGGCTCGCTACGGTGGAGGGCGAACATCTCGTTCTGAGGTTCGACGGCACGGAGGATATCGAGGAGCGTGAGCCGCGCGGGATCGATCAGGAGCGACCAGCCGCCGCCGACACCCGGCTTGGAATCGACGATGCCGGCAGCGCGGAGGGAGCCGAGCAAGCGGCGGATCACCACGGGGTTAGTGTTCACGCTGCTGGCGATGAACTCCGAAGTCAGGGATTCGCCCGGCTTCAGGGCGAAGATCGTCATCATGTGGATGCCGACGCTCAACTTCGAACTCAGCACGGCATCACCCCATTCGCAAGGATGGGGGCGAGTCGAGCGCGCCCCTCGTCCTCAGAGCTTAGCGCCGGGAGACCCGGCCTTCAACAGCATCCGCGAAACTTAGTGGACCGACACCGGCACCTGCTCGTGGGACGGCACAGCGTGCCCGACCCGTTCTTCTACGACCGGAGGGTGCGGATGGTGCGACTCGTCGCGACCTCGGACGAAGTAGTCGATGAGCCGCTCTCCCAGCACATAATAGATCGGGATGACGAACCGGCCGAGGACCGTGCTGACGGCGATCCCGAAAGCAATCACGATGCCGAGCGAGTTTCGGCTGTAAGCCCCCGCCCCCGTGGCGCGGGCCATTGGTAGCACGCCCATGACGAAGGCGAACGACGTCATCAAAATCGGCCGTAGGCGCTCGCGTGAGGCCGCCTTGGCGGATTCCAGGATGCTCAACCCCCGGTCCCTGCGCATTTCGACGCCGAACTCGACGATCAGGATCGCGTTCTTGGTCTCCAGCCCGATCAGCATCACCAGGCCGATCTGCCCGAACACGTCCAGCGGCATGTCGTAGAGCCAAAGGCCCACGATTGCGCCGAACATGGCCAAGGGGACCGTGAGGATGATGACCGTGGGCCGGATCCAGCTCTCGTAGAGGGCCGCCATGAACAGGAAGACGCAGATGACCGAGAGGGCGAAGATGTAGGTCGCCTGATTGCCAGTCTTCTGCTCCTGGAAGGTCGTGCCGGTCCACTCCGTGCCGAATCCCTCGGGCAGGACCTCGGCGGCGACCTCCTGCATCGCGACGAGCGCCTGGCCCGAGCTGTAGCCCGGAGCAGGGCCGCCGTTCATCTTGGCGGCGGCGTAGAGATTATAGTGGGGCACATCGATCGGCCCCAGGGCGTAGCGGACCTCGCCCAGAGAGCTGAGCGGGACGCGCTCCCCCTTGCGGTTCAGGACGTACAGGTTCTGGATATCCTGGGGCTTCGTGCGCACGCTCCCCTCGGCCTGGACCATGACCTTCCAGACTTTGCCGTAGAGGTCGAAGTCGTTGACGTAGTAACCGCCGAGGTTGGCCTGGAGCGTTGCGAACAGGTCGGCGATCGGCACGTCCAACCGCCGGGCCTTGGTGCGATCGACGTCGAACTTGAGCTGGGGCACCCGGGCCGAGAAGGTCGAGAAGACCCCCGCCAACTCGGGCCGCTTGCGCGCCTCGTCCTGGAACCGGTCGACGACTCTCTGGATCGCCTCGACTCCCTTGCCCGAACGGTCCTCGATCATCAGCTCGAAGCCCCCGGTCTGGCTCAAGCCGCGGATGGGGGGCGGCTGAAGGACCATCACCATGGCGTCGCGGACTGACGAAACCTTCGCCTGGAGCTTCTGGACAAGACCGGTGGCCCTGAGCCCGGGCGTCCTCCGCTTGTCCCAGTCCGCCAGTCTCGCGAAGACGACGCCGCAGTTGGTCTGGTTGGTCGAGGTGATCACGTTCAGGCCCTCGAGCATGACTGTGTGCTCGACCCCCTCTTCGCCCCGGATCAGCCCCTCAACGCGCTGGAGAACCGCTGCCGTCTTCTCGCCGCTGGTGCCGTCGGGGGTCTGGACCACGCAGATCACGTAACCCTGGTCCTCGGTCGGGATAAACGCCTTGGGCCGGTTGGCGATCATCCAGCCGGTGAGCCCCAGCAGGACCACCGACGGCGCGACGATCGTCCACCAGTGGTGGGCCGTCCATTCGAGCACTGCGTCGTAGGAATTCTCGATCCAGCTCAGCCCGGCGTTGAACCAGCGAAACAGGAAGAACCGGGTCTCGCCGCGCTTCGGGCGGAGGAACAGCCGCGACATTGCCGGGCTGAACGAGAGTGAGTTGAACGCCGAGAACATGAACGAGAAGACGATGGCCATCGCGAACTGGTTGTATAGCTTCCCGGTCATCCCTGGCATGAACGCCACGGGAACGAACACGGCGGCCAGGACTAGGGTAATCGTCACGATCGGCGTGGTGATCTCGGCCATCGCCGCGCGGGTGGCTTCCAGGGGGGGCAGGCCTCGGTGCAGGTATTTCTCGACGTTCTCGACCACGATGATCGCGTCGTCGACCACCAGGCCGATCGCCAGCACCAGCCCGCACAGCGTCAACGAATTGATCGAGAAGCCGAACGCCGCCATCACCGCGAACGTGGCGACCAGCGAGACCGGGATCGCCAACATCGGGATGATCGTGGCGCGGAAGCCCTGGAGGAACACGAACACGACGATCATGACCAGGATGAACGATTCGACCAGCGTGTGCTGAACCTCCTTGATGTTCTCGTCTACATAGTCGGTCGTGTTGTACACGATCGTGTAGTCGAGCCCTTCCGGGAAGCTCGCCTTGAGGTGGTCCATCTCCTGGCGGACCGTGTGGATGATCGCCAGCGCGTTGGCGTCGGCATACTGGTAAATCAGGATGCCGCCGGCCGGCTTACCGTCGATGTAGCTGGCCGACTCGTAGTTCTCTGACGACAGCTCGACGCGGGCGATGTCCTTGATGCGGACGATCGAGCCGTCGTCGCCCCGTCGCACGATGATCTCCTCGAACTCGGCCGCCTTCTCCAGCCGCCCCTTGAGCGTGATCGGCAGCTCGAAATCCTGCCCGGTGGGGACCGGCCGGCTACCGATCTTGCCGGCGGCCGCCTGCACGTTCTCCTGCTGGATCGCCTGGATCACCTCGGTCGGGGCGATCTTCATGTTGGCCAGGCGGTCGGGGTCGATCCAGATCCGCATTGCATACTTGCGCCCGAGCACGGTGGCGTCGCTGACCCCGTTGATCCGTTTCAGAACGTCGGCGACGTAGATCTGCCCGTAATTGTCCAGGAAGTTGGCGTCGAACCGGCCGTCGGGCGAGATCAGGTTGACGACGCAGACCATATCGGTCGACGTCTTCTTGATCGAGACACCGTACTGCTTGACTTCGGGCGGAAGCTGCGCCTGTGCGGTCTGCACGCGGTTCTGGATATCGACGGCGGCCATGTCCTGCGAGTAGCCGACGTCGAACGTGGCCACGATGTTCGACACGCCGTTGCTGGTGCTGTCGGAGTTGTAATAGATCATCCCCTTGGTGCCGTTGATCTGCTGCTCGATCGGCGTGGTCACTGTCCGTGCGACGCTCAGGGCGTCCGCCCCGGTATAGGTGGTCGTCACCTGGACCTGAGGGGGCGCAACCGGGGGATACTGCGCGATCGGCAGCCCGAACGCGCAGATCCCGCCGATCAGGAGCATCAAGAGCGCTGAGACCGTCGCGAAGATCGGCCGGCGGATGAAGAAGTCGACCATGACCGTCGGTTTCCCAGGGAGGATCGGATGGGAATGGGTGTGTCTGCTACGGGTTACAAGTTGGGCGCTGTCGCGGCGTCGGCCCTCGTCACCTTGGTCCTGCCGGTTTCGCGCTGGGTGAGCACGGCCGGCTCGGCCTTGACCGGCAGACCCGGCCGGATCATCTGCAACCCGTCGACGATCACGGAGGCACCGGCGTCGAGGCCCTTGGTGATCACCCGCAGCCCTTCGTGGGCCTGGCCCGCGACGACCTGCCGGACGGCCACCTTTCCTTCCGCGTCGACGATGTGGACGATGGTCCCCGATTCGGACTCGACGACCGAGGGAGCGGGAACCACCACGGCGTTCTCCAGCCGGTCGATCACCATCCGGACCTTGACATACTCGCCTGGGAGGAGCTTGCCGCCGGGGTTGGGAACCTGGGCCTTGACCAGGAACGTGGAGGTGGTCTCGTCGACCGTGTTGTCGATGAAGAAGCCCTGTCCGCTATGGGGATGCTCCAGCGGGCCGTCCGGCCCGGGGCGGAGGATGCGGACGGCCAGCCCCTTCTCGATCAGGGTGGTGATGCGGTCGAGGTCGCGCGAGCTGAGCCGGAGGTCGACGCCCATCGGGTCGAGCTGTTGAATCGTGGCCAGGTCGGTGAATGCGCCCCCACCGGCCTGATCCGGCCCGACCAGGTTGCCGACCTTGACCCGGGCCTCGCCGATCCGGCCTTCGAGCGGGGCATACATCCGGCAGTAGCCCAGGTTCAGCTCGGCGTCACGGACGGCGGCCTTGGCGGCCGAGACCTGCGCGTGGGCCGTGGCGATCCCCACGGAGTAGTCGGCCTTCGCCTGGGCGAGGTGCGCGCGGTCGGCCTCGACCTGCGCTTCCCAGCGCTTGCGGTCGGACTCGGTCTTGTCGACGTCCTCGGCCGACCCGGCGTTCCGCGACACGAGCGCCCGGTTGCGCTTCTCTTGAATCTGGGCGAGTACCAGTTGGGCCCGGTCGAGCTCCAGTTGCGACGCTGAGACCTCCGGCCCTTTCGATTCCTGTGCCTTCTTGAGCGCAGCCTCGACCTCGGCCTGCCGGGCCCGCGCTGACTGGAGGGCGATCTGGTACGGCTCCTCGTCGATCACCAGCAGGAGCTGTCCCTTCTTGACCAATGCCCCCTCCACGAAGTGGCGCTCGGTAAGGAAGCCGCGGACGCGCGCCCGAATCGTCACATTTTCCAGCGCGCGGGTCGTCCCGTTGGGCGTCACCTCGATCGGCACGCTCATCCGTCGCGACTCGACCACGCCAACCGTCGGCGCTGGCGGGAGGGCCTTGTCGGCCGCCTTCTGACAGCCCGGCAGGCTCAACACGGCCAGCGCCACCACGACGCGACGAGCCACACCCAACGGAACCGGGTCGAACCTTCTCATGACTCGAATGCTCCCGAAAATCAAGGCGCACACCGACCCCCGCCCCGGAGTCTCGTCTGCCCCGGCTCGAAGCGCCGATCGCACCAACACCCGCCGGTCCTTGCCCGGACCGGCACGTTCGAGGTCAGGCCCCGGGCCGTGGTTTCATGCCCGGTACGCCCATCCCTTCAATTGGAACTATCTTAGTTACAATTCGGTCGAAGTCAATGCCTCCCGTCGTCGTCGGCCTGACGAATCTTCGGCCATCCCGACCTGGGTACGATCCGGCCTGACTTCCAAAATCCGCTAGGGCCGGCCGTTCCAACCCGGCCCCAGGGGAATTACGACAGGTGCAACTGTTCCGGATGCCGATGTCCGACAGACCGGCCTCAGAGCGCGTCGGCGCTGACGACCTCACCCCCGTTGCGACTGCCGAGGGCCTGCCACACCAGGACGTTGATCGTGTTCTTGATGAACTGGACGTGACCGTCGCACAGCAGCGCATTGGCGCCGCCGGAGTGCTGGCTGCGCGCGGCGATGTTGAGCGAAAGATAGCTCCAGTTCGGGTCCGACTTGTCGCTGTGCGGCAGCCCGCCCCGGCAGTCGTACCCCGGATCGTTTGGAGCCCGCCGTGTGTTGAACAGGCTGTGCCCCGGCGCTCCGTAGTGCCAGCGCACCCCGCGGGTCGCCTGGAACCCGGGGGGCGAGCTCGTCAGGCACATCGATTGGTAGTCGGCATCCGACGTGATCGGCGGCCCCGTCGTCTTGTTGTCTCCCGTGATCACGAATCCACTGAGCGGGTTCTGCTGGAAGAACGTCAGCGAGTTCACGCCCGGGGGCGAGCCGCCGGTCGACCGCAACGTGTCGGCGACGGCGACGGTCCCCGACGTCCCGTCGGTGATCGCCGCAATCGAGACTGCCGAGTTCTCGAACAACACGCCATTTGGCAAGATCCCCGCCAGGTTCCCCGCGGGGACCTGGACGGCGGAGTAGTTTGATCCTGTACACATATTGTAATTATGTACGCCATAAAAGCCGCCGTTGATCTGTACGAGCGTCGTCGGCCCCGGGTCAGAGGGGCAAATCAGCGAGTTCAAGTTGGCCATGAAGCCGGTCGAGTTCGCCGCGGCCAGCGTGGTGGTCGGGTCGGTATCCGGGGGTAGGATGAAGTTGAACGCGTTGAAGATTTGCTGCTGCTCCATCTGTGGGAGGAGCTCGGCGTATGCGCCCCAACAGTCCCCCTGTCCCGCGATGTGGGTGTTGACGCGCCCGGGCGGCAACACGTTCATGGCCGAGACGTAATTGTGGAGCGCCAGGCCGATCTGCTTCAGGTTGTTCACGCACTGTGCCCGCCGCGCGGCCTCGCGCGCAGCCTGCACCGCCGGCAGCAGCAGGGCGATCAACACGGCGATGATCGCGATCACGACCAGCAACTCGATCAACGTAAAAGCCCGGCGTCTCGCGGCCGCCCGCATGGAGATCCTGCCTTTCGGGGAAGGAAACGGGGGGGTGCTATGATCGTGTCATTATCGGCGCCACGATCATGTCAAGCGGCTATTAGATCGTCTCCTTGGCGCCGTTACAAGCATGGCGTACGCTGGCACGATCATGGCGGACCGACCTGACTTGGAAAACTTCGTGCGCGTTCGGCGAGTCGGACGGGGCTGGTCGCAGGATGAGCTAGCGCGCCGATCGGGGCTTTCGCGCGCCGGCGTCAGCGCGATTGAGAACGGGCGGCTGGTCCCGTCAACATCGGCCTCCCTGGCGTTGGCCGCGGCGTTCGGCTGTCGGGTTGAGGACCTCTTCCGGCTTCCTGGTACGAAATCCGCAGATCTGGCGTGGGCGTGGGCTCCGGTGCGCACCCCTTGCCGGTACTGGTCGGCCGCGTTCCGTGAGGGGGTGCGCCTGTTCCCCGTCGAGGCCTCGCCCCTTGGGCTTGTGCCGCACGACGGGGTTTATGAGGCAGGCTCGCCACTCGGCCACGCCGGTGCCGAGCCGGAGCGCACGTTGGTCCTCGCGTGCTGCGACCCGGCTGTTGGCCTACTGGCCGGTGCCCTGGCGCAGGCGGCGGGAGTGCGCCTGGTAGTGCTGCCGCGGTCGAGCCGCTCGGCGCTTGCGTTGTTGCGCCAAGGCTTGGTTCATGCGGCCGGCGTCCACCTGAGCCCCGCCGGCCAGCCCGGCGGCAACCTGGAGGCTGTGAAGGATGACCTGGGGGCGGGCTACGCGTTGCTGCGCGCTGCGGAGTGGGAGGAGGGGATCACGTTCTCCCCGGCCCGCGCGATGTCGACGGTGCGCGCGGCCGTGCACTCGGAGCTGCGCTGGGTCGGCCGCGAGCGCGGCTCGGCGGCGAGGGAGTGCCTCGACGAACTGCTTGGCGGCCGCACGCTCCGCCGGGTGGCGTCCGACCATCGGGGGGTCGCCGAGGCGGTCCGGAGCGGTTGGGCCGATGCCGGCGTCTGCCTGAGGCTCGTCAGCGAAGAGGCCGGGCTCGACTTCCTGCCGGTGCGCCGGGAGGTCTACGACATTTGCCTCCCCGACTCGTGGAAGGGCGATGACCGGCTACGGGCCCTCGTGTCCGCTGTCCGCTCCCCGGCCTACCGTCGAGTGCTCGGGGAGCTCCCGGGCTACGATAGCGCTGCGACGGGCGAGTTCGAGCACGTTGTTTTGGCAGGCGCGCCGTAGTCGGTTCGGCGGGTTGATCGACCAGGCGATCGCCTCGACGTCGTCTCAACGCGCAGGCGCTGGGTCGGGGGGCAGGCGCTGCGCCAGCTCGGCGAACAGTGCGTGGAACGCTCGCGGGTCGTAGTCCGCGATCACCTTCAGCCGCCCCGCCAGTGTGTTTTCCAGTGGCCCCCGGGGGCCGTCGGGCCGAAGGGTCAATCCGAGCGCGGCGTCGAGTTGCTTCAGGATCTCCGGGACCTTCGGATCAGGCACGGCCTTCGGGTCGAACGCCTGGGCCTCCTCGAAGATCGTCCTGAATGCCCAGGCGACCTCGCGCGCGGCGTCGTAGTCCCAGGTATCGCGGGCCTCGCGGCAAAGCAGGTGGAGCAATCCAAGCGCCCCCGGACCGTCGACGCCCACGTGGCGCGGGTCGGCGGTCCCCCGGCGCAGGTCAGACAGGAGGGCATCAGTCCAGTCGGCCAGATCCTGAGCCGCTGCACCGGCCTCGGCGCGGTCGCCGAAAGGACGAGCCCCGAGCGCGCCGTGGAACCGCTTGAGCTTCGCCCGGTACTGGGTCATACGCTCGCCCGCTCGGGCCGGGTCGGCCAGCGCGACCCCGAGCCGCACCAGCGGGTTCGTCCACGACGGCTCCAGCGGGCGGCCGGGAGGGGCCTCGTAGCCCCTTGCCTGTCGCCAGCTTGGCCGGCGCAGGTCATGGTGGCAATTATAGCAGTCATATCGCGCGAAGTCGGGCCACGCGCTTCCGATCGGCTTGGCGGCCCCTTCCGACCTCGTCTGGGCGGCGAAGAGCGCTGACATCGTGCGCAATGCCACCACGCCCCCCGCCGCCACGAGCTCGGTGCGCTCCCGCTTGGCCGGGTTGTATCCCTGAAACGCCTGGACCTCGGATGTCTTCTCCCGGAGGAAGCGCCAGTGCCTCGGCTGGGCCTCGCAGAAGGTCGCCGCTTCAAACCCGGGCAGCGGCGGGTGCCCCGCCGCGTACATCGCGTGCGTGAGGACTTTCCCCTCCTCGGGATGCTCGAGGTCCGCCTTGCCGATATGACACGCTGCGCACGTCTCGGCGCGCCTGACCGGGTCCCAGAGGTCGGTCATCCCGTACGCCTCTTCCCGAACCTTGCGCGGGTGCTGCCGCCATTGCTTGCGCTTGTAGTAGGGGTGGAGCGCGATCCACTCCTGCCCCGCACCATGGCAGACGATGCAGCTTACGCCGTTCTCCTTCTGGTCGAACTGCGAGGGCTCGATGCCATAGACGGGCGTCGCGTGACAGTTGAGGCAGGCCCGCTCCTTGGTGACGTCGAACGTCATCCCACTGAGCCCGCCCAGTGCCCGGCCGATCGCCTGGCCCCGCGGGCCGAGCAGGACGTTGTACGCGTCTTTGTGCTTGTCCTCGCGCTCCCAGACCGACGCCTCGTTCATCTCGCAGATCAGCTTTCCCCGGTCGTCTGCATATTTCTCGGGCGACGCGTGGCAGACCCCGCACTCCTTGGCCGAGACCGTAAGCTTCTCGACCTTTGCCGGCACACCGGCGGGCCTCGGCCGTTCGTCCTGCCCCGGGGCCGTGAGCGCAAGCAGAAGCAGTCCCAGCCCCAACGGCACGGCCAGCGGACCCCCACTGATCCGGCCTCTGCTCGACATCGCTTGAACCTCGCGTAAGTGTCGTAGACTGCGGTATCGGCACGTGAACGACCGGCCGGACTCACGCAACCCCGCGCAAACATGCGGCCGACCGCTAGCGAAATGGTCCCCAGGCGTGCGTGCGGGGTCAAGGCTTGTCGGCAAGGCGGCATAAGGACCACAGCTTCCACTGGGCCGTCCCACGCGCGCGGCGTCGGGGGCTCAATAGTGTGGTTCTGTATATTAGGAAAAACCCCGATTGAACCAGGATTTGCCTTACACCCGCTTTTTTCTGACCAAAGAGCTCTCCTCATGCCAAAAGTAGGGTCACAATATTCATGAAGCTCGGTCTTTGGTGCCTGGCGAGAGCACGTTCCGTTGCCTTTTTTCCACCAGCCCACGCGACGCGGCGTGTGGCGGCATAAGCTCCACGTAGGAGGGACACGGTGTCCCACCCCAGGCGGCTCGGACCGGTAATCCTCCCCGGTTCGGTCAGCGCTGGGGGGGAAGCGCGAGTTTCTGCGCGGAGGCCGGTCGCTCGCTGCCGGGTCGGTGTGAAGCGTGTGAGGGTTGTCCCCTACGGGACATCCAAGCAATCCGTTCCCCAGATTGTGGGCGTTTAACGTCCCTGATGCCCTCTGCCGTGGTTCCCCGGGCGAGGCAAAGCTCTTGCGGGTCGGATCGCATCGAATTCGCAGCGGCGAACGGCGGCAATGTTGCCTGAAAGGCGAGGGTGATTCGATGAACGAGGCCTCAACACCTCAACGGCCTGGTCCCTCCGCATTCCGTCCCACCCTGCGGATCCTCCTGGCCGACGACAGTTTGACGTTTCGCGTGGCGACGCAGGGAATGCTCATGCGCCTGGGACATTGTGTGGATGTCGTCTCGGACGGGAAGAAGGCCCTGGAAGCGGCAACCCGCCAGCAATATGACGTCGTCCTCATGGATATCCGAATGCCCGAGATGGATGGTCTGGAGGCAACCAGGCGGCTTCGGGAGCAGGCGACCGGTCCGCGCAGGCTGAAGATC
>JARLIH010000405.1 GCA_031291845.1 Isosphaeraceae bacterium | reverse complement strand
CCCCCGCCCCCCCCGGCCCCCCGCTTTTGGTTGCACCTCTTGCGGACGGGCAACGTTCGGGTGGCGGGCGCGACGGGCGCTGGGATCTCCCCTGGGGCTTCGCCCTGCAGGCTCGACCCCGGCCACCCACTCCCAGACAATGCAGGACTGGTGCGAAAACCGCTGGGGCCTGCACGTCCGCATCTCAGCGCGGCGTCAACTTCGGCCACGCAATCTCGACCCCTTGGGCGGTCAGGTACGACTGAAACTCCTTCAACCGCGCGGGGGTGTTGCGCACCGCCCGCGGACGAAGGTTCCGCTCCAGGCAGAACGCCGCGAGCGCGCCGGCGGCCTCGCCGATGGCCCACTCGACGGGGTGCAGCCGGTAGCAGCCGTTCGTGATATGGGTAACTCCCAGGTTCTTGCACGCAGGGAGCAGGTTCTCGACGCGCCTGGGGATCAAGGCCCCCAGCGGGACCTGGAACGGCAGCGAGCTGACGTCGATGTAGTTATCGCCGCCGCTGCTGGGGTGGAGGTCGATGCGGTAGCTGCCGACGCCGACCGAGTCGGGAAACGCCTCGGCCGAGACGTCCTCGCGGCCCAGGGCCTGGCGACGCGCCTCGGTGCCGACGTGCTTTTCCAGGACGGTGAATTCCGCACGGATGCGTCGCGACTCGCGAATGTAAGGGTACTTGGCCAGCCCGTCGGCGGTGCCCACAAGGTCGGGACGGAGCCGCAGACCCTTCCAGCCGAGCTTGCCGTCGCTGCGCGGAAACTCGGTCTGGAGCCAGTACAGCAGCGACAGGCTCAATTGCTTGGCCCGCGCGACGTGCTTGTCGGCCTCTTCGGAGCTCACGCCGATGAGGTTGCCGAGCCAGTAGTCATTCTGGGGCCAGTTGACGAGGGTAATGCCACCTCGGTAACTTCCTGGCCGAAAATTCCGGGGGTCGGCGATCCGCCGGTAGAGCCAGAACCCCTTCCCTTCGCCGCGGGGGTCGAACTCGAGCGGCCGCCCCTTGAGCGTCGTCGGATTGGTCGCATTGGGAGCGAGCAGCTTTCCGGGCCAGGGGGGAGTGAGCTTCGGCACATAGTCGCGCCAGAAGTTGTACTCGGCCGGCTTCTCGATCGTGTGGTCCTCACCGTCGAGGTAGTCCATGGCGAAGCAGCACGTGAACGACTGCTGGTTGTCCGGCTGCGCTTGCTCCGGCGCGTTGCGGTCGCCCGTTTCTCCCTTCGACTCGAAGCCGACCACGAACTCGACGTCGGCCAGCGGGAGCAGGTCACCCAGCTCGGTCGCATCGAGAATGTAGGGAGCGACGAGCGTACGTTCCACACCCGTCTTCGTGTCACGAACGGTCACCGCGCGGACGACGTCGCCCTGGGTTTCCCCCCGCACCGGCGCGTGCTCGAGCAGGACGGTTAACCGGCCTCCCGAGGCATAGGGCGCCAGCATCCCCGTGAGGACCGCCAGCGCGACCCTGGGCTCGTGGCACAGCTTCGAGACGTTGCCGTTGCCGGGGTTCAGGTTGGGCCGGGCGAGTGCTTCGGCCGTCAGGGGGTAATGACGCCGGTAGTAATCGCGGATTCCCCGGCGCAGGTCGACGTACGACGCGTTGGCGCCGAACTGGTCGATCCACGGGTGCTCGTCCGGCGGTACGGCCTGCTGCGTGAGCTGTCCGCCGACCCAGTCGGTCGGTTCGGTCAGGACGACTGTCCGCCCGTTACGCAACGCCGCCAGCGCTGCCGCGCACCCCCCGAGACCTCCCCCCACGATCACGACGTCGGCGGCGATCTCGCTGGCCCGCAGGTTGCGCGCGAAACTGGAGACGGGGACCCCCGCTTGCGCAGTGAGAAGACCCGCCAGACCGAACCCGCACCCCTCGAGAAACCGGCGACGACGCATCGAGCAGACCTCTTGGGCAAGCGTGAGCAGTCTGTTAGGATCAACAGCGCACCGCGCGAGAGTGGTGGAACGGCAGACACGCAGGATTTAGGTTCCTGTGCCGCAAGGCGTGAGGGTTCAAGTCCCTCCTCTCGCACTCACCCTTAGCCCAATCGCAGCGACCCGTCAAGCGGTTCGTAAGGTGCACTTCGTGCATCCTCCGTTATAAGACCGCCGCTGCACACCTCGTGCGTATCCCGCGTCCGATCGCTCCGACCCGCCGCACTCGGCCCTTGCGACGATTGCCCGCGGGGCTATAGTGTCTGGATCATCACCACATTGACCGCGAGGAAAAAGGGACGCGACGCGATGAGCCAACGGAAACTGCGCGTAGGGATGGTCGGCGGCGGGGGACCGGCGAACTTCTTCGGGGGGCCGCACCGCCGCGCGATCCTGCTGGATAACTCGGCCGAACTGACCGCGGGTGCCTTGCGGAGCAAGCCCGAGGAGTCGATCCAGGCGGCCAAGGAGCTGTTCTTCACGCGTGGCTACTCCGACTGGCAGACGCTGGTCAAACAAGAGTCCGCGCTGCCGGAGTCAGAGCGGATCGATTACCTGACGATCGTGACCCCGAACGACGCCCACTTCGGGCCGGCCGACGCGGCGTCGGCCGCCAAGTTCGGCGTCTTGTGCGAGAAGCCGCTGACGACGACACTCGACGAGGCCCGCCGGCTGCATGCGAGCGTCGCGGCCAACAACACGCCGTTCGTCGTCGCGTACACCTACACCGGCTTCCCGATGGTCATGCTCGCCCGCGAGCTCATCCGCGACGGGGCCATCGGCGAGGTGCGCAAGGTCGAGGCGTGGTATCCCCAGGGCTGGCTCGCCACGAAGCTCGAGTCCGAAGGGCAGAAGCAAGCGTCCTGGCGCGTCGACCCGAGCAAGGCGGGTGCTTCGGGCTGCGGCGGCGACATCGGCACGCATGCCTACGAGTTCGTCCGCTTCGTCGCCGGCAGGCAGGCCACGCGCATCCGAGGCCGGCTCAAGACGTTCGTCCCCGGCCGGGCACTCGACGATGACTTCACGGTGCTGGCCGAGCTCGACAACGGCGGGATCGCCACCATCGCGGCCTCACAGATCACCATCGGCGCCCAGAACGATAACGGCTTCCGCGTCAGCGGCACCACGGGCACGCTCGAATGGTCGATCGTGGACCACACGGTGCTCAAGCACTACGCGGGCGGCCAACCCCTGCGCCTCTACCGCCAGGGGGCCGAGTACGGCTATTTCCCCGGCTCGATCAAGCCCTACCTGCGCTTGCCGTCCGGCCACCCCGAAGGGTTCCACGAAGCCCTCGGCAACCTCCACCGTACGCTCGAATGGACGATCCGCGGCCGTCGCGGTGAGAACGTTCCGACCCCCTTCGAGCACCCTGGCATCGCCGACGGCGTCGCTGGCATGGCCTTCGTCGAGGCCGCCGTCGCCAGCTCCAACCAGGACGGGGCGTGGGTCGAGATTCCCAAGATCGGATAGCGATCCTATCCGCAGATATCGCAGATGTACGCGGATAAAACCAAAAAAAAACGGTGATTTTCGATCTAGTTGATTTCTTTCTTCATCTGCGACATCTGCGGATAACCTCTTCCCCGAACCGCAAGGGAGGCACGCGTGAAAGACCCCCTGGTCCGGTTCAGCGTCGCGATCGGCGGCGAGCTGCTCCAGAAGTTCGACCAGTTCCGCGAGACACACCAGTACCCAAACCGGAGCGAGGCCGTGCGCGGCCTCATGCGCGCTGCGTTGATCGAGGACGTGGTAGCGAACGACGAGAGCGAAGCGATGGGGGTCGTCACCCTTATCTACGACCACCACGCCGGCCGGATCGCTGAGCGGCTCACGGAGCTCCAGCACACGCACCTCGACCGTGTCGTCACGACGACCCACGTCCATCTCGATGCGCACCGTTGCCTCGAGGTCATCCTCCTGCGCGGCGCGACCAAGGTCATCCGCGAGCTGGCCGATAGCCTCATCGGCACCAAGGGGGTCGAAACCGGCCGCCTCGTCCTCGCCTCCGCCACACCTGTCCACGACCGGCAGCACGCACATTCACACCACGATCATCCTCATTGAACCGAGCACCCACACGTTGCTGACATCAACGTGACGGCGTTCTATCCTCAGATGACGCTGATGGACGCAGACACATTTCAAATCAAATAATCTAAATCGTCGATGGATTAGCCTCTGTTTCTTCTTTCAAGCCCTATCGACCGCTGTCCTCTGCGGACGCCTTCGTATTTCGCAACCACCCACGCCACAACGAAGACGCACCACATGGTGGTCAGAAATGACCAACTGCCGGGCGTACTCGCACGGTTTTTGATGAGAATTCTCGCCGATCTCCACCGCGACCGGCATGTCTGGTCCAACCGCTGAACAGGAATGGTGTTGGGTGCCATGCCCACGTCTCCGTCGGCATGCGACCAACCTCGGCCCCGTTCGGTCGGCGTGTGTGGCTCGGTCCGATCGCGCGCCTGGCATCTATGGTATTCGACACGACGAAAAAGATGGCCTACGCTTCAATGCGAGGGGGGGAGTCGGACTTCCCATCCCCGTCCCGCCGGTTGGGACGGGAACCTCAGCTCGAGCAAGGAACGACGCAGGGAGCACGCGAGGAACAAATGATGAGAGTCCCGTTTTGGGCCATGATGATCGCGCTCGTCCTGCTCAACTCCGCGACGGCGTATCTTCTGGTCTAGTGTGAGCGAGTCATTCCAATAGGGCGGCGGTCGTCGCGGTCGTTCTCAAGACGGCCGGGACGGCCGCCGGCTGCTGCCTGGGGTGCACGGCCGAAAGCGTCAGCTCGTGTGGCAGCCGCCGCGCTCGGCATGGCGCCGCTCGTTCAGCTCTCGAAAGAAATGGATTTCCAGCCGGTTGCCGCGGAGTGCTTCGAGCGCCTCGCGGACCAGGTTCACGCAGGCCGCGAGCATCATGCCGACCCCGAGCACGGCCAGACCCGTCGGCAGCGCGACGAGGCTGTTGCCGAACAGCACGTCGACGGCCAGGGCGAGGCTCGTCCCTACGAACGCGCCGAAGGCCAGGTAGAGCGCGACGAGCGCGTAGCGGATCCGGTCGCTGCGCCAGACGAGCCGGTCCAACTGGTCCTGGACGTGGGCCATCCGGTCGGCCCTGTAGTCGAGGTCGGACGCGCCCCGGCAAAGGCGGTCCCACAGGTCGTTGAGCACCCGGATTCGGTCCACCACGCGGGCCATGCGGTTCGACGTCGAGATGATCAGCGAGCCGTTGGCCGTCAGGAAGATGGCCGGCGTAATCATGGCCGAAAGCGTGGCGTAGGTGGTCGGCCCGGCCGGCATGCACGCGACTCGGTTGGGACGGCGGTGCGGAACTCCGGCGGTCATCATGGGGCCTGGCCCCTCCGGCGTCAATCCGCCGGCCTGGGAAGTGGCGAGTCCGCCCCCTAGACGACGTCGCCCGGCAACCGTTAGAACAAGGGACATGCACGGTTCCACGGATCCCACGCGTTCACGGAGCGAGCTTCCCATGCTGCGCGGCACGATGTTCCGACCCAGTCTGGCGGCCCTGGCCGTCGCAACCCTCGTCGCCGGCGCGTCGGCCCGCGCCGATGAGCGGCAGCCCCAAATCCCCGACCTCAAGGTCGAGACGTATACGCTGCCCAACGGGCTGGAGGTCATCCTCCACCAGGACCACAAGACGCCGATCGTCGCCGTGAACCTCTGGTACAAGGTCGGCTCCAAGAACGAGAAGACCGGACGGACCGGGTTCGCCCACCTATTCGAGCACCTGATGTTCCAGGGGTCGAAGAACCACGACACGGAGTACTTCGGACCGCTCGAACAAGTGGGCGCCCAGATCAACGGCAGCACGACCGAAGACCGCACGAACTACTTCGAGACCGTGCCGAGCAACGCCCTCGAGCGCGCCCTCTGGCTCGAGTCGGACCGCATGGGGTACCTCCTTCCGGCCCTCACCCAGGAGAAGCTCGACAACCAGCGCGACGTCGTAAAGAACGAGCGACGGCAGTCGGTCGACAACGTGCCGTACGGCCAGTCCGAGGAGAAGCTGCTGGAGCTGCTGTACCCCCCCGGGCACCCCTACCATCACAGTGTCATCGGCTCGATGGCCGACCTCTCGGCCGCCAGCCTGCAAGACGTTTCGGCCTTCTTCCGCACGTACTACAGCCCGAACAACGCCAGCCTCTGCATCGCGGGCGACTTCGACCCGGCCGAGACCAAGCGGCTCGTCGCCAAGTACTTCGGCTCCTTCCCACGCGGACCGGAGGTTGCCAAGCTCCCCCCGCAAGTGCCCACGTTGCCCGAGTCGAAGCACTTCACGATGACCGATGCCGTCTCGCTGCCTCGTGCGCAGCTTGTGTGGCCGACCGTCCCTAACGGTCACCCCGACGAGCAGGCGCTGGACATCCTGGCGGCAGTGCTCGGTGGCCTGCCCAAGGAGAACCGGCTTTACCGTGCGCTCATGTACGACCGGCAGCTCGCCGCGCGGGTGCAGGCGTCACACCCGACGAACCAGCTCGCCGGTGTGTTCGAGATCGAGCTCTCCGCCCGCCCGGGCCAGAAGCTCGACGAGCTGATCAGGCTGGCCGACGCCGAGCTCGAGCGACTCAGGACGGATGGGCCGACCGACACGGAAGTGCTCAAGGCCCAGAACGAGCGTGAGAGCCAACTGGTCATCGGCCTCGAGTCGGAGACCACGAAAGCCGACTTTCTCAACCAGTACAACGTCGTCTTCGGCGACCCCATGGCCTACAAGCGTGAGATGGTCCGGCTCTTCGCGGTGACCGCGGCCGACGTGAAGCGCGTGGCGAACCAGTACCTGAAGGGTCATCGCATCCGGCTCGACGTCCTCCCCGGCCCGCCCGCCCAGCGCGCGCCCGAGAGCGAGGTCGATCGCTCGAAGCAAACGCCGGTCGAGATGCCGAAGCTCGCCGCAGTCAAGGACGAATTCGACCGCTCGGTCATGCCCAAGCTCGGCCCGACGCCCAGGTTCACCCCGCCCAAGGTCGAACGACGCACGCTGTCGAACGGACTGGAGCTGCTGGTCGTCGAGCGCCATGACTTGCCGATCCTCACCCTCAACATGGTCGTCCGGGGCGGCGAGACCCTGGAGCCCAAGGGGAGGGAGGGGGTCGCCTCGCTGACGGCGTCCCTCCTGACCGAGGGGACGACCACGCGCGACTCGCTCGCGCTGGCCGGCGCCTTGGCCGAGATCGGCACGAGCTTGCACGCCAACGGCGGCCTCGAGTCGAGCAGCGTGACGCTGACCACGCTCACCAAGCACACCGAAAAGGCGCTCGACCTGTTCAGCGACGTCGTCCTCAACCCAACCTTTCCCGAGCGGGAGATCAAGCGCCTGAAGGTCCAGCGGCTCGCGCGGCTGCAAGCGCGGCTCGACCAGCCGCAAGAGATCGCGAAGCTCGTCTTTCGGCGTATCCTTTACGGCCTGGGGCACCCATACGGCCGCCCCGACCTCGGCACGCCCAAAAGCGTGCAGGCGATCACCCGAGACGACGTCGTCGCCTTCCACAAGCGGCTGTACCTGCCGAACAACGCCGCTCTGATCGCCGTGGGGGACACGACCCCATCGGCGCTCGCCGCGGCGCTGGAGAAGTCGCTGAAAACCTGGAAGCCGGGCGAAGCCGCGAAGGAGGTCCTTCCCGAGGTTCCCGCATCCAGGCCCCTGACCGTCTATCTCGTGGACAAGCCCGCCGCCGCGCAGTCGATGCTCTACGTCGGCGCGGTCGGACTGCCCCGCAGCACGCCGGACTACTTCCCGCTCGAAGTGCTGAACGCCGCGCTCGGTGGCCAGTTCTCGAGCCGGATCAACCTCAACCTCCGCGAGGACAAGGGGTATACCTACGGCGCCCATTCGGCCTTCGTCTTCCGCCAGGGCCCCGGCCCGTTCGTGACCGTCGCGCCGGTGCAAACCGACGTGACAAAGGCCGCCCTCGTCGAGCTGATGAAGGAGCTGAACGACGTCGTGGGCCCCCGCCCCATCGCCGCCAAGGAGCTCGAATTCGCGAAGGAGCGCCTCATCAAGGGCTTCCCGAGCGAGTTCGAGACGACCGGCCACGTCGCCGACACGCTCGATGACCTGGTCGTCTTCCGCCTTCCCGATGACTACTACGAGTCGTACGAGGCCAAGGTCGAGGCCGTCAGCCTGGCCGACGCCGAGCGCGTCGCCAAGAAGTACCTCAAACCGGCCGAGATGGCCGTCCTCGTCGTGGGCGACCGCGCCAAGATCGAAAAGCCGATCAAGGAACTCCCCTTCGCCAAGGTGGTCCAGTTTCTCGACATTGAGGGAAAGCCCTTGCCCGTTGAGGCCAACGGCAACTCCAAGTAAGCGCGTCCATGAGTGGAACCGCGGCCGCCGATCGCCTGATCGCCAGCGGGTTCATCCCGGCCAGCGTCTTGGGCCATCGGCGGTCGTGGTCTTTGTCTTTTCCCCAACTCGAAGCCACTTCCATCCCGCATAAACCGGCCCGCTCTTCCAAACATCCCGCTGGAGGCGCCGGCAATGAGGCGGTCTTGCCGGCCTGCCGACACACATTTGCCAAACGTAATAGATCGTATGTAAGCTCGGCCGGTTCGTTCCGGCGAGACGGCAGAGGTGCCAACGATATGGGACCAATCCGAAGCGATGACCGCGCCTGAGTTCCGGCTCCGGTTGCTCTCGCAGTTTTCGGTGGAGCGGCTCGTTCGCAGCGCGACCCGCTCGGGTCCTTGCAGGGGAACCGGGAGCGCTATGGCGACGTCTTCCGGTACCAGTTCGGGCCATCCGTGTTTAGCCTGCCGGCTCACCCCGACCAAGTAAAGCAGATCCTGATCGACAACCAGAAGAACTATCCACGGAGCTAGTACTACGACCGGGTGAAGGCCGTGGCAGGGGAGGGACTCGTCACGACCGAAGGGGGGCTCCCTGGCGACGGCTCAGATGGCTGGCGCAACCGGCGTTTCAACACCCAGATGACCGTGCACACGACTGGTCGTTGAGGCGAGTTCGCGCACGACGTTCGACAGATAGACGATCAGAACGATTTGATCTCCTCGGGGGTCACGCCGACGGACAGGGTCACCTGGCCCCAATCTTCGGGCGGGAGGTTGTTCACGAGTTCGGACAAGATCAGGTCTTGCTTCTCCTTCAGCCGCTTCCCTGCGAATTTACGGCTCACGATGACAACGTGAACGTTATCATCATATCCATATATCCATCAGAGACGTCGACAAAGTCGCTTTCGTCGTGAAAGTAACCGCGTTTCAAGACTTCGCGGATCTTCTGCTTCAGAGTCTCATTCACCATGGGCGGCGGCTCCTAAATGCTATGCGCAACCCATTTCATGAACATCCCGACTGCGCTGAGGAAGTCTTGGGCGTCTTCCTCACTCGCCTGATCCGCCGTGTAACGCCAAGCTTCAACCCATCAGTTCACCGTATTAAAGACAGCCCATTGTTCCTGGTTCTGTCGGAGCCGCGGCATCGATTGTGTCAGCATCATCAGGAGTTCTAGTTGATGCGTGAAGATCGTGGCGGCCGGGGGGAGGGCGTTGCGTCTCCGTAACTCGTCCTCCAAATCGCTCAAGGTGTTGCAGCTAAACATGCGCATCAGTTTGGTCGTGAGCAAACACTCAACCGCGTAGCCTGCCATGTACATCGACCCACGCCAGCGAGCGCCGTTGAAGAGCACACGCGCGTCGTCAAAGCGATGCCTGCTGGCCTTTGACTGCTCGCTAACGCCTTGGTACAGAGTGCGTACCATCGGGCCCCTGCGTAACAATCCGGTCGTCACGGCTCAAACGACAACCTTCAATTTTCGCAGCCTCTCGATCGCCTTGTCCAGCGTCTCATCCCGCTTGCAGAAACAGAACCGAACGCACTGTTGCCCCAGCTCCTTGTCGCGGAAAAAGCTCGAGCCGGGCACGGTGGCGACGCCCAGCTCGCGGACGAGATACTGCGAGAACACAACGTCGTCGGTCGCGCCGAAGGCGGAGATGTCGGCCATCACGTAATAGGCGCCGTGCGGAGGCTCGAGGCCGAAGCCGATCTGGAGCAGCGCGGAGCAGAGCCGGTCGCGCCGGGCCTGATAATCGGCGGCGAGCTTCGCGTAGTAGTCGCGCGGCATGCGGTAGGCGAACGCGCCGGCTTCCTGGAGCGGAGCCGCAGCGCCGATGGAAACGTAGTCGTGGACCTGGCGAAAGGCGTGTGTCAGGTTCATCGGCGCGATCATCGTGCCGATCCGCCAGCCGGTCACGGCGTAGGTCTTTGACATGCCGCTGATCGTGACGGTGCGGTCGCGCATCCCCTCGAGACTCGCCAGCGCGACGTGCGGACGGCCGTCGTAAACGATGTGCTCGTAGATCTCGTCGGTGATCGCGGTCACATCCCACCGCTGGCAGAGCGCGGCGACGGCCTGGAGGTCATCGCGGGTGAAGACCGTCCCGGTGGGGTTGTTCGGGTTACAGAGGACGATCGCTTTGGTCCGGTCGTTGAACGCGGCGGCCAGCTCGTTGTGGTCGAAGGTCCAACCCGGCGGGCGCAAGGGGACGAACCGGGGCGTTGCGCCGGCAAGCACGCAATCGGGCCAGTAGTTCTCGTAGAAGGGCTGGGTGAGGATCACCTCGTCGCCCGGGTTGATCAGCGAGAGGAGCGCGACGAGCATCGCCTCGGTGCTGCCGCAGGTCACGGTGATCTCGGTCTCGGGGTCGACCGTCAGGCCGAGGTGCCAGGAGGCATGTTCGGCGATCGCCTCGCGCAGGCTTTTTGCGCCCCAGGTCACGGCGTACTGGTTGATGTCGGCCTCGATGGCCCGGCAGGCCGCCGCCTTCAGCTCGGCCGGGGCGGGGAAGTCGGGCATCCCTTGCGCGAGGTTCACGGCCTGGTACTTCGCGGCCTCGACCGACATGCCGCGGATCACGCTCTCGGTGAAGCGCGACGCCTTGTGCGAGAGCAGGGGAGGTTGCATCGGAGCAGGCTCGGGGGACGGTGTTCGGACCGCCCACGCGGCCGCCGGGAGCTATTGTCTCGGATTGCCCGCGGAGTCTGCAACGTGAGCCGGCCTCGATTGTCCGTGCCACGCGAATCCATGCGATCGCCCCATCCGAACCATTCGCGCAAACCGTCGCCACGCGTGCCCGAGTACCTTGTGCTGGGTTGGAACGTTCGATTGCGCGTCGAGTCGTTGCGCCGGCGGCCGATAGAACAAGCGATCGTCCGTGCCGGGAAGGATTGACCCCGGACGAGGCGGGATCGAAAAGGCGTGCCTCTTCGCCGCCGGCGGGGACGCGACGTCGCGACAATCAGGGAGGGTTTCCCATGTCGGTAGATCGCACGGAGGGCCGCCGGGCGAACCATCGCGCGTTTCGGCCGACGCTGCAAGGGCGTCTCGAGCCACGGCTGTTGCTCGCAAAAGGCGGACTCCCGGGCCAGATCTTTCTCGCGAACCCCAGCCTCGGGTTCGCCTACGAACACAACAACCCCCCCCACATCAAGGACGCACCCCCCACGCACCTGACGAACCCGCTGAAGCCCCACTTCGCCGCGGACACCGGCCAGAACGGCCAGAAGGTCCGCATCTTCATGAACGGCGGCGTGTGGGACATCACCCTCAGCGAATACGCCCCGGCCATCGAGGCGGGCGGCACCGCCGCCGAAGCCGCGTCGTCGAGCAGCGCCACGGTGCCCGCCCATACCCAGGCTGCCGGTACCGTCCGGGCCTATCCGATGGGCAACGGCGAGGTCGGCATCATCGTCGACGGCTCGACCGCGCTAACCGACCTGACGATCAATCAGGTCGCCTTCCCCGGACGCCAAGGTTACGCGCACAGCTTCGCCTATGCCTATGCCGCTCGCCCCCGCATCCTGAACATCGGCGCCATCGACGTAACCAGCGGCGTCATCGGCGCGATCGAGGGGTTCCACACGGCCGTTCTGTCAGGGCCGATCAGCGTCAACGGAACGACGACCGTCGATCGCATCGCCCTCGACGCGATCAACCCCGGCGCGTCGATCAACGTCGGCGGCACGCTCAATACGCTCGACGTTTACAACGGCATCAACCTCACGGGCAACGGGTCAATCACGGTCGGGGGCAACCTGAACCTCATGAACGTCGGCCAGAGTGTTGACCTCTCGAATGGCTCGTCGATCACCGTCGACGGGACACTCGCCCTTCTACCCCAACCAGCGAAGGGGACGGGGACGGGGTCAAACATCTTGACTCTCAACCAGTCTTCACTGAGTGGAACGCTCACGACCACGACGGGAATCCCGAATGTGGCCGCCTACATCCAAGGCAGCCTGAACGTCGGAACCGGGAGCAAATTCACCGTCAAGCACGGGATCGAAGCAGGCAGCATCTTGTTCGTTGGGGGGAACGTGACGGGGGGAACTGGTCTCTACGTCAGCATCCCGGGACTCAACCCGAACCCGCCCGCGACGAGCTATCTCATTCCCCCCGTGACGCCTCCTGCGGTTCCGGAAAACTTCGTCGTCACCGGTACCTACAACCCCTGAGCGTGATTGACCGACCCACGGAGAATTGCCGATGGCCGCCATCAGGTAAGCGCCTCGTAGCGGCCATCGGCCGTTTTCGTAGGGTGCATGAAATGCACCGATTTTCCCCAGGCCAACACCGCCTGTCGGCCCCTAACTCGTGATCCCCTTCGTCAGGTGCATGAACGCCGTCTCCAGGTTGATCTCATCCTCCTTGAACAGCGTCAGCTCGTACCCCTGCTCGATCAACCGGTTGGCGAGGAAGCCGTACTGGGTGACCCCCTCGTTCATCTTGACGATGAGCACGCCGTTCTTGTCCTGCACGCTCTCGACCTCGGCCTGGCTTTCGAGCAGGTTCGCGGCGTCGGTCAGGCGGTCGGTGACGGCGATGTTCAGGACGATGTCGGTCCGGACCTGCTTCATCACGTCGACCACGGCGCCGTTGACGAGGAGCACCCCCTGCTCGATGATGCCGATCTTGTTGCAGATGTCGGCCAGCTCGGGAAGGATGTGGCTGGAGACCAGAATCGTCTTGCCCATCGCCCGCAGTTCCTTCAGCAAGGCGCGGATCTCGATGCGGGCGCGGGGGTCGAGGCCGGAGGCGGGCTCGTCGAGCAGCAAGACCTGCGGGTCGTGCAACAGCACGCGGGCCAGGCCCAGGCGCTGGGTCATGCCGCGTGAGAGGCTGGTTACAAGCGCATCGCGCTTGTAGGTGAGGTCGACGAGCTCAAGGACTTCCTCGCAGATCTTCTTGCGCGCGGGACCTTTGATGCGGTAGGCGGCGGCGAAGAACTCGAGGTACTCGACCACCTTCATATCGTCGTACACGCCGAAGAAGTCGGGCATGTAGCCGATCGAGCGGCGGATTTCCTTGGCGCCGTTGTAGATCGAGTAGCCGCAGACCGTGGCCTCGCCCCAGGTGGGGTTCAGGAGCGTGGCCAGGATGCGCATCGTGGTCGTCTTGCCCGCCCCGTTCGGGCCGATGAACCCGTAGACGTCCCCCTGCTGCAACGTCAGGTTCAGGCGGTTCAGGGCGTAGAGATCGCCGTACATCTTGGTCAGGTCACGCGTCTCGATCATGGCTGGCGCCTTGGGATAATCGACATGAGATCGTAATCTGGGTGAGTGGGGTGCGTGGTACGCACCGGTGCATTTCATGCACCCTACTTTAATGGCAAAATGACTCGAAGCATCGTGACCTCGTCCACCTTGGGCGGGCTCGGCGCATTGCCGAGGACCAGCCGCGAGGCGGCCCGCTCGACCCGCGCGACCAGCATCGGCCGGCCGAGGGCGAGCTGTCCGCTGAGGTCGACGTAGTGGAGCGGGTTGCTCGTCAGGGTCGCCTCGCCCGAGGTCGCGGAACGACTGTCGTGGAACATCAGGTCGAACGCCAGGTCGGCCCGGTCGATCGTGGTGTTAGGCTGGTAGTTGTTCAGCGACGCGTACCTGCGGGAGATGTCGTTGAGGCGGCCGGACAGGAAGCGGGTCTCCGTCGGGTTGATCCGGACGGTCGCGCCTGGGGCGATGGTCGCGAGCGAGTAGACCTGGTTGCCGTGGACGAGGATCACGTCCCGCAGGGCTGCACCGGTGCCGTTCGTGAGCGTCCCCTCGATCCGGTCGACCCCGACCGGCTTCAGGTCGGCGTCGATCAGGTTGGCCGTCGGGGCGAACCAGCGGGCGGTGAAGCACTTGGTGCTCCAGATCGGGATGCGAACCCCTTCCAGGGCCTCCGCGCTACTCACGGGAGCGTAAGCATAGCCGCCGCTGGAGAAGTTCATTCGCCCCTGGCCCCCCATGCCGCCGAAGCCGACCTCGGGGGCCGCGAACCAGCTCAGCACCACGTCGGTCCCAGCGGCGGGACGGGCGGGGACGTTCGGGTCGGCCGCCGGTGCGGCCACGTCCAGGCGCTCGGGCAGCACCGAGACGTCGTAGTCGCGGTTCTGGGGACTGAAGACGTTCAGCCAGGAGCTCCCCCGCAACACGCCCGACGCCTGATCGACGTCGACGATGTCCACCTTGTTGACCCGCAGCTCGTTCCCCTTGACGACGTACGCCGCGTAATACGCGAGCAGGCTGACGGTCACGACGATCAAAGGGAACGTGACCCAGGTCAGCTCCATCCGCTTCACGACCTTCTTGAGGAATAGGTAGTCCCCCGGGCCGATCAGCAGGATGTACAGGAAGATGAAGAACGCCACCCAGCCGAAGGGGACGAGGCGGACGCCCGGAAACTGCTCCAAGGCCTTGCGGAGCGCCCCGGCGAGGTCCGAGACGCCCGACTGGTACATCCGGCCGCCGATCACGCGGGGGTTGTTCGCCGACAGGTCGGCCCCTTGCCGGTGCAGGTCGAGCGCGCGGACCCAAAAACCGGCCCGGTCTTCCCACGTGGAGAACGGCTTCTGGTCGACGTCGAAGGCCAACAACGTGACGCGCCCGAACCCGTACGACCCCCGTACGACTAGCGGCAGGTCGCCCGTGGAAGCAAGCACCTTGGCCCCTCGCGCGACGTTCTGGAGCTTCGTGATCATCACCGCGGGAGAGCCCGGTGGGGTGATCTGCTTGGTCTGCTTGTTCGCCCCGCTGCCCGCGTAGGCGTCGAGCGCTTCGAGCGAGTTGACCTTCACCTGTCCCGCCGGCTCGGCCGGGAGCAGCGGGCCCAGGAAACCCTGGGTCACCGCCTGCCAGTCGCGCCCGACGGCCACGACGAGGTGCCCGCCGCGTGCGACCCAATCGGCCAGGGGCTTGCCCCGGAAACTGTCCAGGGACCGCATCGTCTCGCGATCGCCCGTGTCGAGAACGACGGCGGTCGCGGCGTCATAGCCGTACCAGCGGCCGGGTACCGTGCCGCCGAGCGTGTCCACGCCCCCGACGGCCGTTTCGCTCATCCCCTGCGATTGCTGGACGTTGAAATCCGGCAGGCCCGGGATCATCTCGACTCCCACGGGCCTGCCGAGCGTGACCAGGAGCGTGCCGTCGGGCTGGACGGCGTTGAGCTGCATGCCCGCTGAGGCGGTGTTGTAGTCGTTCGACGCGCGCCGGCCGTTGCGGTCGAGCGCGCGGACGGTGAACTCGGGGTTCCGCTCACCGGGCCGGGCGTAGCTGACGAAGCGTTGAGTCTCCTTCGGACCGAGCTGTACCGGCTGGTGGAACGCCGCGGGCGTTCCGGCGTCGTCGGCGACCACGACCTCGAGGACGCCCGTGAAGCCGTTCGCCCCGGCGCCGAGCTGCACCCAGACCGGGGTCCACGCGCCGACCTTGAATTGGTTGGCCTTATCGGTACTGGCGAACCCGACGCGCACGGTCTGCACATCCACCGGCGGCGGCGCGGCCCACGCCGGCGCGGGCCCAACGCATGCCATCACCAAGAGCGCTGCCAGCGGCCCAAGTCCCCAACTACGTCGCATGTCGCGGGTTCCTCTCAAGGCTTCTCGGCCGGGTCGCAAACGCAAGGTGCCGCGCCGCAGCCCGGGCAGGCCGCTCCGTACTTCTTCCAGACCGCCGCCTCCAGGTCGACCCCCCGGATGTTGGCCAACGTTGCCAGCCAGGCCAGCACGTCGGCCATCTCCAGGGCCAGCTCCTCATGCGTCCCTGCGCGCAAGGCGCTCGCGAGCTCCCCGAACTCCTCGGTCAGCCAGAGGAACGTCGCCGCGTCCCCGCGCGCTTCGTCCTTCTGTCCGTACATTTGTCGGATCATCGCCTGGAGGGCGCGGAGAGTCAAGCCGCCCGGGGGTATTTCGTTCATGGCCACTAAATCTTACAGGGGGGCGCGAGGGGATTGCAAACGAGGATCTGGGGCGCCGACGGCTGAGTCGCATACTCGCGCGAGTCTGGATCGGATAGAATTCGGTGAAAAGCGACGGTGAGGACGGCGCGACGCGCCATTCCGAGACTGGGAGCCGGCGGCCATGTCCACGACATCACGCATCAAGCCCTCCGCCAAGGAAGTCAAATACCCTACGAGAGACGGACGGCCCATGGGTGAGACCGACGTCCACCGCGATAACATGATGTTTTTGGTCTGGACGCTGCGGGCCTACTTCGCGACCGATCCCAACGTTTACGTCTCCGGTAACCTTCTGATGTTTTACGTGCCGGGCGACAAGCGGCGGCACCTTTCGCCCGACGTGTTCGTCATCCGGGGCGTGCGGAAAGGACGACGGCTCAATTACCTGATCTGGGAAGAGGGAAAAGGCCCCGACTTCGTGATCGAGGTCACATCCAAATCGACGCGCAAAGAGGACCTGGATAAGAAGTTTCTCCTCTACCGTGATACCCTGAAGGTCCCCGAGTACTTCCTGTTCGATCCCTACGAAGAGTATCTCGTGCCCTCGCTCCAGGGATTCCGACTCGTGGATGGACGATACGAGTCGATCGTGTTCCAGGAGGGAAGGCTGCCGAGCGCTGTCCTCGGCCTGGAGTTAGTGCGCAACGGCACCGAGTTGCGACTGTTCGATCCCAAGACCAGAGAACTCCTGCCGACCGCCGACGAGAATGCAGCGGCGCTCGACCAGACGGCAGCCGCACTCGACCAGACGGCGGCGGCACTCGACGAAACAACCGCCGCGCTAAGGCAGCGCGACGCCGAGATCGAGCAGTTACGCCAGGAGATCGCGCGGCTGAAGGGGGGCGCAGGGTGATTCGTCCGGTTCAATCAATTCAAGCGGCCGCGGTAGAGTTATCGCAAGCAGAGGGAAGACCAAGGTTTTCCCGCTTTCCCGTCTCAGAATGAACCCAAGCCGTCCAAGAGCCGAGGCTCATGCTGTCCGAACTTCATTTGAGAAACGTCGGCCCCGCGCCCGCTTTTGATGTCGAACTTGCTGATCGCCTGAACGTTTTCACAGGCGACAACAGCCTTGGGAAGACGTTCCTGCTCGATATTGCCTGGTGGATGATGACCGGCTCTTGGGCCGCTCAACCAATCTTGCCGGCAAAGGCAAGACGTTCCGACGGCTTTTGGCTTCTCCCGGCAATCTGGGTAAAAGATCAAAAAATAACGGTCTCTTATAGCTTTGCCAATCAGGTTTGGGGGCGCCAATACGCCAAACTGCCGCCGGATTACAACTCCCTGGTCGCCTACGCACGTGTCGACGGTGGCTTTTCCGTCTGGGACCCCGCGCGCAACGACTGGGAGCGACGAGAGGATCTGACAGATCAATGGGATTTCGACGAGGTCAGGCCGAGCAACTATTCATTCTCTCCCGACGCCCTCTGGCAAGGGTTAGAATCGCGTGGGACGGTCCTTTGCAACGGTCTCCTGCGGGATTGGGTCAACTGGCAGAACCAGCCAAAGCAAGACGAGACGTCACCCTTTCAACTGCTCAGTCGGGTGATTGCGGGGCTTTCTCACCCAGAGGAGGCGATGAAGCCAGGACCGCCTCAACGTATGTCGGTCATCGATGCACGCGACGTGCCGACCCTGGAACTGCCTTACGGTCGGATTCCCCTGATCAATGCCTCGGCCGGCATTAAGCGTATCGTCAACCTAGCCTACCTGCTTGTCTGGGCTTGGGTCGAACACACCCGCGCTGCGGAGCTCCGTGGCCTCGAACCGGTGAAGCACTTGACTCTCCTCATCGATGAGGTCGAGTCGCACCTCCACCCTCGTTGGCAGCGGGCAATTCTTCCTTCTCTCTTGACCATCAGCGAGCAGCTTCAGTCGAAGCTCCGCTCCCAAATCCTCGCGACAACGCACGCTCCGCTCGTTCTGGCTTCGATCGAGCCGAACTTCGATCCTTCGAGGGACAAGCTCTTCCACTTCAAGCTCGACGGCGGCAACGTCCGTCTGGACGAAGTCCCTTGGGCCAAGGAAGGCGATGCCGTCAACTGGCTGACCTCGGACGTGTTCGGACTCGCCCAGGCCCGTTCACGCGAGGCAGAAGTCGCCATCGAGGCGGCAGAGGCGCTGATGCGCGGGGACAAGGCGGCATTGCCGGCGGGCTTGAGAACGCGCAGCGCCATCGACAAGAAACTCAAGCGTTTACTTCCCGGCCACGATCCGTTCTGGCCTCGATGGATCGTCACCGCGCCGAAGGCCCGTCAGGCATGATTCATTTCGATCCGCCGGACGAGCCCCCGGCCTTCGATGAGAGGGCCCGACGGCCGGGGCTCACGTGGCTGGCGCGGCATCCGAGGGAGACCCATCCCCGGCCCCAAGGACCTTTGGTCCCCGTTCATCAAGGAACTGGCGGTCGGCTTCGCCCATCTTTGCGCGTACACCGTAATCCATGAGCCTGTCGGGACCGTCGACCACTACCTGAGCTGCAAGAGACATCGCGATCAAGTCTACGAGTGGAGCAACTACCGCTTCGCCGGTCACAAGGTGAATGGGAAAAAGGGCGAGCTCGGCAGCGAAGTTCTCGACCCGTTCGAGGCCGTTGACGGCTGGTTCGAGATCTTGCTCCCCTCGCTCCAATTGATCGTCACGGACGCCGTTGCTCCGGAGCACCGCCAGCGGGCGGAGTTCACGCTGGAGCGGCTGGGCCTACGCGATGAAGAATGGGTGATCCGGCAGCGCCGGGCTTGGTATGAGCTTTACGAGAACGGCAAACTAACGCTTGCCGGCCTTGAGGAACGCGCCCCTCTGATCGCCCGGGCCGTCCGCAAACAGCGGGCTCAAGCACCCCCAAAACGAAAGGGCCACGGCTCGTGAAAGGCACTCACTCTTTGCCCGACAGCTCCTTCTGAACCGCCTTCGCTTCCGGATGGTCGGGGTCTGCCTTGAGCACGCCGTCGAGCGTCGCTTTCGCCTCCGCCTTCTTGCCCAGGCCGAGCTGCGCCCGCGCCAGCTTTACCTTCACGTCATTCGGCTTCTTGGGCTTCAGCTCGAGCGCGGTCTGGTACTCCTCGAGCGCCCCCGTGTATTTTTTCTGGGCGAGCAGCGCGTCGGCCAGCAGGACGTGATAGGGGGCCTCATACACGGTGATGTACAGGCATTCGTTGGCCCACTTCTCCGCTTCGGCGGCGTGGCCCGCTTCGAGGTGGCGCTCGGCCAGCACCTTGCGCACGTCGAGGTCGTCGGCGTCGTTATCGGCGATCAGGGCCATGTCGAGCAAGAACTTGTCCTTGTTCTTCTGCCGCAGGTGAACGCGGGCCAGGCCGGCGATCCACTTGGTGTGGACCGGGTCGTCCTTGCGGGCCAATTCGTAGAGGCGCTCGGCCTCGTCGAGCTTGCCCGCCTTCATCTGGAGCTCGGCCAGGAGGTCGATCACCCGCTCGTTCGGCCGCTCCGGGTCGAGCGCGGGCTCGAGGACGTCGAGCGCCTCTTCGTCCTCGCCAATCGACACGAGCAGGCGCGCCTTGACGTAGCTGGCGAGCGGGTGGTGGGCCTTGAGCTTGAGCGCCTTGTTGGCGAACGGCCGGGCCGCCTTGAAGTCGCGGCGGGCGAAGTGCTCGTAGGCCATCTGGGCGTTCAGGTCGGCGTCGTCGGGCTTCTCCTTCAGCATCCGCTCGAGCTGCGAGAACTTGACGGGTGGCTCCTCGCTGACGCGCGTGCGGATCGTCTTCACCACCTCGTCGAGGTACTCGAGGTACTTCGCCTCGAAGTCGGCCTTCTCGACATGAAAACACGTGGTCACTGCGCGGTCGGTGGTGAGTCCTCGGCGGTACGCGTCCAGCAGCTTGCTGAGCGAGTCGGACCCGAACCGCTCGAGCATGTAGCGGGCGTAGAGCTGGGCCTGGCAATAGGCGAGTTGTCGCTCCTCCGCCTCTTTCGGGCGGATGAAGCCGAGGTTGATCGTGTCGAGGTTCAAGAGCCCCTTGCGCGTGGGGACGCGCTCCAGGAGCATCTTGTTCCACTCCTGGGGGCGCGGGTAGCCCTCGCTCTCGACGGCCAGGGCCTCGGTGTACCAGTGCGGGATATTGAACTCGGTCTGCTGCAAGGTGATGACGTGAACTACCTCGTGCTTGAGCACACGGGCCCAGTTGAAGGGCTTCTGCGTGGCGCTTGGGCTGGCCAGGGCCACGACCTTTCCCGTGCACGCGCCGACGGTCGGGATGAAGGGGAGGCCGATCGTCCGGGCGCTGAACCAGCGGTGGCTCTTCATGATCTCGATCTGCGTCCGCTCGGGCGGCTCGTACGCGAACCGCTTCGTCAGCTCGCCGTAAATCGATTCGAGATACCGCCCCATGTACTTGCCCAGCAGCTTGTCCTGCGCGGGGTCGACCAGGACGCTGTAGTGCTCGGTCGTGACCGGCGTGTACGCGGCCATGTGCTTGAGCACTTCCATCTGGTTGTTGGCGCGGACGTTGAAGGGGTCGGCGTCGAAGGCCGTGCGGAACAGGTCGTAGGCCTCGCTCTCGCGGCCGATCTGCATGTAGAGCATCCCCAGGCCGATCGGAGCGTCCGCGCGATGGGGGTCGGCCGCGGCGGCGAGCAGGAAGGCACGCTCGGCCCCCTGGTACTTGCGGCGGTCGGCCAGGCGTTCGCCCAGCGCGGCGTAAAATGTCGCCGGCCGGGGGTTGCGCGCCAGCGCGGCGGCCTCGGCCGCGGCAGCGCCGACGGGATCAACGAGCAGCCGGCAGGAGGCGGCGAGTCGCGCCAGGGCCTCCTCGTCGCGCGGGTTCTCGGCCACCGCCTTCCGCGCGGCGGTCTTTGCGTCGGCGAAACGCTCGTCACTGATGTTCAGGTCCGCGAGCAACACGGACGCCGGCGCGTAGTGCGGGTTGATCTCCAGCGCCTGCTCGGCCTTCGACCGCCCGGGGGCGAGCTTGTACCCCTGCAGGTCGGACTGCCCGAGCGTGACGAGGACCTCGGCCGACTCGGGGTTGAGCTGCTGCGCCCGCGCCAACTCGCGCTTCGCGGCCGACTCGTTGTAGCCGGCCAGGAACAGCCGCCCCTCCAGCCAAGGGGCCTGCCAACAGCGCGGATCGGCGCGGAGGGCACCTTCGTAGATCTCGTTGATCACGTCGTTGAGCTGTTCGGCCAGTTCGTCGCCCCGCGCCACGGCGCGGTAGTAGCGTTCTGCGGCCTGGCCGACGAGCAGCATCGCGTCCGCGTCGCGAGAGAAGTCGGCGTGCCGCTCGTTGTAGCGGTCGACGAACCATTTCCACGCCTTGACGGCGTCGTCGAGCTTGCCGCGAGCCTCGAACAGCCGCGCGGACACCCAGCGCCCGAGGAGATGGTCGGGATCGGCGTCCAGGGCCTTCTTGCACGCCTCTTCCGCGCCCGGCCGGTCGCCCCGCGTAAATTTCAGGTCGGCGAGCCTCGCCCAGAGGCCCGCCTCCTTCGGCAAGGCCCCCGCGCGGCGGGCGAGCAAGTCGATCGCCTTATCGTACTCCCCCTGGCTGGCCAGGCAGTCGGACTGGCCGAGCGTCAAGCGAGTGCGCAGGGCGGGCGCGAGGTCTTCCTTCGCTTGCTTCTCGAACGCGTCGTACGCCTCCTGGGCCTCGGCGTAACGGCCCGCTTGCCAGAGCTGGTGCGCCTTGTCCAGCTCCTTGGACTCCGGCCCCCCCGCGAGAGCCACCACGACGACCGCCAGAATCTCGCGCAACATGCCCACCTCCTGGTCACTCCACGGTAACATAGGGCGTAGAGCCAGGGAAACACCCCGAACGCGGAACGCGAGTGACGACGCCGATGCCCGGGATTACCCCGCTCTACCGCCTGGTCGTGTTCTCCGAGATCGACGACCCACACGCGGCGCGCGAGTTGTTCGTGCGCGTCGCGGGGGTACACCCGACCGACGCCCTGCAGTGGGTCGCGCGCGTGCCCGGAGTCTGGCCCCAGACCCTTCCTCAGGACCAAACCCGGGACCTCCTGGACGGACTCTACGAACTCGGGATTCCGGCCGAAGCGTGGCGCGTGGACCAGTTCCCGGAAATCAGCCCCGCGCGGACGATTCACAAGGCCGCCTGCCTGGACGAAGGCTTCCGCGTCCAAGGGCTGCGCGGCGAGCCGACGCACTGGGTGCCGTGGTCGAAGGTCGAGTTGATCAGCGCAGGGAGAATCGCGGTCGACGACGAGTTCCGTAGTGTCAGCCCGCCGAGTTGGCCGTCGGCCGTCGTCACGGGCTTGCGGGCGCTCGCGCTCCGCAAACCCGAGCCGATGGACCGCCGCAACCGCGCCCAGCGCATCCCGCGCGACCCCATCGGCGAGGTCGTCATCGTGCGCAGGGATCCGCGGGTCGCGTTCCGCGTGGTCGAGAACCAGATGAACTACGCCTATCTCGGCGACCGCCTCAGCCACTCATCGGCCGAGAACTTCCCCATCTTCCTCGCGGACCTTTGCGCCCGCGCCGGCGATGCCTACCTCACGGAGCCCACCCGCGCCCTGCTCGCGGGGGCCGACCCCAACGAGTACACCTTCGAAAGCTCCCAAGCGCTGCTCGACTACACGACGCACCGGCTGCTCTGGAGTTGGTACCGCCGCGACCGCGACACCGAAGGGGCCACGGAGTCTTGAAGCCCGCGAGAGAGGGCTCGGTTGTCCGGCCGACTCGATCGCCTCAACCGTCGCCCTCGAGACTGCCGCGGGTACTTTCCTGACGTCACTTTGCCGCGTCGGTTTTCGTCTCTTCCTTCTTCTCGCTGGACGCCTTCTCTTCGGCCGACTTCTTCTTCGCGGCAGCTTTCTTCTCCGCCGCGGCACGCCGGCGCTGCTCGAGGAACTGCTTCTGAGTGTCCGACAGCACGGTTTCGCACTCGGCCAGCTCGTCCTTCCGCGCGGCCGCCACTTGCTTCAAAAGATCGGCGATCTTGGATTGGTGCTTTTCACGTATTTTGTAAATGGATTCCTTCTGTTCGGCGGACAGTCCGATGTCGCCGAAGTAGTCGGGGACGCGTCGGGACGCGTCGCCGGAACGCTTCGCCTTGGGTGCGTTCTCTGCCGGCTTCGGGGCCGCGGCTTCCTGGGCCACGAGCGACAGCGCCCCCATCAACACCACCGCGGCACTGCTCAAGGCCGCCGCACTCGACCGTGAAAAGACGCGCATGGACTAACATCCCGCTGTTAACACAACACGGCTGGGTTTTTTGACTGCGGAACCGAATCTATGTCACGTCACCGTCAATTTCCAGCAAGAACCCTTGGGGTTTTTCATTTTTCAAACCCAATCACGACGGAACTGACAAGGCGCTTCGGAGTCCAGAGGCCGAGCCGCATTTCCGTGAGATACGTGGACCGCACTGGCGCATTTCATGCACCCGACAAAGCGGACGAGCCGCATTCCCGTAGGGTGCGTGAAACGTACCGGTGCATTTCATGCACCCTACGAATTCGTGTCACGCGATCAGCGATCGGACTCCAATCCCGGCACTTCAAACTCCGAAGTCCCTTCGGGGTTGATCCGGTCCCGGGTGTGGAGGGGTTCGCGCAGGCCCTTGGCCGCGTGCGAGAGCAACCCGCGCCGCTGGGCGCAAGCAAAACAAAGGCGTTCCTCATTGTTGAAGAGGAAGACCTCGCCGTCGAGCAGCCGGTGGTAGAAGTCCTGACCGGGCGCCATCATGTAGCAAAACTCACGTGTGCTGCCGACCTTGTGTCCGATCCGCCAGCCCGGCTCCCGCACAAAGACGCGCGGGGATTCGGTCCCGTCTTCGCTCGGCGACTCGTTGTGGACGTTCCTCATGGGCGGGCCCTTTCGGATTCGGCCGCGGCGGCAGCGTGCTTGGCGCTGACGGCGACGGGGGAGTGGAGACCGCACACGTCGTCGGTGCAGGGCACGTCGCGGGGACGCGAGGCCGCTATCGCATTGTACGCGCGGCGGCCCACAATGGTGACACCCGGGAGCGAACCCAGCAGGGCCAACGGAAAGTAAAGGGGACACCACCGGCCGAGCGCAACCAGCGCGTCGTAACCGATCAGGATCCGGCCGTCCGCACGCACGACGTGCATCGCCTGGAGGCACGCCTCCTTGGTGAGCGCAGGGTGAATGGCGGTCACGTTCACGGCCGTCAGGTCCACCGGCGCGATCACTTGGTCAGGATCGGCGGCGCCGATCAGGGCCATCGACGCGCGGCAGCGCGGGCAGGCGCCGTCGTAGAGGACGCGGCCCCACGGCTGGGACAACCCGGTCACGAGGCTGCGCAGCCAGGGGCCCGACACGAACGCGACGTTCCCGAGCAGCATCGCCACCCCGAATTCCGCCAGACCGAGCGTCAGGCCGATCCCCACGTGCAGCACCAACGCCAGGAACAAAAGCACGGGGCGAGCCCAGCGGTTCCAGATCAGGAACGGGTACAAGATTTCGAACAGCAGGCCGCCGTGGGTCAGGACGTTCAGGATCAGCGGGTACGCCGCCAGCCACGTCAGGTCGAAGAGGCGGAACTCACCCGCGGCAATCGTGCCCCAGATGGCCGTACCGTTCCACCAGGCCGCCCCCTGGAGCTTGGCGAATCCCGCCACGCCGTAGATCAGCACGAGATGGAGTTGGATCAGGCGAAGGCCGAGGTTGGCGGCCACCGACGGAGCCGGTGCGCCCGGAGCGAGGAGCCAGCGCCCATCCTGGCGCCGCCGAGCGACCGCCGCGCGCGCCTCGCGGTACCGCGCCAGGAAGCGGTCGATCGAAACCGCCCGGCCGCTGGCCCCGCAGACCGCGAGATAGAGCGTCCAGGTCGACGTCATCTGGTCGAACCCGAAGAGCGACACCGGCACCCGCCGCACCGTCGACACGACGATGACCCAGGCGAGCACGGCCGTCACCCGGCTCCAGAGCCCCACCGTATAGAGGGCCAGCACGACCATGCAAAGGGCCCAGACCGGCCACAACAGACCGTCGGGAACCCAGTACCAGAAGGACCACGCATAAGGGTGGCGCCCCTGGTAACCCAGGTTCGGGGCGTGGTAGTCGAAGTAACGGACCGTGTCGGCCTCGGCCCAGCCCTGCGAACCGAAGAAGTCACGCAGGTCCAGTCCGTAGACCAGCATGCTCCAGAACACCAGGACGCCGACGCCGACGCGGATCACTCCCAGGCTCGTCGGGTCGGCGGGTGTGAAGAAAAACGCGTTCCAGCCCCGGCCCACAGCGCCGAAGAACCCGGACGCGAAGTGGACAAGGCCGCTCAAAAGGCGTCGCACGTGAAGTCTCCGATCCACTGCGGGACGTCGTAGTACTCTTCCGAGTCGATGTCCACCCGCCCCCCTCGGTTCGATTCGAGACGCGCGCCGAGCTCATGCAGGTCGGGGATCCGGTGCATCTTCACGTGCAGCGTGACGCTCGAGCACCCCGTCCGCGTCCGGCAGAGGTGGCGGGCGTACGCCCGCGCCCAACGGCTCTTGCTGCCGTCCCCGCCCGACATCAATGCATCCTGGTAATCCATGAACAGCCACGTCGCGAGCGCGAGCTGCCGCTGGTAGCGCAGCCGCGGACGGACACCGCGCTCGGGAATGCGCACGACCTCGTCCGACCGGCCGTCGACGAAATGCACCGTCGCCAGGACGACCGGCGTGGGGGGCGGCTCGGGAGCGTAGAAGTGGTAAGCGTACCCCTGGTCGATGATGTCGTAGTACGGCACGAACCACTGCGCAATGTTCTGCTGCAGGAGCGAGGACGGCGGCACCGACCCCATCGACGCCGCCACCAGCGCCCCAAGATGCACGACCAGCACGACCGTCACGACCCGCCGCGCCCAGGAGGGCCAGCCCACGGGCGCCGCTTCCTCGTGGAACGCGTCACTCGAAGCGGCCGCCTCCTCGGTCCCTCTGCGCCCGCTCATTGCCGCGACTCCCGTCTGGACCATGCCCGATCTGGCCATCTCGCACACCGCCCACGGCATTGTGCGCGATCTTTCCCCACGCCGCCACCGAAGTTGGACCGAACTCTTTCGTCGGAATGGCTTTTGCACCCATGATTACCATCAAATTTTCGCAAACCCCCCTCGTCCATGCGGTCACGCTATTTTGACAAAGACGGTTGCAATCGCCTACTTCGGCGATTAAACTTGCGGTGCCTGGGCAGAGAATGATGATTATGGCAACTCGGTAGAAACGCGGAACAGTTCGGGGCGATCAGCTTTCGCGCGAGGGGGCGGGAGCAGCGCCGCGCTCTGGGTCGAAGGGAACGGGCGATACGTCGCTTGGTGGCCGTGCCGCGTTGACGACCTACTTCGCTTCGCAACAGGGGAGGAACAAGATGCAGGGAACGATCGTGATGTTGTTGGCGCTGAGTAACATGGGCTGCCACCACAAGACTTGTGGTCCGGCCTACGTTCCGGCGTGCTATAGCGCGTGCTATTCGTCGTGCTATGGCGGCTGCTACGGTGCGCCGGTGCTGGCCAGCGGCCAGGTCACGTCGGTCGCGCAGTGGTCGGGCTGCTATTCCGTGCCGGTCAACTACTCGACCTACGTGGCACCGGCGTGCTACAGCTCCTGCTATTCGTCGTGCTATAGCGGCTGCTACACGATGGCCGGTTTCGGCAGTTGCTATGGGAGCAGTTGCTATGGGAGCAGTTGCTATGGGAGCAGTTGCTACTCGTCGTGCTACGGCGGGGGCTATTACAGCAAGCACCACCACGGCCTGTTCGGCTGCCACCGCAAGCAATGCTCGGCGTGCTGCGCCCCGCCCGTGGTCTCGGCCTGCTACGGGAGTTGCTACGGCGGCGGTTGCTACGGCGGCCTGGGCTACGGCCTGGCCGACGGTGGTCTTCCGGTCTACGGCAGCTACACCCCGGTTTACGCGCCTGGCACGGTAGTCCCCGGTACGGTCGCGCCGGAGCCCGCCGCCGTCGCGCCGGCCACGTCTCCTGCCGAT
>JARLIH010000041.1 GCA_031291845.1 Isosphaeraceae bacterium | reverse complement strand
TGTGACCAGCCTGCCCAATGCGGTGGCCGCGATCTACCTCGCCTCTCGAGGGCGAGGGGCGGCCACCCTGAGCACCGCGTTCAACAGCAACGCCTTCAATGTCATCGTGGGCTTGCTGATTCCCGGCGCGCTCCTGGGCTTGGCCCGTCCCTTGGACGACGCGTTGTTCGTGGCCTTGTCCTACCTCGCCCTGACGGGCGCGTCGATCGCTCTCGCCCTACGAGGCCGAGGGCTGGACCGTCGGGCCGGCTCGGTGATCATCGCGGGCTATCTCGTCTTCGCCGCGGTGCTGGCCACGAGATAGCGGGGTGCGGTCCGAGGTAGACCTGGGTGAGCCGCGGAGGGCCGGAGTTCGCGGCTAGTCACCACCGCGGTGAGCTTCTGCCACGGCGAGGACGACCGCCTGGAGCCTCCTCGGTAGGTCCTCGAGCCGGCAGACGTGGCCCTCGCCGGACTCCTGGTGGCAGGTGCCGCAGCGGCGGATCTTGGGCGGCGTTGCGGCCGGCGGCGCAGCCGGCGTGGCGGCAGCCCGCGATGCGCGCTGGACCTCCGGGTTCTCCAGCAGTGGTGGCGGCGGGCAGCAGCGGTCACAGTGCCACGGGCCGTAGTTGTACGAATGGTGTGTGGCCCCGCAGTCGGGATGGAGTTCCTGGAACGCCCGCTCGCTTTCCAGCTCGAGCGGACGGATCCGGGCCTGCCACACGTCGTACGGCTCCACAGCCCGGCCATCCTGACGCCGATCGGCTTCATCCTGCATCGCCCGGTCGAAGTACGCGAGCCCGCACCCTTGACACGGCACGCCGTCGATGAACTCCTCCCACCGGAGCCAGTCGCCGGCCGTCCAGGTGACGTCCTCGCGCGCCGGCACGCGCAAGGGATCCGGGGAAGCGGTCGCGCCGCGAGAGCCCGCACCCGCTCCGCCGGCGTCGCGTCGTCCGGCCACGGCGAGCTGAGGGCTTCGACGAGGCGCCGCTGACGTCTCGCCTCGGGTGGGCCCTCGGCGTCCGCGGCGGCGATACGCGCCGCCAGCTCCTCATCGCGCTCCTTGTCACGACGGGTCCATTCCTGGAACAACTCGGGCTTGTCCCTACGTACCCTCCGCCTGAGCGACTCGTGTCGAACCGCCCGCGCCCGCGCCTGGTTCTGCTCGAGCCGTGTGGGCTCGCGGTCGGGGGTGTCGAGGGCCGCGGGGACCCGCTGCGCCCTGGTCTCGACCGGCGCCGGGTCGCCCGCCGGCGTTTTCGCCCGGTCCAGCTCGACCGTGACGGCGCGGAGATCGAGCAGCCAGGACTCCCGGTCGCCGCCGACCCGCAAGTACTCCTCGATGGCCTTCTGCCGGAAACCGATCAGCTCGGCGATCGTCCACTTGCTGCCCACCACGATGTCCTCCAGTCGGCTCCGGTTCCTACGCTTCGAAGAGGCTACTCGTGATGGTCGGCCGGCCGAGGGGACCGATCGTGCCCGTGTTCACAGACAGGCGAGCGATAGGACCCCGGCGCTGCTCTGATCCCGCCCCGGCTCCGCACCAAGCGCCCCGCTCCTAGGCGCGCAGGAAGAGCCGACGTCGTTCCGCGAGGTCGCTCTCGAGGGCCAGACCCAGTGGTGCCGACAGCCGCCGCTGGGCCGCGTCGATGGATCATCGACCAAACGCCCACGCCACCATCAACGGGAACTCTTCGCGCCAGAACGCGCCGCCGTGTGAGCCGAGTCGCTCGTGCATGACGACGTCCGCACCTGCGTCGCGCAGCGCAGCCGCCCATCGCCTGGCGTTGTCGAGGAAGAACGGCTCCCGCGTACCGGCGACGAGGTACGCGCGCGGCAGCGAACTCGGCATCACCGCTGGCGGTCGGTAACCCGCGCCCGGGGAGGCGCAGAAGACCGCACCGTAGACGTCCGGATGCCGAAGCCCCATGGCAAGCGCCAGCTCGCCACCTGCCGAGACTCCGAACACCGCGGTGCGTCCGGGGGGCAGCGCCACACCAAATCGCGACCACGTCCATCGACGGACATCCTCGACGAAGAACCGCTCGTGGGCCGCGAACCGTCCCGGATCAAAGCCCGGTGAGTACTCATGGAGCCGCAGTGTTTCATCGGCCAGCCCGTGTACACCGACGATCAGCGTGGGCGGCACGTCGGCCCGCTCGAGGACTCGGCCCCACTGCGAGATCACCTGACCGTCACCCGCGAACACGACTGCCTCTGGCGGCTCCGGCGGGACGTACACCGTGACCTGCCGTCCACCGTCGTACTCGAATGTCTCGGTGACGAACGCTCCGGCGACGACGCCGTCGGTTCTTTGGTCATCCACAGGCGCACCTGATCCTTGAGAGTGGACGAGCCGGACCATCCCTGCGAAGGGGCGCATCGGGGTCGGGCTCGGGCCCGGCTCATGACCAATCTGGTGTCCCGATTCGTACGTACGCAGCCGTTCCCCAGGCACCCGCTTGAGACTTCAAGCGGGTTGATCGGGCTCCCACAGCTCGACTGGATTGCCCTCGGGATCATGGATGCGCGCGAAGCGGCCGACGCCGGGCATGTTCCATTCCGGCTTGGTGGTCACCGCGATCCCCGCTGCACGGAGCGTCGCGCACAGGCCGTCAAGATCGTCCACGCGCAGATTGAGCATCCATTGGCGATCCGCCGCGAAATAGCCCGTGTCGGCCGGGAACGGGGCGAAGACGCTGGGCCCCGCCTGCGTCTCCCAGGAGCCGTATGGCGCCGAGCCCACGCCGAGATGCTCGACGTACCAGGCGCGCGTCGCCTCGGGATCCTTCGCCCGGAAGAAGAACCCGCCGATTCCCGACACGCCCATGCTCGCCTCCCCGTCCTCCCGGAGCCGAAGCCGGCAGGACCAAGATCATGCCATCGGCCGCCGTGCACGCCTGCACAGCCGAGGCGCTCTGGTGACGCCTTTCGTCACGCCCGTGTTCGGGGCCAACCCGAAGTCCAGGGTACGTCGCGCCGTCGTCGGGGGTCATCTCAGCCTGACCGTCGCCACGCCGCTCGGCTTGTCCAGAAGGCGCGGTGCGCTTGCTCGAGGTCCACGACGGCATCCGGACGATCGCGCCCGTCGACGCCACGCTAGCAAGCGCCTCCGCGAAGCCCGGGCACGTTCGGGCCGCGGTGTCACGCCGCGCTCTGCAGGCCATCCTCGGTGCGGCGCTCGCTCGATGAACCGAACTCCTCGGCTAGGAAGTCCTCCCAGGTCCGGCGCCCCGCGGCCGGTTCCGGAGAGAGGAGCGCGCCGTCCCGGATCGCCCGGGCGGCCGCGCCCGGCAGCGGCAGCGAGAGGATCGGCCGGTGTGTCCGGGCCGCCTGCAGGTACGCCCGGACGATCTCGGGGCGAGGCGGCGGCCGTCTTCTATGGCCTCTCGATGACGGTCGCCAGCGGCTGGTTCGTGCTGTTCTGGCACCACCTCGTGCGCCACCCGGAGCTTCTGCATCCGGCGGCGCGTCCGAGCGCCCGCGCCCGCCGGCGTGGCGCCCTGATCGGCCCCACGTCCTTCCTCGTCGCCACCGTCGCGGCGGTGGTGAGCCCGTACGCGACGGTGGCGCTTAGCGCGGTCGTGATCGCCTACTTCATCGTCGGGCCGAGC
>JARLIH010000040.1 GCA_031291845.1 Isosphaeraceae bacterium | reverse complement strand
CTACACGCCTCCGAGCGCGTCGTTCACGGGCGTCGACACCATCGCCTACAACGTCACCGATACCGCGACCAACACCACCGCCGCCGGCGCCATCATCATCAATGTGGCCACGCTGATCGTCGGGCCCGGGCGCGTGGACGACTTGATCGGGACGACGCGGACCGTCGACCTCGGACCGGTCGTCCAGGATGTCACGACGAACCCGACACTCAGCTTCGACATCCCGACCACGAGTGCGGACGGCGGCTTCATCACCAACATCGACCATGCCAAAGGCACTTTCAGCTACACGCCTCCGACGGAGACCTTCACGGGCACCGACACGTTGGCTTATACCGTCGTCGACACCGCGACCGAAGCGATCGCCACCGGGACGGTAACGATCGACGTCGAGGGCCTCTTCGCCGATGCCCTCAGCGTGGCCGAAACGGAGAATACCGCGAAGACGATCGACCTCTCGTCGGGCGTTCACGACATCACGGCGAACCCGACCCTGACGTTCACGATCCCCGCCCACAGCGCGCAGGGGGGAGGGATCTCGAACGTCGACACGGCCAAGGGGACGTTCACGTACACGCCTCCCAGCCCGAGCTTCCTCGGCACGGACACGCTCACCTATTCGGTGACCGACGCCGCGACGCACGATACGGCCTCCGCGCTGGTCACGATCAACGTCGCCAAGCCTGAGCTGACGATTACCGCCACCAGTCCCGCCAACGGGTCGGTCGTGACGGCCCTGCCGAACGGCAAGATCGTCATCACGTTCAATCATCCGCTGCTGGCGTCGTCGCTCTCCAAGGCGGGAACGCAACAGACCGGCCTGCTGACGTCCGACCCCTACTCCGTCTTCCTCATCGCGCGCGGACCAGCGGGGGCCTTCTCGGCTCCCCAGGCGAGCCACTACGAGGGGGGCGACGTCCCGATCCACGCCAACACCACCTACAAGGTCAACGCCAACGGCACCAGCCAGATCACGATCACGCCGACCGCGCCCCTCGCTGCGGACGTGTACGCGATCAGCGTCAATGGCGCGTACACCGACACGAACGGCGATACCCTCGCGGCGGGCACCGGCCAGAGCACCTTCTACGCGACGTTCCTGCTCCAGCCGCCCGCTACGAACGGCAGCCCGCTCCAGGTGACCGGCGTCACGGCCTTCAACAACTTCGAGACGATCAACAACAACCTGATCTACCAGCCCGACACGATCGCCATCCACTTCAATAAGCCGCTGTTCGCCGGCGCCGCGAACGGCAACACGGTGCAGTTGCTCGCCAAGCAGGGGTCGAGCGACACGGTCGTGCCGAGCGTCGCGGCCTACAGCCCGACGACGGACAGCATTGATTTGACGCCCACGGCCCTGCTCAACCCGGGCACCGTCTACCTCATTCGCGTCGCGGGCCAGGACTCGGGCTCCGCCTACGTCAGCGACAACCAGGGATACGGCAATCCCGGCTATCCCCTCGCCACCACGTTCTACGACACGTTCACGGTCCGGAACGTTCCCGTCGGCGCGGGCCAGGCACCGCTGCAGGTCGCCACGGCCAACGGCGGTCCCGATACGATGCCTACCACGGGCGTGATCTGGAACGTGCCCGTCGGCTATGCATCGATCACGTTCACCCAGCCGGTGGCCCTTTCGTCCTTCGGCCGCTACTCGGCGATGCTCGTCCCGGCCGGCGGAGGGCTGAACCCGACCGCCTTCGACGCGGCCGACGTACCGCTGAACGCCACGCTGGCCTTCAACCCGAACTTGAACGTGTTGATCATTACCCCGAGCCAGCCGGTGGGTAACGACCTCTATCTCTACGCCCTCAGCGGCATCGACGCGGCCCAGGCCAACGGCCAGCCGAATCCGGCCGACCCGTTGCTCAACAACAGCGGGCTGCGGGCGGGCGGCGGCAACGCGCCTTACTACAAGACGTTCGAGGTCACGGTAACGACCCCGAGCGTCGCGGTTACTCCGTCGACCGCGAGCGCCGCCGTCGTCAAGCCCGAGTTCGCCGTGACGGTCCCCGCGACGCACGACAGGGCGCAGGCTGCAGCCGCAAGCAACGTGCTGGTGAGGCGTCCCGTGCGGCTCCCGCCGCCGGCCGGTGCCACGGCCCGAAAGACTCGGTTCGGCCAGGTCAAAACCGGTCGTGAGCCGATGGTCGGCGATTGACCGCGGCCCGGCCCGTGTCGAGGGTCGAACCTTGGAGCGTGTGCTCTCTACGGCAAGATCCGCTGGCCGACCGCCGTGTTGATCTTGAGCATGGCGCGGCGGTGCCGGACGAGGCTGTCGCGAAACTGCCGGACGATGTCGTTGTACTCGCGCTGGGCGTTGAAATAGGTCGTGACGTCTACCTCGCCCGCCTTAAAGAGTCGATACTGGTCGTCGCGGAACCGGCGGGCGCGCGGCAGGATGTCCTGTTCGGTCCGCCGCACGGCGGCGAGCGTGACCTGATAGTCCTCGACGGCGCGCTCGACCTCGTTGACCACCTGGCGCTCGATCCCGCCGAGCTCAATCTGGGTCTGAAGGACCGTTCCCTGGGCGCGGGCGATGTTCCCCTGGTTGCGGTTGAACACCGGTAGCACGACCATCCCGCCGAGGCTCCACGACGTCGCGCTCTGCTCGTGCTGGTAGGAGTAGTTGTTGAACCCGTATGGTGTGTAGAACAGAAACACATCCTCGAACCGCTCCGCGCGTGCGAGCCGGACGTCGGTCATGGCGCGCTGGACTCCCAGCCGGTAGCTGACGACGTCCGGGCGCACGCAGAGGGCGAGGTGAACGAGGTCGTTTATCGGCAGCGGAGGCGGGGCCGTGTCGCGAGTCGTACCGTGTACCTCGATCGCGTCGGGGTTGCCCGGTGGGAGGTTCAAGAGCGTCGCCAGCGACCGCTTCGCCTGCCGCAGGGATGATCGGGCCGTCGCCAGCTCCACGTCGGCCGCGTCGTGCAGGATGAGCGCGCGGTCGAGATCGGGGCGGCTGTGGCTGCTTTTGCGGAGCAGCAGCCGCGTCGCGTCGACCAGGTCGTTCAGCCGGTCGATGTTGGCCTGTGTGTAACGCACGAGCTCGCGGGCCTCGAGCACGTCGACGAAGGTCGTGCCCAGTTGGTCGATGGCGACTCGGACGGCGTCCTGGTACTGGGCGTGGATGACCTGCCGCGCCTGCTCGGCCACGACGACCCGCACAGCGCGCTTGCGATTGACGTCGATCGGCTGGATGAGCACGACGCCGTAGCTGTTGTTGCCGGGACGCTGTGGGGAGTAGCCGCCGTACGGCACGGCGTCGGCGCTGGCGAAGACGATGGGGTTGGCGCGGAGGCCGGCGGTGAGGGTGTCGGCCTCGGCCTTCGGGATCTCCTGCGCCTTGGCGGCGAGGTCGGGATTGGACTGGACGAGGACCTGGATCGCCTGGTCGAGGGTCAAGCCGTTCGGCGGTCCTGCATCCTCGGGGCCGGGGAGCTCGAGATCGCCGTACTGCGGCGTGCGCGGGGTTGGCGCCGGGGAGAGGGGGGCGAGGCGCGGGACCTCCTGGCGACCGGAGAAGGCCGTGCTGTATCCCGAGGCGGCCGAGAGCACGCCGAGGGCCCCCGCGCGGGCCTCTCGGCCATTCGTGGCGGGCGGCCCCGCCGGTCCTCCCAGCCGCGACACGCCGCTGCCGGGGCTTGCCCCGAGGACGCCGGACTGCCCACCCTGCTGGGCGGCCGATTGCGCCTGTTTTCGCGCGCGCTGCCCCTTGGAGAGGACGATCACGTCGTCGGCCAACATCGCCTGCCCGACTGCGTACCGGCCGCCGGGTCCCAACGCTCCCGCCAGCATGCACCCTGCGAGCGTGAACGCGCGCCAGGCGCGTCGGGCTGTCAGAATCGGCATGATCGCGACTCCTTCGCGCGGTTCCGGGCTCGCTCGCCGAACACTTGGGCCTGAGCGACCCCGGTTTGCTTCACGTCCGTGTGTTATCGGCTCGCCGATCGTCGACCGATGAATGGGCGGACTCCGTGAGAGGGGGGGACCGAGCGAGTGCGTTGAGCCTGGGACGGCGGTTGTGGGCCCGTACCGGCAATCGGTTTGACATTCGGGAATTCCGCTCATTACGATGTCTGGACCCCTTAACAATCAGACGCGTTGCCGTTGGAACGGCCCTCCGGCCGGGTCGCGCACCCGGCTCGGGTTTGCGGTCGTCGCGTGACCCATCGTCGAAGGAAATGGCCGCCTCGAGGGTTGGCCGCGAACTGTCCTGGCAGTTGCCGTGTCGCGGCGTCGGGCAGAACCGACCTAGGCGCTGATATCTGGTCACGGATGACCTAAGCTTGAGTAGTAGCCTTGGCAGGGTTTGCCGAACCGCTGACGAAGCTCCGTGCGCCGGGTGCGCGGCCTCGGTCCGTCCGAAACGCCGGCTCTCTTCCCACGTTTCGCCCTCGAATTGATGCGGCGACGGCGCCGCAGCCACCAGGAGACGACACCTTGATCCGCCACCCTGACCGACCCCGACCGGTTTCGAAGCGACGCCGTCTTGTCCCGACCGTCTTCCTTCTCGAAGCCCGGGAGCTGCTCAGCACGACAGCGGCGGTCGGCCCGGTGTCCGCAACGTCTCTCACGGCGCACCCGATGTTCGATCTCGGCTCGCTCGCGGCGAGCGGCACCCCGCCCGCCGGCGCTTTGACCCCGGCCCAGATCGCGCAGGCGTACGGCTTCAACGCGATCGCGTTCGGCTCTGTCAAGGGGACCGGGGCCGGCGAGACGATCGCCATCGTCGACGCCTACGACGATCCCAACATCCAGGCGGACCTGAACGCCTTCGACACGCAGTTCGGCCTCCCAAGCACCACGGTCGCCCGGGTCAATGAGAACGGCGGGTCGAGCCTTCCCGGAACCGACTCCACGGGGGGCTGGGAGATGGAGGAGGCGCTCGACGTGGAGTGGGCGCACGCTGTGGCGCCCGGAGCCAGTATCCTGCTCGTTGAGGCCAGCTCCGCCAATGACACGGATCTCCTGAACGCGGTGGGCTACGCCGCAGCGCACGCGAATGTGGTCTCAATGAGCTGGGGCGGCAGCGAGTTCTCCGGCGAGAATGCGTATGACGCCAACTTCTCCAAGACGGGCGTTGTGTTCGTAGCCTCCTCGGGCGACTCGGGCGCGCCCGCGTCGTGGCCCGCGACCTCGCCGAACGTGGTGTCCGTCGGTGGGACCGCGCTCACGCTCGGCGCGAACAGCTCCTGGCTGAGCGAGAGCGGCTGGAGCGGCAGCACCGGTGGCCCCAGTGCCTACGAGACACAGCCGAATTACCAGAAAGGCATCGTGACCCAGACTACGACGAAACGGGCCAACCCGGATGTCGCTTACGACGCCTCTCCGTCCACTGGCGTCGCGGTATACGATTCGTTCCCATACCAGCGGATTACCTACGGCTGGCTGACCGTCGGCGGCACCAGCGCCGGATCTCCCCAGTGGTCCGCGCTGCTGGCGATCGCCGACCAGGGCCGCGCTCTGAGCAGCCAGTCTGCGCTCAACGCCGCAGGCCCGCAGGGGGTGTTGACCACCCTCTATCAGAACGCGACCACGGGTGACTTCCACGACATCACCACCGGGACCAGCACCGGCAATCCGCATTACTCGGCCGGGCCCGGCTACGACTACGTCACGGGCCTGGGCTCCCCGGTTGCCAACCTGGTTGTCCAGTCGCTCGACGGGAACTTGACGAACCCAAACCCGAGCGACAATCTGGTCCTCAATGCGCCCACAGCCGTTACGGCCGGGACGTCGTTCAACGTCACCGTCACCGCCCAGAACTCGAGCGGGGCGACCGACACCGGCTACGCCGGAACCGTGAAATTTACCAGCAGCGATGTCCAGGCCGGACTGCCGGCGAGCTTCACGTTTACGGCGGCCGACGACGGAACGTACACATTCCCCGTGACGCTGAAGACGGCCGGCAGTCAATCGGTCACGGTCACCGACACCGCCTCGGGCCATTTCGCGACACAGTCCGGAATCACGGTCAGCCCGGCCGCCGCGACCCAGTTGACCTTGATCGGGCTGCCTACGACCGCGACGGTGGGCGCGCCGGTCACGTTCACGGTCACCGCAATGGACCCGTACGGCAACCTCGCGACCGGCTACACCGGTCCTGTGAACGTGACTAGCAGCGACACCCAGGCTGTCCTGCCGACGGGGAGCCAGACCTTGACCGGCGGCTCGCGCACGTTCACCGTGGCGTTCGGGACGGCGGGCGTGCAGTCGGTCACCGTGAACGGCAGCGCGGGTCTGTCCGCGACGCAGTCCGGGATCACGGTCAGCCCGGCCGCGCCGACGAACCTCACCGCCACGGCCGTGTCGTCGAGTCAAATCAACCTGTCCTGGACCGCCGCGGCCGGCGGCGCCACGGGCTACCTGGTGCAGAGCAGCCTGAACGGCAGCACGTGGACCCAGCTCGGCACCACCGCGGCCGGCGTCACGACCTATCAGGTCACCGGCTTGGCGGCGGGAACGACCTACGAATTCCGGGTTCAGGCCACGGGGGCGAGCACGGGCTCGGCCTACAGCAACACCGCGTTCGCCACCACCACGGGCGGAAGCACGGGAAGCTCGACGGGTGATACCCTCTGGAGCAACTCGTATACCCCTTCCGAGAATGCGTATAGCTACGGGGCGTACGACCTAGGCGTGAAGTTCACCGCCAACGTGTCCGGCACCGTCACCGGGGCGCGGTTCTACAAGCAAACCTGGATGAACGGGTACACGCACGTCGGCTATCTCTGGTCGTCGACCGGCGTGCTGTTGGCCTCGGCCCAGTTCACCAACGAGACGGCCTACGGCTGGGAGCAGGTCAACTTCTCTAGCCCGGTCGCGATCTCGGCCAATACGGTGTACATCGTGTCGTTTTCCTCGGGGAGCGGCTATTTCGGCGTCACCACGAGCTACTTCTCGCGCAGCGGGATCCAGAGCGGTCCGTTGCAGGCGCTCGGGAACGGCGTCTCTGGTGGAAACGGCGTGTATGGCTCGGGCAACAGCGCGTTCCCGAATGCCAGCGGCGCCGGCATGAACTTCTGGGCCGACGTGGTGTTCTCGCCATCGTCCTCCAGCTCGAGCGCCTCGACCCAGACCCGAGCGATCGGGTCGTCGTACGTCGTCGTGACGCCGGCGGACTCCAAGGTGGGGTCGTCGCTCATCTCGATCAGCAGCCCGTGGGCTCAAAAGTCGGTCCAGCAAGAGGCGGCGGCCATTCCGGGCACGTGGGCGTACCACATCGCCGTTCCGCAGGTCTCAACTCGCCCGCAGGGGTTCTTCTCGTTGGGCGGCGTTTCCTGAGCGAAGGCAGGACGGGGGCCGTGTCTCCTGGAGTCTCTGGGCCAAAAGGGGGGAATGTCCATGAGCATCGCCGCCAGGTTCCTGCGCCGTGATCCGGCCGAGGTCGAACCCTGGGCCGAGACGTGTGGCCAAATCCGCCCGCTCATCGAGGAGCACGACGGGGCCGCTGCCGAGGTTCACCACGTCGAGATCCACGACGCCAAGCTGCACTACCACGCGAAGACCGACGAAATCTACTACGTGATCGACGGGCAGGGGACGATGGTCCTCGACGACGACCAGATCGAGCTGCACAAGGGAGTTGTCGTCTACGTCCCGAGGGGCATGCGGCACAAGGCCGTCGGTGACCTGACGGTGTTGACCGTCTGCATCCCTCGGGGTGTGCTGAACGACGTTCATGAGCTGGAATGAGGCGCTGACCCCGCCGGGGGGGCGTCTCGTCAGCCACGGGTCACCGGCACATCGTTCCGGAACAGGAAACCGCCCTGGCAATCCACCGCGCACCGGAGACGGGGGGTTGGCGCCCTTGGCGGGCTGACCCACCCTAGGGGCCGACCGTCGAGCCGCGCGGCAAAAATCCAGCGAGCGGCGCCGTCGGTCGAGTCTTCGCGGTTCCACAAACCGTTGTCATAATGTCCGGCGACCGAACCGGGTCGAGGTCGTCGTTCCGACGCCCCGAGCCGGGGATTGTGGCGACGACGGCGACCAAGGACCAAGCCGTCGGCCCAGCGGCTCCATGTAAGGAAGAGGAAACGCGGTGCGACTGGGACTTTTCGGCGGCACGTTCGACCCGATCCACCTGGGTCACCTGATCCTGGCCGAAGGGTGCCGTGAGGCATGCGCCCTGGACCGGCTCTGGTTCGTGGTGGCGGGCCTGCCGCCACACAAGCAGGGAGAGCGGACGCCGGTGGCCGACCGCCTCGAGATGGTCCGGATCGCGATCGCGGGACACCCGGCCTTCGAAGTCTCGGAGATCGAGGCGAAGCGGCCCGGCCCGCATTACAGCGTCGAGACGCTCGAAACCATCCACCGCGAACGGCCCGCGGATGAGCTGTTCTTCCTCATCGGCGCGGATAGCCTGGTTGACCTGCCGACGTGGCGTCAACCCGAACGGATTGCCCAGCTTGCCACGATTGTCGTGGTGAATCGCCCTGGGCTGGAGCTGGGGGGGGCGTTGCCCGACTTCGGGCCCGGGACGCACTCGCTCCGCGCGGTGACCGTGCCGCCGATCGGGATCGCCTCGCACGACTTACGAAGGCGCCGGGCGGAAGGGAGGTCGATCCGCTACCAGGTTCCCCGCGGGGTCGAGGCGTACATCGAGGCGCAGGGACTGTACGGCGGCCGTTGAGCGGAAATTCGCCCGGATCGAGCTTGCCAAGAACGGTGGAAACCGGCACCATGCCGCGCCGACCGTGGGCCGACGGGGTCTACGTCCCTGGATTGGGGGCGGCCAGACCCGCACGTCTCTTTGGCCCGGTCGGTCCGGACCGGTCCCCGCACGCCGTCGCACATCCCCATGTCGTTTCCGCGGGCCGCCGGGCGTTGTCCCGACGCGACACGAGAGCGAGGCTCGGCCCATGCGGCGCATTAGCAGGCGGATGGCGATTCGGATCGGGGCCCTGGGCCTTTGGCCGTTGACCGGCTGCGCGGGCATGTCCCAAAACCTGTCCCAGAGCCTCTCGGAGCTGGTGACGCCCGCGCCGGTGGAGAACCCGTTGCTCGTCCCGTCGGGGGACTTTGAGACGGTCTGGAACGCGACGGTCAAGGTGGTCGACGAGTACTTCGACATCGCGTTCGAGAACCGGCTCTCGCGCAAGATCGTGACGCAGCCGGCAATCGGGCCGACCTTGCTGGAACCGTGGGACGGGTCGTCGAGCGGGTTCGGCGAACGCCTGGAGTCGACCTTGCAGACGATCCGCCGCCGCGGGGAGATCTCGGTCAACGCGGCCCCGGGCGGCGGCTTCCTCGTGCAGGTGACAGTGTTCAAGGAGCTGGAAGACATGGTGAAGCCGGACCGGCAGGCCGCCGGCCGCGCTGTGTTTAACAACGACCCCTCGGTGAACCGCACCCGCGAGATCGTCGGCCCGTTTCCGGTCCCCGCGGGGTGGATTCCCCGCGGCCGGGATGCGAACCTCGAGAACAAAATCGTGCGCAAACTGCGCGATGCGCTGCTTCTATGAGCTATAATCGTACAATAAGGGTCGGAAACCCGCCGGCCCCTTGCAGGGACGGCCGATCCGGAGGCCCGGCAATCGCCGGTATCGCCAACGATCGTCGATGGGGCTCGGCTGCGTGACGCGAAAAAGGCTCCCCCAGGGCAAGACGCGCGCGGCCGGTCGGCACGCTCACGGCATGCGAGCGTGACGGGTCAGGTCGGCGTCCGTGCGCGCCGGGGCACGCGTCGTGCGTTTGGGGGAGGGAGTTCGATCAGTTACGGACGTCAGCGCCTCGACTTCGAGGTCGCTCAGTAGGCGTTATACGTCCAGTAGGCCCCAAGGCCGGCGATCCCGATCCAGCGGATCGAGGGATCAAGCAGAGCGGCGCGGTGGGCCGGGGAGGACATCCACATCCCCGGTACGGACCCGTAGCTCCCCATCGCCGAGTTCTGCCGGCGAGCGGGTCCCATCACGTGGTGGCCCATTCCTCGGGCGTTCTGATGGGTGTTGTTGACGTGCGCCCAGCTCGCCAGGTTCGGGTCGTACCCGACCGGGGCCAAGCCGTACGAGGCGCGGGTGGCGTTCAGCCAGTTCGTAAACCCGTAAGGGTCCGACGCGGGTGCCGGTGCGGCCGCCGCGGTGGTGGTTGTGGTCGCCGCGGCAGCGGCGGGCGCGGCAGCCTGCTGGGCGCGGGCCGAGCCGGGCACGCTCAGCACAATGACCGCCAGCAACGCCATGACCGCGAGGGTGCTCGTCTTGAAGGGGTTCGGATGGTTCAACGCACAAGACTCCCAAGGGGACCACGGGACGCGGACGCTCCCATAGCGACCGCTTTCTTCCGCCCCCCGCACCAGACTGATCGCCGGCATGACCGGCACCAGCCCCGCGGGGGGCCTTCCCGTGTTGCGTTGCCAAGATGGGATGTTGGTTTTGGGAATGCAAGACATTTTTTCCAAAACGCAATATTAAGCCAGCCCCTACAGCAGTCCCTGCGCGCTTTGGGAAGGGCGATTTCCAGTCCATTTGCAATTACGAAACAAGGATGCGTTCCTCTGTAAAGCCCCTGAAACAAATGGATACGCTTTGCCTGGTCGAAGTGTCACCGCCGGGGCGAGACCTCCCTCGAACGCGCGGCGAGTCTCTGCGACAGGGCTTGTGTTGAAGGTATTATCAGGAGAAATAATCGGTCGAATCGATATGTGATATGATCCAAAGGAGGGGAACCCCAGTGACACCAGGGTGCGCGGGTGGCCGTCTCACGCCGGACGTAGGGCGTCATTCGACGGCCGCTTACCATCTTCGCGTCGTTACAGTCCGCCAGATTTACGCCGGTTCCGCCAGCGGTTTGTCCCGCATCAGAAATTTGATACGGGAGACGGGCCGAGTCGGGCCTGGCGGGCTCAGCGAATGGCCTCGAGGGGGAAGACCTCGACGTCGACGCCCACGGCGTAATGGGCCAGGGGAGGGTGTTCGGGGCGGGTCAGGCCGGCGGCGGCGAGCAGGTTTTCGTCAATCGCGAGGGAGTCGGCCGGCTGGAGCGGGTAGGGGCGGTGATGGACCTGCTCGCGGTAGAGCCGGTCCCGGTGCGCGGCGTAGAGCAGGTAACGCTCGGCCAGAAAGTGTTCGAGCGTGCCAACCGCGGCCGTGGCGGCGTGACCTCGAGGGGCGGCCTCGAGCGCGTAGCGGGCCGGGAGCGGCCCGGGCCAGAGGCGGCGGCCTTGGTACCTGGTCGTTCCCGTTGCCGGGTCGCGGTCCAGGCGCATCCGGGCGCGGTGGTAGGGGAGGTGGAACCAGGCCCTCGCCGTGAGGACGGCCAGGGAGTTCGCGGCGTCGAGGCTGAAGAACCAGACCCCTGGGTCTCTTCCCTCGAAGTGGACATAGGTGCGCACGTTCGTCTCATGGAAGTCGGAGAGGGGCCGGAACGCCGGCAGACCGGCCGGGCGTACGCCCAACATCGTGAAGGGGACGAGCCCGACGAACGCTCTCCCCTCGAACGTGTCGAGCTCGAGACCGGCCGGTAGCCGCGCCTGGAGAGCGGGGGCGGGGAACTCCCAGTGCAGGAACAGGAGCTGCCGCCAGCTCTGGTGCATCACCACGCGCCGCTCGGGCCGGCGAGCTGGGGCGACGCGGTCGATGACGGTGGGAGTGTCGGGCATTGCGCCGCTCCGTTGAGGCGATTCGGCCACCGGCGAGCAAGACCAATCGCCAAGGACGCCATGCTCAGAGGAAAGACGACCCGCGGCAAAGGAAACGGGGTCGGGCACAGCTTAACAAAAACCAGGGACGTGACGGACGGTCATCCTTACGCAGTATCGCCAAATTACTCTTTCTCCTCTGACCCCGGCGCTCTTCGCGGTGGGTCCGTGTTCTCCGCGCTCCAGGTACCGATCTTGAGAATTCGACTGGGGACCACGGACGGGCCCTGGGATGAGGCACGTCGACTGGAAGCGCCGCGCAGCAAGGCGGGCTCGACCCCAGTCGCCCATGCGGGACGATTCCAGAGTCTGACAGCGAGAGCCTTGGACGTGCCCCCGGTTCGGCCCACAATCGACAGCGCCTACGTCCATGCCCGAGACTGTGCGCAGCCGATGCGAAAACCGCTCTAAACCGGACCGCTTGGTGAACCCCGTGAAGGGGGCCGGCCGGATGCCCTGCGCGCAGCAGAACCTGGCCACGGTGGTCCTCCATTGGGCCGTCGCGGTCACATTCGGGCCTGGGTCGGGGCCGAGTCGGAGAGTCGCCGTTTGGGAAGCGTTGGGCTGCGCCGGACCTTTGCGATCCTGCGGATCGTGGCCGGCCGGAAGCGGTTCCTCTCGGTGAAGGGCTGAGGGCCCGGACGAGGCGACGTCGCCCCGGTGAACACTCGTCGTCAGAATCGGGTACTCATCGTTGAGTCGAAATGACCGAACGCGTGGTCGAAAACGCGAACGGCCTGGCGGTGCCCTATCGGCGACCAGGCCGTTCGCGTCATGCGCGGTCCGGTCCGATCAGGGCATCACGGCCTTCGCGACCTTGGCCAGCTCTTCGCCGGTCTCGGTCAGGGCGTAGAAGTTGTTCTTCCCTTGCCGGCGCGGCGCGATGATGCCGCCGTGCCGCAGCAGGGCGAGGTGGTGGCTGACGGCGGGCTGGCCGAGCCCCAGTTCATCGCAGAGAGCACCGACGTGCTTCTCGCCGCTCGACAAAATGAGGACCACCTGAAGGCGGGTCGGGTCGCTGACCTGCTTCAGCAGGATCGCCGCCCGTTGCGCCAGCTTGAGCCGCTGCGCGCTGTCATTCTTGGCCTTGGCCGCCTTCGACTTCAGGGCGGTTGTCGCAGTCGTTGTCGCCATCGAGACTCTCTCCAGGGGGATCCGCGACGTCAACGGGGCAAACCGGGGCCCCGTTGGCCTCGGAATCAGAGGGAAAACAGGTTGTTGTGCATCAAGAGCCGCCCGGGCGGTGTCGAGCACGCCTGGCGGGGGAAACCTCGGCGGGTCTGCGTAGCAAGTCGCAAACAGAGCTTCAACTCGGGCGCATTCAATAGTATGCAGGAAGGTGTCGCCTTGCAATCGTCCCGTACCCCGAAACAAGATATTTCTTGCAGGACATCTTATGGGCAGATGCGAATCCAGCGGTTTTCGGACTCACGGGATCCGGCACGCGACAGGCAATTCGTCCCGTTTCAAACCTCATCCACGCATCACTCTATGAGAGCGAGAAGGTCGTGGGTCGAGCGCGGCGGGAGGGGTGGTCGGCCCTCTCGGCCGGGGAGGCGAACGGGTATGATCGCGGTCCGAGAACGCCGGGAACGGCCCCGGCCCGAGGACCGCGCGAGGGGTGTAATGCCATGAGGATGGTGTTCGTCATCGGAGTATTGTTGGTTGGGGGCGGGGTGGGAACCGCGGCTGAGCCCAAGCCATTGCCGGGCGCGGTGAGCCGCTGGGAGGGTTTCGTGCGCCACGACTTCCGGGTGGGCGGTGCGGCCGCGCTCGTCGTCGAGCCGGAAACGCCGCTGCCCGGGCGCCCTTGGGCCTGGCGGGGTGAGTTTTTCGGGGCCTTCCCGAACGCCGACATCGAGCTGCTCAAGCACGGCTGGCACCTCGCCTACATCGGCGTGCCCGACCTTTTTGGCTCGCCGAAGGCGGTCGCCGGCTGGGAGACGTTCTACGACGTGCTGGTCAAGGACCATCAGTTGAGCCCGCGGCCGGCCTTGATCGGGCTGAGCCGAGGGGCGCTCTACTGCATGGCATGGGCCGCAGCGCACCCCGACAAGACGCTGGCGGTCTACCTCGATAACGGCGTCTGCGACTTCAAGAGCTGGCCCGGCGGGAAGCCCAAGGGATTAGGTGTCGGCGCTGGCTCCCCCGAGGAGTGGGCGAAGCTGCTCAAGGCCTACGATTTTCGCGACGACCGCGCAGCCATTGGTTCGAAGCTCAACCCGGTCGACCGCCTGGCGCCGCTCGCCGCGGCCAAGGTGCCAGTCCTCCTCGTGTACGGCGACAGTGACAAGGTGGTCCCTCACCGTGAGAATTCGGAGGTCGTGTACGACCGCTACAAGGCCCTCGGCGGTCCAGTCGAGCGGATCGTCAAGCCGGGCAAGGACCACCATCCTCACGGTCTGGACGATCCCGGTCCGATCGTCGCGTTTTTCGAGCGAGCCTGGAAAGAGCGGGGTCTTAGCACGGCGCCGTGAGACGCGAAGGCGAAGTCGCGCGGATTCGGGAGAGCCTTGAAACGTGGGCACGTCCGTGCGCTTGACAGAAGGTCCTCATGGACGCGGGCCGACGCTCCAGCGCACGCACTAGGGTTATGCGGGGTTGTTGTCATCGGCGTTTCTGTCGACCTCTTCCGGCGCCGGACAGGTCGGGGAGTCGCCGTCCGGAGCAAGCCACCCCTTGGAGCGAGGAGCCACCCACGCGGGTCCTCGCTCCGGTATACGGCACTCAAGAATAGATCGGGACTCGCTTCCTGTGTTGTCATTCCGATGAATCCTCGGGCGGCTGGGACGAAGTCTTCGCGCCCCGGTCGAATCCCCCCCGATTGCGCCTGGGCACGAAGACGTCACCCCGGCCGCTCGGAGCAAACACCGAGCGGGACGTGATTTCCGGCCTGTTCCTTAGCGGGTCGGCTCCGCCTGCGGAGGTGCTTCACTCGAACCCTTCGCCCGGGCGGGTTCGCCGGGCAAATAGCGGTTGCACCCGCTGATACCCGAAACCCTCAGTTGATAGGGTTGCAGCTTCTCGTCGATGCACAGCCCCATCGTCAGGTTGCCGACAGTGGCATTGGGCTCGATCTGCCACCACTTGCAGTCCTTGCACAATCCCCATTGGCTTTCAGCCATAATAAGCCTCCGTCATATATCCGAACTACGATCGCGGCGGGCGCTGGCCGGCCCACCTTTCTCTTGAGTGGAGTTATAGCAAGTGCTGCGCCACCGTTGCGATTAGGGGTGGAGATTTTACGGCTGTATAGCGATGTGGCGCATTTACACTTGAGGATTATTGCGGCGGGATGTTGCCGTGAGCCTCGATCTTGCCCTGGGTCCACGGCTACGAGGCGCGGTCGTGTTTCAGGTCTTCGTTGAACCAGGTGCGGTTGCCGAACGGGTCGATCACCTCGACGCACTTCGCGTCGTAGAACGTCGTTTTCAGACCCGGCCTCAGGAACTTGTACGACTTCGCCGTAAGCTCCCGGTGAAATTCGTCGATACCCGTCATCCAGACGAAGACCGTTGGCCCGGGGCAAGCATCTCCGTGGTGCTCGGTCAGGTGGAGACACAAGGCGCCTCGCGACACTTGCATAGAGGTAGGAGTGTGCTCTTCGAATTGGTGCTCCCAATCAACCTAAAAGCCGACGAAGCCCACGTAGAATTCTTTCGCTTTCGTGACGTCGAAAATGCGCAGCAGCGGAATGCCCTGGTGGAACGCGACCGGCATCGTCCACGAGTCCTCGTGCTGATTCAAAGGGTCTTGCCTGCGCCTTGCGACGCGGCTCTCTGACAGGCATCCAGCATCGCCTGGAGGGGCTCCGGATCGGCGAGCCGGTGGTCGTTGCCCACGACGACGAGTGCGGAGTCGGGCAGGCCGCTACGCCTTACCAGGTCGCGGCTGTCGGCGATGGGAATCACGTCGTCGTTCTCGGAGTGCAGAACGGACGCGCCGGGCTTGACGGTCTTGACCGTGCCCCACCGCTTCCAGGCCGGGCACAGCAGCACGAGCGGCGTCATTCCGGCGTCGAGGTTCATGGCCAACGCCCCGCCTCGGGAGGAGCCCACGATCACGTCGGGCCGGTGGCGATCGTATTCGGCCTGGGCCGTACGAAGGGCCTCGTCGAAGTCGTCGTCCGAGAGGGCCGGGTTGATGACCGCGTGACCGTGCTGGGCAAGGAAAGACGGTTTGACCCCGCCGGGGACCGAGTGCCAGCCGTGGAGGAAAAGGATCGTCATCATTGGGCGCAGACCCATCTCATTCGTCGGGTTCCGCGAATAATTGGCTCAAAGGGAGCCGGAAGCCCGGTAGGACGTTGCCGCCGTCGAGCGTTTGGTCTTCGCGAAGCGTGACCGACCGATCGACAGCGGTGAAGACCTGCACGGTGTGCGTTTTCGCATCGACGTACCAGATCAGGGGCACGCCCGCGTCGAAGTATTCGCGCAGCTTCCGGCGCATTTCCTTTTTTGTATTGCCTTTGCTGAGCACCTCGACAACAAGGTCCGGGGCCAGGTGAGGGATGGCTTCCTTGGGTCGTTTTCCTCCGGGAAAGCGCGCACGGGAAAGAAACGCGATGTCAGGAATGCGCACCAGACCGGGCATGAGTCGAATCGTGCCGTCGGGCCCCGTTACGATCCCGAGCTTGCGAGGACGCACGAAAGCGCTGAGGAAGAAGATGACCGAAGCCGCCAACTCCGATTCCTCAAAGCCCATGACCTTCTCTACCAGGGTGCCCTCAACGAGCTCGCAGAGACGGTCCTCGCTCGCTTCGACTTCAATCACGTCCTTCTCGGTGGCAGTGCCCGGAACAGGTATGAGCCGAACGCGCCGTGGAGGGATGTTCCCGAGCCGGGCGAGAAGGTCGGCCACCGTTTTCGCGGGCGCGGACTTGGCCAGCACGTTCGCCATGGGCGGTTTCTCGTTGGTAGAAAGACATTCCTCTCGTATTCTGTCGGCGCACGCTCATTGAGGCAAGGCACAGCGCCGCCCGCCCGGACGAAACGCCGCTTGAGTTTGGCTTCGTGTCCAGGACCGCGCCTTTCGCTTCAGATCTCCACAACCTTCGGCCGGTCCGCGAACCACGGGTAGATTGCCGGCAGGACGAGTGTTGTCAGTAATGTGGACGTGATCAAGCCGCCGATCACGACCGTCGCCAACGGCCGCTGGATCTCGGCCCCGGGGGTGGTGGAGGTGGCCATCGGGATGAAGCCGAAGCCTGCGACGAGCGCGGTCATCAGAATCGGTCGCAAGCGGACGACGGCGGCTTCGCGGGCGGCCTCGTGGCGCTCGTGGCCTTCCAGGCGCAAGTGCTCGACAGCGCTGACCCAGACCAGGCCGTTCAAGACAGCCACGCCGAACAGGGCGATGAAACCGACGCCCGCTGAGATCGAGAACGGGAGGCCGCGCCAGGCCAGGGCGAACACGCCGCCGGTCGCGGCCATTGGTACGGCGAGATAGATCAAAGCAGCTAGGCGCAACGAATTGAACGTGCTGAAGAGCAAGAGGAAAATCAGGGCGAGGGCGATCGGCACGACGATCAAGAGCCGCTGGGTCGCGGTCTGAAGGTGCTCGAACTGGCCCCCCCAGCGGAGGATGTAGCCGGAGGGGAGCTCGACCTTGGCGCGGATCGCGGCCTGGGCGTCGGAGACAAAACCGGCGATGTCGCGGCCGCGGACGTTCACGCCGACCACGGCCCTGCGCTGGATGTTTTCGCGCTCGACCTCGCTCGGCCCTTCCTCGAACGTCATGGTCGCCAGGTCCTGGAGCGCGATCGGGCGCCCCTTCGGGTCGGTGATCCGGATCGATTTGATCCGCTCGGGATCGTTCCGCCACGACTCCGGCAGGCGCACCTGGATCGGGTGGCGGTATTGCCCCTCGAACACGGTGCCGACCGTCGTCCCGCCCAGCGCGGAAACCGCCTCCAGGACGTCGTTCGCCTTGATTCCGTATTGCGCGAGCTGGTTCCGGCGCACTGAGATCCGCAGCATCGGCAACCGGCCTGAGGTGGGGGTCTTGATGTCCTGGGCGCCTGGGACGTGCGCGAGGACGCGCTCGATCTCGGTCGCCTTCTGCCGCAGGACGTCGAGGTCGGGTCCGTAGAGCAGAGCGGCGACGTCGCTCTTGACGCCTGCGACCAGCTCGTTCACGCGCATCTCGATCGGCTGGCTGAAGCCGAACTTCACGCCGGGCACGTTCTCCGTGAGGGCCTTGTCCATCTCCTCGATCAAGGCGTCGCGCGTCAGGCCGGGGCGCCACTCGAACTGGGGTTTCAGGAGCGTCCAGACGTCGGTCTGGTGCACGCCCATCACGTCGTTGGCGATCTCGGGGCGGCCGGTCTTGCAGTAGACGGTGCGGACCTCGGGGAACTGCCTGATGATGTTCTCGATCTCCGTCGAGGCGGCTACCGCCCCCTCGAGCGAGGCCGACGGGATCCGCACCGCCTCGATCAGCAGGTCCCCCTCATTGAGCCGCGGCATGAATTCGCCGCCGAGGCCGAGGGCCACCGGCACGCTGACCGCGACCAGGAGCGCCGCGATGAGGGCTGCGATCAAGGGCCGGCGCACCACGGCATCGAGCATCGGCGTGTAAAAGCGCTTCGCCACGCGGATGAGCCAGACCTCTTTCTCCTGGGTCTTGCTCGAGAGCCCGAGCGATGCCAGCACGGGCATCAGGGTGAGCGACAGGATCATCGATCCGGCCAGGGCGAAGATCACCGTCAGGGCCATCGGGCGGAACAGCTTGCCTTCGGTCCCCTGGAGCGCGAGGATCGGCAGGTAGACGATCGCGATGATCAGCTCGCCGAACATCGTGGGCTTGCGAACCTCGATGGCCGCGTCGCGCACGATGTCGCGCTTGGGGCGCGAGCCCCCTTCGTGCGCGAGTCGCCGCACGCAGTTCTCGATCATGATGACGCTCGAATCGACGATCAGGCCGAAGTCGATCGCGCCCAGGCTCATGAGGCTGGCCGTCACCCCCGTGGCGAACATGACGTTCGCCGCGAAGAGCATCGAGAGCGGGATCGCCAGCGCGACGATCAGGCCGCCGCGGATGTTGCCCAGCAAGGCCAGCAGGACCACGATCACAAGCGCTCCGCCTTCGAGCAGGTTGCGCAGGACCGTGCCGAGGGTCTGGTCGATCAGGTGCTTGCGGTCGTACAGTGGTTCGATCGTCACACCTTTCGGCAACGACGGCTGGATCTTGGCGATCTCGGCCTTGACGTCGCTGACGACGCGGCGGCCGTTCTGGCCGATGAGCATCATCACGAGCCCCGTGACGACTTCCCCCTGGCCGTCGCGCGTGACGAGCCCCGCTCGGATCATCGGGGCGGGGTGGACGTCGGCCACGTCGGCGATCGTCACCGGTACGCCGTTGCGCTCGTCGATGACGATCGCGGCGATGTCGGCCACGTTGTGCGCCTGGCTCTCCGCGCGGATATAGCGCGCCTCCCCTTCGTGGACGAGGTAGCCGCCGCCGGCGTTCGCGTTGTTCGCGCGCAGGCCGTTGAACACGTCGGTCATCGACAACTGGTAGGTCGCAAGCTTGTCAGGGTTGAGCGCCACCTGGTACGTCTTGAGCTCGCCGCCGTGCGAGTTGATCTCAGTCACTCCGGGCACCCCGCGCAACTGGTAGGCGATGAACCAGTCGAGCAACGTGCGCAGGTCCATGGCCGAGTAACCCGACTCCTTCGTGGCCTTGACCTGGAACTGGTAGACCTCGCCGAGCGCTGTGGTGATCGGGCCGAGCGTGGGGGTGCCGTACCCCTGCGGGATCGCCGCGGCGGCCCGGCCGAGCCGCTCGCCCACGAGCTGCCGCGCCCGGTAGACGTCGGTCCCTTCGTGGAAGACGATCGTGACGACCGAGATCCCGAACTTCGAGATCGAGCGAATCTGCTCCACGTCGGGCAAGCCGCTCATCGCCCCCTCGACCGGGAACGACAAGAGGGTTTCCACCTCGAGCGGGCTCAACGCCGGGGCCTCGGTGATCACCTGCACCTGCACGTTCGTCAGGTCGGGCACGGCGTCAATCGGCAGGCGGAGCGCCGCGTAGACGCCGAGGCACGCCACGAGGACCGTCCCTACCAGCACGAAGAACCGGTTATTCAAAGCACCGTCGATTAGCGCGTTCAGCATGACGGGTCACTCAAAAGTAGGATCTCTCGGCAGACGGAAAGTAGGATTGGTCCGAGAACAAGAGAAGAGGTTATCCGCAGATGACGCAGATGTTCGCAGATGAATTACGGTTTTTCTGAATTCCATTTTGCGAATATTATCTGCGTCCATCTGCGTCATCTGCGGATAACCGCTTCCCCGTTTTCATCTGCGGATCGTCACTTAGTCTTCCTCGGTCTCGTTCTGGAGGATCAGCTCGCTCTTGAGCAGGAACGTCCCCTGGGAGACGACCTGCTGTCCCGGCTCGACGCCCGAGAGCACGGCGTACCGTCCCTCGGCCTCGCGGCCGACCTTGACGGGGCGGAAGGTGAAGGTGCGGCCGTCGTCGCCGGAGGGGAGGAAGACCCCTTTGCGGCCCTCGATGTCGACGACCGCGCTGGTGGGGACGGTCAAGGCCTGGGTCTTGGCGGTGGTGTCGAGCACGATGCGGACGAACATGCCGAGCTTCAGGAGGCCGTCGAGGTTGTTGGCCTCGGCGTAGAGGGGAACGGTGCGCGTCGTGGGGTCGACGACCGAGCCGATGGAGAGTAGGCGGGCGTCGAATGTGCGCCCGGGGTAGGCGGCAGCGATCACGTGGACCGTGCCGTTCTTAAGCGCGGGCAGGAGACCGAAATCGGATTCGGGGATGTTGGCCTGGATCCAGACGTCGCTCAGGTTGGCGAGGGTGAAGAGGCGGTCGCCGAGCTCGACCTTCTGGCTGAGAACGGCGGTCTTGTCGATGATCGTGCCGTCGAACGGGGCGAGGATCTTGTAGGCCGTGACGTCCTCGCGCGCCAGCGCGGCGGCCGGGTCATGCGCGGAGGGGGCGCCCGGCTTGCCGGGGGCGAGCACGGTGTCGAGGTCGACCGGCACGCCGAGGATGCGCAGACGTTCGGCGGCGTCGACGACGTCCCCTTCGGCCATCTGCAGCCCGTTTCGGGCGATCTTTTCTTGTTGCCCGGCGTCGAACCGGACCTGTTCGAGCACCCCCTCGAGCTTCGCCTGCGCGCTTTCGCGCGTGTGGATGGCGAGGAAGTAGGGGTGCTCGCCGACGACCTCGGCCGCGTGAAGTCCGGTCGTTTTTTCCTCCTCATGCGCGGCGATGACGAACTCGGCGTAGGCCGAGAGCAGCGAGGCGCGGTAGGTGCCCAGGGGGCGGTCGGTGTATTTGCGTTCGATGTCGCTCGCCTGGTTCCCCTCGTTCAGCTCCTTGGTCCCCTCGTGCGGCTTATGGGGCCCCTTGGCTTCCTCGCGCAGCCTCTTGGCCCCTTCGCGCAGCTCGGGGATGAGCTGAGCGACGTTGGCGGCGACCTTCGTCTTCCACTCGTACTCGGTACGGGCGACGGCCAGGTCGCGCTGTTTGGCCCAGAGGTGGAGTCGGGCGGTGCCGACGTCGGGGCTGTCGAGCGTGGCCAGCACGTCTCCCTTCTTGACCTTCTGGCCCTGCGCGACGGCCACTTCGCGAACGACGCCCGCCGCGCGGGGGTGGATGTCGACACGGCGGTCGAGGTTCGCGTCGATCCGGCCTGCGACGTCGATGGCCGACGTCAGCTCGGTCCGCTCGACCGGAGCCGTGGCGATGTGGGCCGAGCGATATTTCCCTTCGGGCAGGCTGACGGTCGTTGCCGAGGCGGCGGGCGTGTCGTGCTTCGGCTCGCCCCCGCTTGCGGCCGGGGCCGCGCTCGCCTGTCCGTGGTGGAACAGGGTGTCGTGCAGCAGGGTCGCCGCCAGGGCGAGGGTCAACGCCAGCCCGGCCGCGAGCCAGGGCCAGGCGTCTCTGAAGAGGGGGCGGTGCGCCAGGGCCAAGGACATCGGTATTCTCTCCTCACGTTGCCCCTCCGGCCGGAACGGACGCAGGCGGGAGGTGGGGATGATCGGCGTTGTTCGAGTCACGAGTGACGGCGTTGGCGGAGTGCATGCGTTAGGGAACGCATCCGGAAGCCGTGCGCAGCGGGGGGGCACGCTTCCGCTTCACGGACGTCGGTCGCGACTCAGCAAGCCCAGCGCTGGAGCAGGGACGCCAGCGAAACTCGGGGCGCAAAGGTGGCGCTGAACGCCTGGGGCGGGTGGGAAGCGAGGCGAGGAGGATTCAGGGCGTCGGCCAGGTCCGGTGCCAGGGCCTTGATCGGGCTCGGCGCGGGGCGCTCGGCGAACCGTACCGAGGGGGGCGAGAGGCGGGGCGGACCGGCGTCCCACTGGCTGGCGTCCCAGTCGGCGACGTGCGCGTGCCAGGCCGGTCCCTCTCCGCCGGCCGGCGCTTCCGGGCGCTCGGACTGCGGCAAGAACCAGTGCCAGTGCAGCACCGCCACGTCCTCGGCCGCCGTGGCCTGGGGATGCCAGCGGAGCAGGTGGTCATGATACGCGCAGAGCTCGCCTGGGCCGTCGTGGTGGCGGATGTTGTGGTAGTCCGCCTGCGGCAGCGGCGTGTGCACCAGGCTGAAGATCAGGCCGATGTCCCCCAGTCCCCGTGCGCCACGTTGTCGAGCCCAGTGCCGGAACCGCATGCGTGCTCTCTTGACCCCCGTTGAGGACGGCTTTTACTCTCATCATTATCGTCCTTGAACGTCTTCAAGGTCAAGGCGGCGAGCCGGAGTCGCCAGGGATTGCAAACTTGGGCAAATCCTACAACGGCCGGCGCGCCGAGAGTCCTCGCGCGCCGGTGAGGATTCTGGCCGCCGGCCAGGTTCCTGACGTGGTCCCGCGTGCCTCGCTCGGCCGGTCGGCGGCTGAACTTGACGGTTTTGCCGAAGATGCGTAGGAATTCGGTTCGGAAACTCTCCGCAATGCGATCGAAACGATGTACGGCACGGGCCGTGCATTACCAACAAGAACGGGTCTCGGGAAACTCCTTGGAACTGACGGCTCTCCCGACCAACGACGGCCGGGGGTTTTCGAGAAGCGAGAGAGGACAGCATCGGCCATGAAGACGATTCTGCGGTCCTTGGCGTTGACGGGCGTCGTGGCGGTCGGTTCACTCGGCCTGGGGGCGACCGAGGCGCGGGCGCAGGCATTTGGCTTCAACTACGCGAGCCCCGGGTTCTCGTTCGGCGTCGGCAACGGCGGGTACGGCGGCTATTACGGCGGTGGCTACCCCCTGGTGGCCCCGGCGCCGGTGGTCGTGGCCCCGGCGCCGTTGGTCGTGGCGCCGCGGCCGGTCTTCTTGCCCCCGCGGCCTTACTACTACGGCGGGTACTACGGTGGCTATCGTCCCTATTATCCCCGCGGCGGCTACTACCGCCGTTGAGTCGATACGACCTCGTTCAAGGTCGGCAACGCTTACGGGCCGTTGCGCTGGGGCAGAACCCAGGCGCAACGGCCCGCTGTGTTTTTCGCGTCCCGGGTCCGACCGAACGTTAAAGCGGACAATTGTCAGACGATGGTGACGACCGTATGATGATCGACAGGGCTTCCTCGATGACGGATTGTGTCGGGGTATGTTGGAATGGGTCGGCGCGTCGGGTTGCTGTTTCTGATCGCGTGGACCGCTCCGCGTATAGCGGTTGCCGGGATGCCGGGTATCGCGCTGTCCGAGATGGCGCGCCTCCGACTTCAGACGATCTCGTTCTTTCTGCTCGTGCTCCTGCTCTGCGCATGGGGTGTGCAGGGAACCTGGAACGGCCTGAGGCGCGACTTTCCCCGGCTGCCGAGGCTGTCGTTCGGCAGGGCGCTGGGGCTGGTCGCACTCTGGGGAACGCTGTTCCTGCTGATCCTCACGATGATCTCCGGCGCGCGCGAGCTCATGACCCCGGGCGCCTGGAAGAAGCAGGGTTTGACCTATCGGCTGGAGTCGGAGGAGACGCCGAAGCGAGCGCCTGAAGCAATTCTCGAGACGGCCCGCCACAACAAGCTCGAAGCACTGCGCAGGGCGCTCTGGAAATTCGCTGACAGTCACGAAGGGCGTTTCCCCGCGAGCGACGAACAAACGGCTCTCGCGGCGGAGACCTGGGAGACGCCCGACCCTTCGGGCATGCGCTACCTGTACGTCCCGGGGCGGAAGACTGATTCCGGGTTCGCGTTGCTGGCCTACGAGCCCGGGCTCTTCGGCCGCATGCGGCTCGTCTTGCTGGCGAACGGCACGATCCGGTCGATGTCGCTCTCGGAGGTTCGCGAGGCCGTCGACAAGGAGACGCGATGAGCGCGCTGCGCTTGTCAGGCAGGCTCGGGGTGATCGTGGCTTTCTTATTTGTGCTGGCTTGCCTGGGACTGATTTTCCCGTTCGAGATCGCCTTCTACGTGCTGGTGGGCTGGATCTGGTACGGGTTACGAGTCATCCCGGAAGTGCGCGTCGATTGGGGCGGGGTCGCGATGGCGCTTGTTTGCCTCGCCGGTTTCGCGGGCGGCCTGCACGTGTTTCTCGGATGGCTTTACGACCAGCTCAACAACTCCGCCGAACCGGCCCGAATCGCCTTCGCTTGGCCCGCGCGCTGGACCGCCGCGCTCGTCGCGATCGTGGTGCTGATGTTTGTAGCAGGAGTCGCGGCAACGGGCGTCGGGCACCAGGTGGGGTGGCTGCTCACCGCGCAACCGTTGCTGGTGTCCGCCGGAGGCGCGCGCTCGGCTGCGCGGCGGGCCCAGTCGGTCAACAACCTGAAGCAAATTGGCCTGGCAGCGCACAACTATCATGCCGCGTATGAGGCGTTTCCTGCCGGGGCAACGGCCGCGCGGTACGGCGAGCTGCTCCACAGTTGGCAGACGGCGCTACTGCCCTATCTCGAACAGCAGCCCCTCTACGACCAGATCGACCGTACCCTGCCGTGGGACGACCCGCACAACGCACCGGCGTTCCAGATCAAGGTCAATTCGTATCTCAACCCGGCCATCGACGAGCACCGTGATGCCCAAGGTTTTGCGCTGAGCCACTACGCCGGCAACGCGCGCGTGCTCGGCGGCCTGCACCCGACCACGATCGCCGAGGTCCGCGACGGCACGTCGATGACGATCCTTGCGGGCGAGGTCGCCGGCGGCTACCTCCCCTGGGGCCGTCCCGGCAACTGGCGCGACCCAGCGCTCGGGATCAACCGCGATCCTGACGGCTTCGGCGGTCCGTACACGGGGGGCGCAAACATGATCTTCGCCGACGGGTCCGTGAAGTTTATCAAGAACACGATCGCCCCCGAGGTTTTGAAAGCCCTTGGCACCCCGGCGGGCCACGAAACGGTGAGCGTGGACTCTTACTGACGACCGCGCCCCGCCTTAGAGCTCCGGCTCGGCCCCCAGCGCACGCAACTGCTCGATCAGACGTTCAGTCCGCAGGCGCTCCGCATCACGTTCGCGTGCGATCTCGTCGCGTTCGCGTGCGATCTCGTCGCGTTCGTGTGCGATCTCGTCGCGTTCGTGCGCGAGCTCGGCGTACGTCGCAAAGGGCCGCCCGTCCGGTCCGATGAGCCGCAGCTTGTCCGCTTCCAGCTCGAACCGGATGCCCAAGCTCGGGCTCACCCAGCCGTTCATCTTGGGGATCTCGACCAGGCGCAGACCCTCTCTTTGCCACCCGGAGAGGTCGTTATCGTCGGGATCATACTGGTAATATTCATTGATTCCGAAATGTTCATAAAATAGTGTTTTTCGCGTCATCTCCTGAGGCCGGTTGCTCGGTGAGAGGATCTCGAAGACGACCTGGGGCGCAATTCCCCCTTCGAGCCATTGCATGTACGACCCGCGATGACCCTTGGGGCGGCCGACGACGACCATCACGTCGGGGGCCATGCGGACCTTGTTATTCCCCTCGACGGGATACCAGAAAAGGTCGCCCGCGACGAAGACGTTGGGGTCGTCCCGGAAGGCCCGTTCCATCCCCTCCTTGATGGTCACGATCCACTCGAACTGAAGCGTGTTCTCGGCCATGGGCTGACCATCGGTGTCGGGATAGACGACCGTCATTCTCGACGGAGCGGCGGGCGGAACCGTTTGCGTGCTCATGCGACGCACCTGGGATGAGAACGGATCGGGCAGGGCGAGTGTGGGAAAGCGCCCTTTTTACCCTCTCGATTGTAACCGATGTGAGTCAGCGGCCAATCGGCCCGCCTTGGCATTTTTGGGTCCGCGACCGACTTTTTGCGTCCAGCCGATCGGATTCTCTCGCTTTATCAAGGTAATGCGTGAGCGCCCTGCTCCGACCCGCCCTTGACACCAGGGTTTTCCGAAGGCCATCCCTGTCGTGCACTTTTTGCACGCAAGAGGGGAGCGTAGATCATGTTGCGCGCCGCGAATGCGACATCCGGCGGGGAGACGACCTTCTCCGGCCCCCGCCTCGTTGTCGCGAACGACGCACACGCGATCGACCGGCGCATGGAAAACTGGGTGGCCTGCGCACTGGACGACCCCAGCCGTCCCGCAGCGCGGGATGGCTGGCACCGAGTGATCGACGGCCTGCCTGCCCGGAATCGAGCGCCCAAGCCGGGCCGGCGCGGGTCGAACGCGGGCTGGGCGCGGTTCCGCACGGCGTACCGGCGCGGGATCACCGTGGTGCACGTCATGGAGCGCAACCTCGTCAAGCCAAACAACGTCGGCGAGATCGAGGAAGACCTGCTCGCGCTGATTGATGCCGGTTACCACCGGATCGTGCTCGATTTCAGCGTCGTCGAGCGGCTGACCAGTTGGGTCGTCGGCGCCGTGGCGCGGGCGCACCAGCGCTGTGCTGCGGCGGAATTCGGGCGGCTGAAGGTCTGCGGCCTGCGGGCGCAGGTGGCGACGATCTTCGCGATCACGGGCCTGGCCTCCGAAATCAACATCGAGCCCGATGAAGCGACGGCCCTGGAGTCGCCCTGGCCCCAACCGGCCGGCCTCCGCCCGCTGCCGCTCGATATCCTGTCCGCCCTCATCCAAAGCGCGGAGAGCGCAGATCCGCTCAGCCGCGCGTCCGGCGAGGAATTCCCTCCCATGCCCGACGTTTGGTTGCTCATTCAGGTCGGCCGGTCCAAGGGAAAGGCCGTTGCCGTCGTAGCTCCCCGCTTCGTCATCGGGCGCGACGCGCGCTGCCAGTTGCGCCCGGCGTCCGAGGCTGTGAGCCGTCTTCACGCGTGCATCGAACAGCGCGCTGGACGGGTGGTCCTCCGCGACCTCGGCAGTACCAACGGCACGTTCCTCAATGGGACTTTGCTCCAAGGCGACGAGGCGGAGCTCCACGCGGGCGACCGGATCCGGCTGGGCCCGCTCGAGTTCACCGTGGCATTCGGTCCGCCCCGGACGCCGGCCGTCGACGAGCAGGTCACGAACTGGCTCCAGGGCACGTCCGCGGGCGGCGAGAACTCGGACCCCACCGAGCCGGAGACCGCGAACTTTCCGCTCCTTGACGGGACGGAAGCGCACTGTCGCATCAAGCATGAGATCGTCGAGGACGTGCTGGTGGTCACGCCGCTGGCCACGGAGCTGGACGACGAGTCGACGATCGGGCCGCTCCGTAAGGAGCTGCAGGCCCTGTTCGGGCGCGCGTTGCCGCGCCGGGTCGTTGTGAACCTCGAGTACGTGACCCACATCACGGGCCAGGCCATCGGGCTCTTCGTGGCCCACCACCTGCGGCTCGATCGCGCCGGCGGTGCGCTCCGCGTCGGCGGCGTCCACGCTCGGGTCATGGCACTGCTGGACCAGGTGCGACTTCCCGTATTGATGGATTGTTACCCCTCTGTCGACGCGGCGGTGCTCGACCCCTGGCCCTCGGCGGCCGTGGCGCGCTGAGGAAGGTTCACCACAAAGGGACGAAGAGCACGAAGGACTCGCAAAGTTAAGAACGGGTGAGAGGTCAAAATCCATCGGCTCTTTCTTTGTGCACCCGCCGTGCTCTTTGTGCCTTTGCGGTAAGTCTTCCGGCCTTCTCCGGAATCTCGGTCCCTCCTAGAATGAAAAGGAACGCCCCCGCGCTCCAATACGGGGTCGGCATGGGCGAATCCCTTGGCGGGTGACCGGCCAAGCTAGGAGTGAACCACGATGAGTCTCTGTACCAGCCGGGGTGCATTTCTCGGGGTCTGCGTCGTCGCGCTGATTCTGCCGGCCTGGGCCCGTGCCGGGTCGCTGTCGTGGCTCGACGAGGTCGTGCAGGAGGTCGTGCGCGACGCCAAGGCCGGTGGCCGCGCCGCGGTGCGCGAAGGGGAAGGGGCCGGCGGGCGCGCGGCCGGCCGGCTGTTCGTGCGCGAGGCTGACGAGGGTCTGGAGATCGTCGCCCGCCGTTACGACGACCTTGCCCGGGCGGGGCGAAAGGCCGAAGCGCCGTCCGAGGCGCTGCTCCAGCGGCGATTCACCCGCCTCCTGAGGCATGACCGCGAGGCCTTGCGCACGTTCTCCGGGCTGGCGCCGGCCGAGAAGCGCCTCGTCGTGGAGCTCGGCGAGACCGCCGAGCGACTCGCGGCGCGTTATCCCAGCCAGGCCGAGCCGATGATCCGCAAGCTCGGGACCGAGGGACTGTCCGCGGTCCGTGTCTTCGGCGACGACTTGGCCGAGGTGCTCGTCGAGGAGGGTCCGCAGAGCCTGAACGTCCTGCGCAAAACAGGGCGGGGGGGCTGGACGTTCTTCACGCGCGAGGTCCTGCCGCACAAGAAAAAGCTCTTGGCCGCGGGGGTCCTGGCGGCATTTTTGGCCGACCCCGACAAGTTCGTCGACTACGCGGGGCGCGCCACCGAGTACGCCGTCCGCGAGTTCGCCCGCGCCGGTGTCCCGCTGGCCGAAGCGGTCGCCGGCGGCGCGGCACGGGGGCTGGAGTCGTCGGTCGCGCGGGCCTTGGATCGGTACGGGCTGAACTTCGCGGCCTTCCGCTACCTGGGAATGGTGGTGGCGGGGCTGGTCGCCTTCGTCGCGGGGCTGGTCGTGCTGGGGCTGCCGGTGCGCTGGATGCTGAGGCCGTTCGCCTGGCCACTACGGATACTCAAGCGGAAGCGACAGACCGTCAAGGCCGTGTGACATCGATCGAAGCCGCCTCGACGTCGTACATGGAGCTCGTTCCCTGGCAAAGGGATTGCCATGATCGCCGACATCATCGCTCAAGACTCTCGCGGTCACGACGTCCTTGTCGTCCTCGTGAAGGGCTTTCTCAGCGAAAACGGCAACGATTTCGGCCAACGCGACGTGAACAGGGCATTAGAAAGCGTTGGCGTGAAATACTTTCGTAGGACGGAGGCTGCCCTCGGCTGGCTCCGGTCCCAGGCGGGAGGTTGAGCCATCAGCGTCTGGAGTTGATTGAAACAATGCCCAACCACCGCAACGCCCCCCTCGACGCCCTCGAAGCCCGCCTGACCGGGCCGAAGCGGATCGCGCTCTTTGGGCACCGGGGGGTGGGGAAGACGACGCTGCTGGCCATGTTCTACCGCCAGGCGGCGTCGGGGCAGGTGCCGGGCCTGCGGCTCGCGGCGACGGAGCCGGCGACTGCGGAGTACCTGGCCGAGAAGATCGCGCGGATCGAGTCGGGGGAGCCGCCGGCGGGGACGTTGGCGGAGACCGAGCTGCAACTGCGGCTGTACCGCGGCCCGGCCCGGCTCGACCTGATCGTCAAGGACTACCAGGGAGAGCACGTGACGCTGGGCGCGGAGGAGCCGATCCAGGCGTTCTTCGCCGACTGCGACGCCGTGCTGCTGTGCCTTGACCCCGAGGGCTCCGCCGAGCCGGCCGAGCGGCGACGGCGGCAGCAGGAGGTTGAGGACCTGCTCGAGCGTTACATCGGCCGCTCGCCCGACGGCACGACCGGCCGCCCCGTGGCGCTGCTGTTGACGAAGTTCGACCGCGTGCTCGCGCAGATGACAGGTGCACACGATGACAATCCCGCGACCTGGGGGGTTGAGCGCGTGGTCGAAGCGCAGTACGGAATGACGCGCCACGCCTTGGCCCAGCACGTGCGCCACGGGGCGATCTTCGCGGTGAGCGCGTACGGGCGGGGGTCGCGCGACGGCCGGCCCCCCGCGGAGCTCCATCCGCTTGGGCTCGACGCGCCGCTCGGCTGGCTGGCCGACGAGCTGGAGGCGGGGGACCGCGAGCAGCTCGAGTGGATCTGGGACCTGGCGCCGGGCGACCTGCCGCGCCTCGAGCGCTGCGTTTCGGCTTTCGCACGGCGCTACCCGCAATCGGACCAGACTGCGCACTACCAACGACGTCTCGGCGTGCTGCGACGGCGGCGGAACGCGCGGCGGTGGTGGCGGCTGGCGCTCGCCGCGGCGGTCGTGCTTGGCGCGTTAGCCGGCTACGATGCCTGGGGATTTCAGGAAGCGGTCGGGTTTGAGCGCGATCACGCCGCGCCGGCGGTCGCTGCGCGCTGGTCGGGTCTGCTGGCGTGGCATCCGTCGCTCCCCTGGTTCTGGCCGGGCTGGGCGCGCGAGGCGCGTCGGCGGCAGGCAGAGTGGGCCGTGAAGGCGGCGGAGACGCAGGTGGCGCTGGGCACCGCGGGGCCGGACCTTCCCGAGCGGCTGACGCGCTTGAAGGACGAAGCACCGGAGCTCGCTCCCGCCATCCGGAAGGTTGAGGAGGCCCGCCGCGAGGCGAGGCACGGCGAGCGCTGGGCGGCGGTTCGCGCCGATGCGATGGCGCCGACCGATGATCCCGAAGTGCCGCTGCTGGCCATGCGGGGCTTCCTGCGCGACTACCCGGACACGCCGCACCGCCGGGAGGCGATGGACCTCGTGCAGGCGCTCAAAGTGCGGGCCGACGAGCGGAAGGGGCAGGTCGAGCGCCGGCTGCTCGACGACCTGACGCGTTCCGAGACGTTGCCGAACGCCGACTTCCGCGACCTGATCGACCGCGCCCAGCAGTTCCTTGCCGATCACCCCGAGAGTGCCTGGCGGGGCGAGGTCACGCGGCGGCTGGACGACTACGTCCGCAGGCTCGACGAGCGTGGTATCGACCGCGCGCGGCAGTATTCGAAACAGTACCCGTCGCACTTCGCCACGCGGATCGAGCGCTACCAGGACTATCTCAAAGCGCACCAGGCCGGCGGGCGCTTCATCAGCGAGGCGACCGAGGCCAAGGACCGCATCCTTCGCGAGTGGGACGACTACGCGTACCGGCTGGCGTACGACCACCTGCAGGCCCACCCCGACGACGTGGCCGACGTGGCGCGCCGCCTTCGCGACTATCAGCGCGACCATCGCGACGGCCGCCACGGCGCGGAGGCGCGGCGGTTCCTCGCCTGGTGGGACAAGGTCTCGATCCCGGGCCAGTACCGGGTCACGTTGCGCAGGGGAGAGGTCGAGCCGACCGTCGGCAAGTACCTGGGCGGGGGCGGCCCGGACCTGGGCGTGGAGATCGAGGTCGGCGGCGTGATGTATGGGCCGTCCCCGGTCGTCCGCAACACGCACCGGCCGATTTGGGACTACACGTTCCCCCGGCCGATCGCCTGGAAGAGCGGCGACCCGGTCACGATCCGGATCATCGACTACGACTGGTCGGATACCGTTGTCTTTACCTTGAGTAGTCCCAAGGGAGATCCCCTGGCCCTGCGGCTCCTGTCCGGTACCGTCAAGCCGTCCAAGGGGGGCAGGACGACACTGGTGTTCGCGTCCGACTTCGCGCCGCCACGGCTGGCTGCTCCGGAGTAGGGTGCATGAAATGCACCGGTGCGTTCCGCGCACCCTACGGGAAACAACTGGTTGTGATGAAGCACCCTTCCGTCCCTTGCGAGCAGGCCGTCTACGGAAGCTTCCCGTTCTGGGACCGGGGCTACGCCGTGCTCGCGCAATCGCCGGGGTGCCGGCCGGAATGGTTGGCCGAGCTACGGGCCGCCTGCCAGCGCTACGGCGAACGGCCCCCAGGCGCCGCGGAGGCCGGCGGACTCTTCGCGGTGAAGTTGGCGAGCGGCCCCTGGATGATCGTGCGGCCGAGCGCGCAAGGATGCGACGACCAGGGCCGTCCCGGTGCGTTGGCCTTTCACGCGCTGTTCGTCGGCCCGGCCGATTATCGCAGGGCGGGATACGATCCGTTCGCCTTCGCGGGCGCGCTGAAGGGGGAGTGGACTGCGGAGACGAGGGTGCTCTCCTCGGCGGTCTGTGTGCTCGAGCCGGGCCAGGTGGTCCAAGACGACCCGCGCGCCGGACCGATCGCGGAGGCGCTGGCACGCAGACGTCGCGTGGTGGTGGACGCCGATGGGCCGATCGACGCGCTGGCGCGTCAGGTCTGGCAGCGTCTGCCGTCGTCGGTGCGCAAACGTGCGACGGTGGCGACGTGGGCGTTTGACGGCATGGCCCAGTTCGATTTCGTTGCGCGGCCGCGCTCGGCGGCTGGGTCGGGCGACGATTCGAGCATTGCCTTGTATGAAACAGAGGGAACGGGTGCTGCCCGCAGGCCCGTGGGAAGCGCATATTTGTCCCGAACCGCGGTCATCGTGGCCCTGAGCATCGTCGGAGGGGGTCTGGCCATCGGGATCGTGTTGCGGCCGGCCCGTAGCGGGACCGGAGCCGCGCCGACCGTGACGCGTCGGTATGCGGCCCCACCCGATCGCTCCCACTACCGCGACGAACCGTCCGACCCCGACGAGCGTCGACGCGTGAGCGAAGCGCTCGCGGACGCCACGGACCGGTTCGGCCTCGCCGTGGCCGATCGCCAGGCCGACCCGGTCGCGCTGATGGCGCTTTGGGCGCGGGAAGTTCGCTATCGCGGGCCGCTGTTGATGCCCGAGGAACGGGCCACCCTGGGACAGATGCCAGGTCACGACGGAGCGCTCGCGCTCCACTGGGACGCGCACGTCCGGCGGTTTCTCGACGACCGTCCCTTGCCCGATGGCTTCGCGCGCGGACCGCTACGATGGCAGCTCGACTGCCTCGCCTGGTCGTTTCACCTCGACGCCGGCGTCCCGTCGGCCCAGCGCACGGCGCCCGAGGTCGTGCACGGCCTGGCCGACGCCCTGGCTATGGACGTTCCGGTCCACGCCTCGTCCTTGACCGGGCGCTACCCGGCCCTGGCCTCGTATGCCGCGTTTCTCCGCCGGCTCCCGACGCGTTAGGTCCGGCCCCTTCACTCCGCTCGACCGAGAGGTAGTGCGGGCCGGCTCTCCGAAGACTACAATGCACGTTATGCGATGCGCACGCGGAGCGAAGGGTGTCGTGACCGGGACGGTGCTGAGCTCGTTGCTGGTGCTGGCGGGCTGCGCTGGGGGTGAGGACGTGACAGCCGCGTCGATCCAGGCGGCCAAGCAGCGCTGGCACCAAGCGCGGGTGCGGGACTACGACCTGGAATGGACCAGCTCGGGACTCCGGCAGTCGCACTATGTCGTTGCCGTGCGCGACGGCAAGGTGCGGACCGTCGAGATGGTCCAGCCGAACGGCCAGCGCGCCGTGGTGCGCCCACCGGAACCACGGTTCTACGGCGTCGACGGGCTGTTCCTCGTCATGGCCGACGAACTCGCTCAGCTTGCGACCGACCAGCCGTTCGGTCAGCCCAGGGGGACGAAAGCCGTGCTCAAGTTCACACCCGACCCGACGCTCGGCTACCCGCAGCGCTACCGTCGCGACGTGCTCGGCGCCCGGGCGCCGCTGGGAATCGACGTCGTCCGGCTCACGCCGAAGTCGTCCCCGGTCCGATGAGTGTCGAGAAATGGGACGGGTCCTCCCCAGTCCCGGGGCCGTTTCCCAGTTGGCCGATACCGACCAAGAACGTCAGGACGGAGAGCACTCGACCCCGTGCGTGAACTTCAGGACCAAGGCCGCCAGTGGAGCCGCCACGCAGCGCGTTACGACGACCTGTTCCTCGACGCGTTCCAGCCCGGCGTGGTGAACCCCGTTCTCGGCATGCTCGACGCCGTGCCCGAACCGGGTCGAAAAACGGTGGCCGACCTGGGCTGTGGCGTCGGCCCACTGCTGCCCCATCTTGTCGGGCGGTTCGGCCGGGTCATTGCCTTGGACTTCGCGCCGGGGATGATTGCGCACGCCCAGGCCCGGCTCGGCCCGGACGCCGAGCGCGTGACGTTCGAGACCCGGCCCATGCACGACCTCGAGCACCTGGCGGGCCAGCTCGACGTGGCCGTGGCGATCAACTCGATCGTCATGCCCGACGTCCGCGTCATCGATCGCACGCTTCGCGCCATCCGCGCAAGCCTTGCGCCCGGCGGCGTCTTCCTCGGCGTTGTGCCTTCGGTCGACGCGATCCAGTACCATACGATGCTGCTTTTGGACCAGGCCCTCGACCGGGGGTTGACTCCCGAGGAAGCCGAGCGCTCGGCCGCCTTCCACGCCGAGCACCACTATTACGACTTCGCCTTCGGCCGGTTCGCGTTTCGAGGGCTCCGGCAAAAATTCTGGCAGTCGTTCGAACTGGAGCACCGGCTGACGAAGGCTGGCTTCAGCGCGGTGGAGCTCGACCGAGTGCTGTACCCCTGGGATGAGAACCTCGCCTGCGGGGCCGATCTGGCCCAGTACCCGCAGAGCTGGGACTGGGCGTTCCGTGCGCGCGTGAGCTAACTCGAAACACCGGCCAACGACGACAGGACCCGACGAGGAGCGGTAGCGATGGCCCCCGAAACGCCGGCCTCCCGCGAGACACAGGAACAGTCGATCAAAGCCCGCAAGCACGAGCTGTTTCAACCCGAAGCGGCAACGGGTGCGTCGACGGGCCCGCGAAAGACCGTCAAGGAATACCTGCGCGACACGCGGCCCGTGCCGCTCGCGGCCGGGGCAAAGGCGGGACTCTGGGTTGCCGCGGCCCTGGTCTTGCTCTTGTTTCTCGCCGCCCTCTTGACGTCGGGCTCACGTCCCAGGCGCCGCACTCACCGTCCTCATACCGCGGCGATGCCGTCACGGGAAACCCGGCTCGGCGCCAGCGATGTTGACAGAAAACCTTCCTCTTTTTGACCCTCTTGCCAAACCGTTCCATTTTTCGTGCATAATAGAGTGGTGCGCAGACCGCGTGTCCGGGCCTAACGGTGGGCCCTGAACTCGGGTTCTTCTGCGAACGGAGCCCACTCTCATGCCGGTTCGCAAGACTCGCCGCCAGTTCACTGTCGAGGCCCTGGAGCGTCGCGAGACCCCAAGCGGGGGGCTCAGCGGTGGGGTTCACGCCATGGTCAGGCACCCCAAGCCCATCGCGTTCCACGCCACCGCCGTGGTGGCCCTGACCTCGCAGACGAGTGCCACGATCACTAACGGCCAGTCTAATGTGCTGGGGGCCTTCAGCGGGAACGTGGCGGCCGGGGGCGCGAGCCTCACGGGTACGAACGGCACGCTCGACCTGTCCTTCAACGGCGCGCCGGGCCGGCCGCACAACGGAAAGGAAGCGTTCCACGGCAGCTTCAAGATCCTGAGCGGCAGCATCAACGGGATCAACGTCACGGGCGGCCAGGGCACGGTGACCGGCACGCTGATCGTGAGCACGGAGTCCGGCAACGTCACGATTAACGGCAAGATCACCGAGTAACCGGGCTTTGTCCGGAACGGAAAACAAGGGGAGCCCGTCCCGGCGACCCCCACCCGTCTGTGGTGGGGAGCGCCGGGACGGGCCCAAAGAGTGGGTACGTCCGTACCGGTAGTGACTACGCGCGCCCTGGCGTCAGGTGCCGAACTCAGGCCGCCGCGACGAGAGCTGCGACTGCAGCCGCTGGATGATCGACGAGTGCATCTGCGAGACCCGCGACTCGCTCAGGTCGAGCGTGGCGCCGATCTCCTTCATCGTCAGTTCTTCATAATAATAGAGAATGATGATGAGGCGTTCGTTGCGGTTGAGGCCTTTCGTGACCATGCGCATGAGGTCTTTGCGCTGGAGGCGCCGAGTGGGGTCTTCCCCTTTCTTGTCCTCGAGGATGTCGATCTCGCGGACGTCCTTGTAGCTGTCGGTCTCGTACCACTTTTTGTTGAGGCTGATGAGGCCGACGGCGTTGGCGTCCATCGCCATCTTCTCGTACTCGTCGAGGGGCAACCCGAGTCGTTCGGCGAGCTCGGCGTCGGTGGGAGGGCGGCCGTGCTGGGCCTCGAGGGACTTGCGGGCCTCCTCCATCTTGGTGGCTTTCGACCGGACGAGGCGGGGGACCCAGTCCATGGTCCGCAACTCGTCGAGCATCGCGCCGCGGATGCGGGGGACGCAGTAGGTTTCGAACTTGACGCCCCGGCCCAGGTCGAAGGCGTCAATGGCGTCCATCAGGCCGAAGACACCGGCCGAGATCAGGTCGTCCAGGTCCACCCCTTCGGGCAGGCGCTGCCAGATCCGCTCGGCGTTGTATTTGACCAGGGGCAAGTAACGTTCGACCAGTCGGTTGCGCAAGGGCGTGGTGGGGTGCTCCTTGAACTCGCGCCAGAGTTCCGTCACGTCCACGTCCAGCTTTGTCGACATCCTCGACCTCCATGTCGGCTGCGCGGAAGGGGGGCACATCCTGTGCACAAGGGGCGAACGTCCGGCCCGGTTGCGGCATCGGCTCCGGTGGCGTCCGGGGTCGGCCTCCTGCTCGAAGACACCGCCCGCGGGCAGCGCCTGGGAGCTTCTTCACGGAAGCCTCTCCCCGTCCCTCTGACCCTTCGCGGTCCAAGGAACCCGGTCCCAATCCTTCATATCGGACAAGTGGTGGAAACGGCTTGAGCCGTACCGCCGAGGTATTCGCTATAACGGGATTTTTTTCCCGTCTTTCGCGCGGTCGGACCGCGCTGGGGGTTGCCTGTCTGTCACACGATGGACCTCCTCGTTCTGTCTACTTGTCAGGGTGGGCATTGCCCACGACGATTCCCGAAACATGGTGGGCATTGCCCACCCTACATTTTTGACGGGTCCGGCGCGGACAGACCCTTTCAAGACGCGACCCGGCGCAGCGCCCACCGGGTCGCCAGCGCGTGAAAGAAGCCAGGGCGCCGGCTCTGGGGCCGTCGCTCGTCGATCAGTGCCTGGGCCAGGCGACGCACGCCCCGCGAGGCGAGCGCGCCCGGATACGCAGAGACGAACGGCCTGCGCAGTCGGACGGCTTGTGCCACGTGCGAATCGGCCCGCACGTGCCCGAGGCTGGTGACGACCGTCCCGAGGAACTGCCGGCTCGACGCGCTCAGCCGCGCCAGGACGTCGGCCGCTTCATCGGCCGAGGCCGCCTGATTGACCACCGCTCGTAGTCGAGGCGGTCCCGGCAGGCGCCGGAGCCGCTGGATCGCGGCGTGGGCGTCCGCCACTGATGTTGGCTCGGGGGTCGTGACGAGCACCACCTCGCCGGCCGCGGCCGCAAGAGTGGCGATGCCGGGGCTCAGGCCGGAGCCGGCGTCGACCAGCAGGAAGTCCGCCTCGTCTTCCAGGGCCGACAACTCGGCGGCGAGCCGCGCCGGGCCCTCGCACAAGACCTCGGCGAGAGTCCGCATCCCATGGGCGCCGGGCACGATCCGGACGCCGGACGGGCCTGCGACGATCGCGTCGGCCAGAGTGGCGTCCCCGGAAAGCACGTCGCCCAGGTCGCAGGCGGGCGTCAGCCCGCAGAGCAGGTCGATGTTCGCCAGCCCGAAGTCGGCGTCGACCAGCACGACCCGCTGGCCGTGCTCCCCCAGCGCGAGCGCCAGGTTGAGAACGAGGTTCGACGTGCCCACACCCCCCTTCCCGCTGGTGAAGACCAGCGACCGGGTGTGCGCAGGGGCCTCGCGCGGGCACTCGGGCGGTTCGGCCAGGATCGCCGTTCCCGATTGCGCTCGCACCAGCTCTCTCAGTCCGTCGGCTTGGTCAGACATCGGCTCCTCAGTATTGAGGCGATTGATCGAGTGAATATTGATAAGCAGACGACCGAGGGTAATCGCTCAGGAGGTACTGGAAGTCCTGATACTGGTTTTTCGCCGCTTCCGTTTTGCTAAAATCGTCATTGCGATCATCTTTAGCAAAATACCCTTTGTTGTTATGTCGTCTCAGGGTCGCGCAGCCGGCGGAGAGCAGGCTGAGCACGACGCAGGCGCTTGCGATGGCGCGCGGGCGATTCATGCCACCACCTCATCGCCCAGGATCAAACGCGCCAGCCGCTTGCGGTCGGCCGGCTCGATGTCGTCGGGCACGGCCTGCCCCGTGGTGAGGTAGCTCACGGGCCGGTCGGCCTGGCCGAGCACGGCGAGCATGCCCCCCAGCCCGTCGGCCTCGTCGAGCTTCGTGAAGATCAAGCGGTCGGCCCGCACCCGGGCGAAGCGGTCGACCGCGGCGCGGAGGCTGCGCTCGCCCGCCGCGGCGCTCAGGACCAGGTGGACCTCGTCGGGCTGAGCGGCGGCCAGGAAGTCGGCCAGCTCGCGAATCTTGACCTCGTCGCGCGGGCTGCGGCCGGCGGTGTCGATCAGCACGAGGTCGACGTCGCCCAGCTCCCCGATCGCGCGCTCCATCTCCCCCGGCGCGTTGGCGACCGCCAGCGGCAGATTGATGATCTCGGCGTATATGCGGAGCTGCTCGACCGCCGCGATGCGGTACGTGTCCACCGTGACCAGGCCGGGGCGAAACCCTTGGGCGAGCTTGAAATTCGCCGCGAGCTTGGCGACCGTCGTGGTCTTGCCGACCCCCGTCGGGCCGACCAGGGCGATCACTCTCCGCATTCCCGCAACCGCGCCGATGGGGGGCGCGACCGGGACGCACGCCTCGACGACTTCGCGCAGCACGTCGCGCACCGCGGCAGGCCGGAGCGTGTCGTCCGGCTCGAGCCGCTCGGCGACGTCGCGCACGATCCGGCGCGCCAGCACCTCGGGCACTTCGGCCTCCAGCAGCGACGCGTACGTCGGCACCAGCGCGCTCGGGACCTCCGGTAGGAGGTGGTCGACGCGTCCTTGTTTCGTCAGCTCCTCGACCATCGCATGCAACTGGCTGAGTTGATCGCCGAACTGGGCGTGCAAGGCCCGCGACGCCATCGGCGCCGCGGCCGCCGCGGCTAGGGCCATGACGGGGACCGCCGCGGTGACCACCGGCTCCGCACCGCCGGCGCGCCCGTTGGCGGCCGTCACTTCAATGAGCGCGCGCGTCCCCAAGCCGAGAAAGCGCCGCCGGCGCACCTCGCGAGTGCCCAGGATCACAGCGGCGCCGCCGAGGTCCCGGCGCACCTGCGCCAGGGCCTCACGCATTGTCCCCGCTCGATAGGTTCTCGCGGTCATAGTGTCTTTAACCTTTCGCAAGCTTACTTATTACTTCTCAATAACTCAACATCGTCGTCGCGATCGAGCTGACCGACTCGGGTTCCTCTTCGACCACGCTGCCGAGCGACTCGACCGGCGTATCGCGGGGAATCTCGCGCTGGCTGAGCACGACCAGGCGCGGCAGGTCAGCGCGGGTGAGGTCCTTGAGCACGGGCCGCGCGTCGGCCGAGCCGAGCACGACCGGCGGATATCCCGCTTCGATCAAGGGGGCGACGGCCTGAGCCACCGCCCGCAGCAGGTTGCGTGATGTGTCGGGTCCGAGCGCGGCGTCGGGCCGCGTCTCGGCCTGGCGGCCCACTGCGGCGAGCCGGGCGTCGACCGCGGGCGCGAGGGAGACGACCCGCAGCCGTCCGTCCGCCCCGCGGTACTGTTCGGTGATCCGGCGGGCCAGGCCCTGGCGCACGAGCTCGGTCAGGGCGTCGGCGTCCTGGACCCGCCCCGCGTGGACGGCCAGGGTCTCGAGGATCGTTTCCAGGTCGCGGATGCTCACGCGCTCGCGGAGCAGGTTTTGAAGCACGCGCTGAAGCTCGCCGGCGCGGAGCAGGGCGGGGACGACTTCCTCGACCAGCGTGGGGGACGTGGCCCGGACGCGATCGAGCAGGCGTCCAACCTGCTCGCGGGTCATCAGCTCGTCGGCATGGCCCAGGACGATCTCGCCAAAATGGCCGGCGACGACCATCGACGCCTCTAGGATCCGGCAGCCGGCCAACTCGGCGACCTCGCGGCCGTCGGCATGGATCCAGACGGCCGGCTGGCCCGTGACCGGGTCGACGCCGTCGCGCCCGTCCGGCCGGGCCGAGAGACCCGCGGGGGGAACGGCCAGCAGCCGGCCGGCGTAGGCGGTTCCGTGGCCCACCACCGTGCCGCGGATCTTGAGCCGATATTCGTGCGGGCCGAGGCCGAGCTCGTCGCGGATGCGCACTTGCGGCACGATCAGGCCCAGGTCGCGGGCCACCCGGTGCCGCACGCCTCGAATGCGATCGAGCAGGTCGCCGCCGCGCGTCGGCTCGGCCAGGGCGATCAGCCGGTAGCCGATCTCGAGCTCGAGCGGGTCGACGTGCAGCAGGTCTTCCATCCGCTCTCCGCCGGGTTCGGGCGGCGCCGCGCTGCTGGCGCTGGCAGGGGACGCCTCGGCGGGCTCTGCCGTCGCCTCGACCACTCCAGCCGCGCGGTTGCCCGAGACGAAAGCGCCGATCGCCAGGGCGGCGGCGATCGTCAGGAGCGGCACCTTCGGCAGCGCGGTGAACGAGAGCAGCACGAGGAAGGCCGACGCAACGCCCAGCACCTCGCGCCGGCCGAGCAGTTGCGAGAGCACGTCGCGGCCAAGGTCGGTGTCGGACGACGACCGCGTCACGATCAGGCCCGAGGCCAGCGAGATCAGGAACGCGGGCACCTGGCTGACCAGGCCGTCGCCGATCGTCAGCTTGGTGAAGACGTTCACGGCGTCACCGACGTTCATGCCGTAGTTCACGACGCCGAGGTAGAGCCCGGCGATGATGTTCACGAACGTGATGATGATGCCCGCCACGGCGTCGCCCCGCACGAACTTCCCCGCACCGTCCATGGCGCCGAAGAAGTCGGCCTGGCGGTAGACGAGCTCCCGGCGCCGGTGGGCCTCGTGCTGGTCGATCAATCCGGCGTGCAGGTCGGCGTCGATGGCCATCTGCCGTCCGGGGAGGCCGTCGAGCATGAAACGGGCGGCAACCTCGCTGATGCGCGTGGCCCCCCTGGTGATGACGACGAACTGGATGACCACCAGGATCATGAAGAGGATCGCCCCGACGATGACCTGATCGCCGGCGACGAACTCGCCGAAGGCGCGGATCACGCCGCCGGCCGCGTCCAGTCCGTACTCGCCCCCTCGCGTCAGTACCAGGCGCACCGTGGCGACGTTGAGCACCAAGCGCGTGAGCGTCGTCGTCAGCAGGATCGTCGGGAAGACGCTGAAGTCCTGCGGACTGCGGATCGCCAACGTGGTCAAGAGCACGAGCACGGCGAGCGTGATATTGGCCGCAAGGAGCAGGTCGAGGACACCCGGCGGCACCGGGACCACGAACACCAGGATCGCCCCGACGATGGTCGCCGGGAGGACCACGCCGGAAAATCGCGACCATCCGGTGGCGACGGGGCTCGGCGTTGTGGGAGGCATCCCTTCCCCTCCACGACTACTAATGGGACCGCAGAACGTGGCGACGGCATCAGGGCAGGCGCATGCGGCGAGCATCCTTGCTCGACCAGGGCAGCGCGTCGCTCCGAGACGTTTGACTCGCCGGGTCTGCTCAGTTTCGGGAATCCGATCGGTGACGTGCCTCAGACGTGTGGCGGGACGATACCGCCAATCGGCCGGGGTGTCCAGAGCGAAACGAGAGTCGGGACGCATCAGCAGTATGGATCTCCGTAGGGTCCATGAAATGCGCCGGTACGTTCCACGCAGCCTACGGCCATTTCCGCCGACGCTCAGCCTTCCCCTAACACTCCAAGATCGCCTGCCTGGTACAGCTTTCCACCCGCGCGGAAAGCTCATCGCGATTGATCCTCGCACGCCGGTCCGACCGATACGAACAGGGGTCGAACGCGGCGTGCACCGGACGTCCGGATTTCGAGGGCGATGATGGCTTCAACTGCGCAAGACAGACCAGCGCCGACGTGGGAGGAAGTCGAGGCCCTGCGCCGGCAGCTCGTTGCCCTGCAGCGCGTCAGCAGCCTCGGTGTACTGGCCGGCGGGATCTGCCACGAGCTCAACAATGCGCTCACGCCGATCCTCAATTATGCCAAGCTCGGCCTGCGCAACCCCGACCCCGCCTATCGCCAGCGGGCCTTCGAGAAAATCTTGGAGGGTGCGCAACGCGCCTCGACGATCACCGGGGGCGTGCTCGGCCTGGCGCGGCCTCGTGCCGACCGTCGCGAGCCGACCGACCTGATCCGGTTGGCCCACGAAGTGACATTACTGGTCGGGAAAGACTTGTCGCGCCACCGTGTGCGCCTGGAGTTCCAGGTCGAGGGGCAGCCGTACGCCCGGGTCAATCCTGCGCAGATTCAACAAGTGCTCTTAAATCTTTTGATCAACGCGCGGCAGGCGATGCCGAACGGCGGAACGGTTCGCCTGCGCGTCGGTCCGGACGCCACCGGGCGGATGGCCGAGCTGTCGGTGGCCGACACGGGCGTCGGCATCGCCCCGGCCGACTTGCGGCACATTTTCGAGCCCTTCTTCACCACGAAGACCGGTCCGGACGACCTCGGGCAAGGAGGGACGGGCCTGGGCCTGTCCGTCTGCCGCGAGATCGTCGAGTCGCACAAGGGCCGCTTGCGCGCGGAGAGCCGGACCGGCCAGGGGACCACGTTCACGCTTCGTCTCCCCATGTGCGCCGCGCCGGCGAAACAGGGTGTGGCCTGACGGGACCGGACGGTCGCTCAATGCCAGAGGCCGAGGATCATGCCGAAGAGGGTGAACTGCGCCGTGTGGTAGCTGCCGTCGATGAGCCAGAGTTTGAAGCTGCGGCTCGCGAACAGGTAGTTGATTCCGAAGCTGGCCCCGACCCAGCACAGCCCGGCCGCGAAGCCGGCCCCGGCGGCAAACGGCAGCGAGGGCTTCGAGCCGAGGAAGACCGCGAACACGCTGGCCGCGATCAACGCGAGCACGAAGCTCAACCCGAACACGAGCGCGGGATGTCCGTGCTGCATGTTGTCGCCGCGCCCCGCCTCCCGGTTCCAGATGCGACCGAACATGGCTGGCGAGTACCAGAACCCGCCCAGCACGAAGCTCGACAGCGCCGCCGCGATGACGGCCCAGACGTTGATCCCGCCCATTTCCGTACCTCCCCCATCCACAAACCGCCCAAGCCGAGTTCCGCCTCTGCGATTGAGGATAACATCGAGACCGGTGCTGTGGATGATGTCTATCGGCCTCTTTCTGAGCCAATGATGTAGATCCAACTCACGGCTACCCCGTCTGTCGTACCGTCGGCGGCAGGGGGAGTTCACGCACCACGGGCGTTCTTGCGTCATCGAACACGGCTCCGGCCGGCCGATTACAAAAGCGCATCCTCTCGCGTCTGCTCGAACACCCAGTGGTCCAAGCCCGCGAAAACGGTGCGGGACACCGGTCTCATTCCCAGCTTTCGCGCCACGCCCTGCGAGGGGACGTTTTCGGGGCGGACCAGAGCGATCACGCGGGGCACGTCGAGCGTTCGGAAGGCGAGGTCGCGGCAGGCGGCTCCCCCCTCGGTGGCATAACCGAGCCGCCAGAAGGGGCGGTGGATGATCCAGCCGAGGTCGACCTCAGCGCGGCCGTCGACCTCATGGGCAAGCAGGCCGACCTGGCCGATGGGGTGTCTCGTCGCCCCGTCAAGCGCGAGCCAGTACCCGAAGCCATCGCGGGCGTAGCGCTCCTGCTGCCGGCGCACCCAGGCCTCGGCTTCCTCGCGCGTGTGGGGCCGCGGCCAGTAGCGCATGACGTCGGGGTCCGCAAGCTGCTCGGCCACGAACTCGAGGTCAGTCATGGCCATCTCGCGCAGGACGAGACGCCGGGTTTGGAGGATTGTCTTCATGGCTCCTCGTACGGCGGGGCGTGCCCATCGCACATCGTTGTTCTGTAGGGTGCACGAAATGCACCGGTGCATTTCATGCACCCGACATCAATGCGGCTCAGCTCTCAGAATACCCGTCTCAGGGCGACTACTCTTCAGAAATCCCGTGTGCTACTCTGAGCGGGCAAGAGAGGTATGCACGCCGGGAAGGTTCACGAGCCGCGACGCATGAGCCATGAGACCGACAAGCGCCCGAAGGTCCGCGTCGCGCCGTTGCTCCCTTTGGCCCTGGCGGCAAGCGCGGGCATCGTGATCGACCGGTACGCCGGTCCGTGCGACACCGCCGGTTGGGGCGCGATCGTGCTGGCGGCGGCCGTGGCGGGCGGCTTGATTGGGGTGCGTTGGCCCCGCGCGGGGGTGGTACCCATCGTCATCGCGTTCCTGGCGCTCGGCGGCGGGTGGCACCACTACCAATGGTCGGACCAGGCTCCCGCCGACCTGGCGCTGCAATCCTGGGACAAGCCCCGGCCGGCTTGGGTGCGGGGCCAACTGGCGGAAGTGCTCGGCTTTCGGCCGGGTCATGGCCCGCGCGAATCGGGGGCAACGCGGGCCTTGCTCGATATCTCGGGCCTAAATGACGGCTCGCGCTGGTACCCGGCGTCGGGACGCGTGCAGGCGGTCGTGGGAGGCGACCGGACGGACCTGGTCGCGGGCGACACGGTCGAGAGCGCGGGCACGCTCGAGCGCATCCCCGGGCCGCTCAATCCGGGCGAGTTCGACTATCGCGCCTACTTGCGGGCGCAGGGGGTCCGCCTGCGCCTGACGGTGGGCGACCCGGAGGGCGTCTGGCGGAGCGGCCAGGAGAGCAACCACTTTTGGTTGCTCGGGTTGGGCCGGCTCCGCTCGTGGAGCCAAAGACGGCTCGCCGCGGGGCTCGACCCGAAATCCGCACCCCTGGCGGCGGCCCTGCTGCTGGGCCGGCGCGAGGGGGTGGACCCGGACGTCAACGACGCGTTCGGGCGCACCGGGACCACGCACCTGCTGGCGATCTCGGGCCTGCACCTCCAGGTACTCGCGGGTGGTTTGTTGCTTGTCTTTCGGGTGCTCGGCCTGAGCCGCCGCGCCGCGTTCGCGTCCGTTGCGCTGGCGACAATCGGCTACGCGTTGCTCGTCGGCCTCATGCCCTCGGTCACGCGCTCGGCCGCGATGACGTGCACCGTCTGCGCCGCGGGGTTTCTCAATCGCAATGTCCGCCCCGCCAACGTCCTGGCGGTCGCCGCGCTCATCACGTTGCTGCTCAACCCCGCACACCTCTTCGATGTCGGCGGGCAACTCTCGTTCCTGGCGATCGCGGCCATCTTCTGGTGCGCCAGGCCGTCGCAGGGGCTCTTCGAATATAGCCTCCAGGCTGTGACCCAGCGCGACCCAGACAACCCCCTCGACGCGCTGGAGCGCCGGCTCGAGCCGCGCTGGCGCACGACGATCCGCGGAGCCCAGGCTTGGCTCTATGAAGGAGTGAGCATATCGATAATCGTCTGGCTGGCCGCCCTACCGCTCGTGGCGCTGCGGTTCCACGTGGCCTCGCCGATCGGCATCCTCTTGAACATCCCGCTCATCCCGGTCACGTCGCTCGCGCTGTTGGCGGCGGGTCTGTCACTGGGGCTTTCGGCCGTTTCGGAGCCGCTGGGGGCACCGTGCGCCTGGGTCTGTTCGTGCTTGCTGTCGTGGACCGAGAGCGTCGTGCGTTGGGGGGCGGAACAGACATGGGGACACTGGTTCGTCGCAGGGCCGCCGTGGGGGTGGACCCTGGTGTTCTACGGCCTGCTCGGGCTGGCGACGGCGGCCTGGGTCGGGCGCTGGGCGCACTGGCGCGGCCTTTGGTGCCTGTTCGGGGGCTGGGTGGCCTCAGGACTGGCACTGTCGTTGCTGCCGCCGCGTGCCGGCGCCTCGCTCGAGGCCGAGGTGCTGGCGGTCGGGCACGGTCTGGCGGTCGTCGTGCAGACGGGAGACGGCCACACGCTCTTGTACGACTGCGGGAAGATGGGTGAGCCGAGCGTGGGCCGCCGCATCGTTGCGCCGGCCCTTTGGGCCCGGGGGATCAACCGGCTTGACGAGGTGATCCTCTCGCATGCCGATTCCGACCACTACAACGGCTTGCCCGACGTGCTCGAGCGGTTCGCGATCGGCGCGGTGCGGGTTGCGCCTGGGTTCGGCGGGGCGAAGAACCCGGGGGCCGAGCAGTTGCTCGGGCAGGTGAAGGCGCGCGGGATCGCCGTCCGGCCGATCGCGGCGGGCGACCGCTGGGAGTGGGGTGAGGCAAGATTCAGCGTCCGCCACCCGGATGCGCGCTGGCTGCCGGCGGCGTCGGACAACGCGCGGAGCGTCGTGCTCGACCTCGAGGCGCACGGGCGGCACGCCCTGCTCACGGGCGACCTGGAGCGCGAGGGCCTCCCCGCGCTGGAGGAGCGGCCGGGTCCACCGATCGACGTGCTCCTGTCGCCGCACCACGGGGGCCGGTCGGCGAACCCCGAGGGGCTCTACGCCTGGGCGCGCCCCGCGCAGGTCGTGGTGAGCCAGCGGCCCCCCCCTTCGGGGAGCAAGGACGCGCTGGCGGACGCGGTCGGGCGCGATACCCGTCTGCTGCGTACGTGGGAACGGGGCGCCGTCCGGCTCTCCTGGACGAAGGAGAGATTGCTGGCGCAGGGCTATCTGGATGAAAGACGATCTCACGGGGCTGCGATGCCGGTTCTCGCGAACATGTCGGTCGCTACGTTTGGCTTGACCTGGCCGCGCGCCTTGGTCGGCGTGTTGGGATTCTTGATCGGGCTGGCGGCCTGTGGGGCGCTCCTGGTCGTGGAATGGGGCGCGTGGACGTTGGTCCTGCCGAGGCGCAAGCTCGGAAGCCACGACGAGGACGAAGGGCCGGGCGAGCCGATCGAGGCGCTGGCGGCCGACGGCGTCCGGCTGGCAGGGCTCTGGCACCCGGCCGCGACCGCGGCGCAGGGGACGGTGCTGCTCCTGCACGGGTTCGCCGAGCCAACCTCGCTCCGCGGGCGGATCGAGGCCCTGAACCGTCGGGGCTGGAACGTGGCGTCACTCGACTCGCGCGGGCACGGTAGGAGTGGTGGCGTCCACACCACCTTCGGCGGGCGCGAGGCGGGCGACGTGCGCTCGTGGATCGACGCCCTGGCCGGCCGGCTCGGCCCCTCGTCTTGCGTGGCCGCGTGGGGTCGCTCGATGGGGGCGGCCGTCGTCATGCGCGCCGCGGCCGACGACCCTCGCATCGCGACCGTCGTTCTCGAAGCGCCCTACGTAGACCTCGAAGCCGCCATCGCGACCGTCCTGCGCCGGTTCCACATCCCGCTGTCCCGGTTGTTCGCCTCGCTGATCGCGCACCGTGCGGAGCGCCTCGCCGGAGTTTCGCTGACGCGCCCCCGGCCGATCGATATCGCCCCGCGCATTAGCGCGCGGGCGCTCGTCGTGCATGGCGCGATCGACACCCTCGTGCCCCTGGCGGAGGCCCAGCGCCTGGCCGAGGCGCTGCCGGGTCCCGCCACCCTCGTCGACGTACCCGGGGCAGGGCACATCAACGTGGTCGACGTCGGCGGAGACGAGCTGCTCGCTCGGATCGCGGTCTTTCTCGACGAGTCACATCGCGGGTGGGGAGCCGGCTGACCGGCTCACCGCCGCAATTGCGCGGACAACGTGCGCGCATCCGCATAGTCGGGCGCGATCCGCAATGCGCGCTCGGCCGCGTCGAGGGCGGGCTTGGGCTTGTGGTCGGCCTGGTAGGCGAGCGCGAGGTGATAGAGTACGTCCGCGCGGCCGGGCAAATGCTTGGCGGCAATTTGCAGGTCGGCCAGTGCCAGGGCAGGGTGGTTGAGGGCCACGTGCGCACGCCCTCGCTGGTGGTGTGCTTCGGGGTCGTCGGGTACGAGCTCCAGGACGTGGTCGAGCCGCACGAGCGCCTGGTCGGGCTGATGGTGGGCGAGCTGGATGATCGCGACCCGCAACAGGACCGCCGCGGCGTTGGGGTCGACGGCGAGGGCGCGGAAGTAGGCGGCGAGCGCCTCGTCGGTCCGGCCGAGCGAGTCCAGCACTTTTCCCTGCGCGAAATGCGCTTCGGCGTCGCGAGGGTCGATCTCGATCGCGGCGTCGAACCGTTCGAGCGCGTCGACCGCCCGGCCGGTCTCGGCTTCGATCTCGCCCAGGCCGGTCAGCGCGGCGACGTAATCGGGGTCGAGCGCGAGCGCGTGGCGGTACGCCGCCTCCGCCTCGGCGCGCCGCCCCTCGAGCTGAAGTACGCGCCCCAGCCGCTGGTACGCCTCGGCCGAACGCGGCGACTGCGTCACGAGCGCCTGTAACTCGCCTCGTGCCGCCTCATAGTCGCGCCTGTCGATCGCAGCCTGTGCACTCTGGCTCAGTTGCTGGCACTGGGAGTTTTGGCCGGGGAGCGATTCGTTCCGTTCATGGTGGAAACGGAACGCGGCGCAGCCGGATAGGGCCGGCGTGAGCAGCGCGGCGAGGGTTCCGGCAATGACGGCCCGGCGCCGCATGAAGCGTGATCCCCCTTCCCTGGGGCAACCTTCGGACCCGACAGCCCCGAGCGAAAGCCCGGCCGCGGGTGAGACGATCCCTGAGATCACCAGCCGACGTGAACTGCAAGCATCGCCGCACGATAAGCGTGATCGGCTGGATGGTCAACCCCGCTTGACTCACCGGATACAGTTGCTCGTCGAAGACGTTGTCGACTTGCTCAGTCATTTCCTATTTTCTATTCTTCCTTCTCCCCTTCCTTTTCTTGGTCTCTCTCAATCCTCTCTTTTTACCCTGGCGTTCTTGGCGTCTTGGCGATTAGTCCCGAATTTCTCTGTGCCTCGGCGGTTCAGTCGACCCCGCTTGCCGCTCGGGCCCTGTCAAGAACTGCCCTGGCGGCTCGTCTTGCCCGTTCTGCCGCTGCGGCCCTCACTTCCGCCACGCGCGCCGGGTGCGCGACCCACTCGGCCCGGCGTTCCCGTGCGCCGGCGAAGTGCAGGATGATCCCTTCGGCGAGCCGGGTTTTCATCTCGCCGTAGCCGATGCCCCCCTCTCGGTAGCGCCGTTCGACGTCGGCCAGCTCGTCGGCCGGGGCAAAGAGCTTGAACAGGCTGAAGAGCGAGCAGGTCTCCGGGTTCTTGGGCGCTTCCACGGGCGTGCTGTCAGTGACGATCTTCTTGCACTTCTTACGGATCGTCGCCGGGTCGTCGAAGATCTCGATGGTGTTCTGATAGCTCTTGGACATCTTGCGGCCGTCGACGCCGGGGACGACGGCGACATGGTCGAGAATATAGGGCTTGGGGAGCCGGAAGACCTCTTCGCCCTTGCCGTAGATGTGGTTGAACCGCTCGGCGACGTCGCGGGTGATTTCCAGGTGCTGCTTCTGGTCCTGTCCGACCGGCACGACGTCGGCGTCGTAAAGCAGGATGTCGGCCGCCTGGAGGACGGGGTAGGCGAACAGGCCGTGCTCGGCGGGCAACCCTTGCTGCACCTTGTCTTTGTAGCTGACCGCCTTCTCCAGCCACCCCATGGGGGTGACGCTCGTCAGGAGCCAGGCCAACTCGGTCGTCTCGGGCACGTCCGACTGGACGAACAAGGTCGCGTGCTCGGGGTCGATCCCGAGCGACAGCAGGTCGACCAGCACGTCGAACACGTAACGGCGGAGCTGCTCCGCGTTGCGGACGCTGGTCAGCGCATGATAGTTGGCGACGAAGTAGAACGCGTCGTTTCCCTGCTGGAGGGCGACGTACTGCCGGATTGCGCCGAAGTAGTTGCCGATGTGGAGCGCGCCCGAAGGTTGGATGCCCGACAGAACTCGCATGGCCGAAGGGACTCGCGGAGGCTTGAGTCTAAGTCGTTCCTTAGCACGCCAATGTACCACCCCGGCTCGTCCAGTTCCAAGCCGGGCCGGAGGGTGGTACAATCATGCCTCGGAACAAAAAAAGGCACGGCGCGGGGGGCCGTGTCCGCGGGAGGCACGGGCGATGTTGGGGATCTACGACGAAGGGGGCATCCGGTTCGAGTATCCCGAGGACTGGGAGCTCGAGATGACCGACGACGGCCCGGTGACCACGATTTCGCTTCAGGCGCCGACCGGCCTGGCCTTCGCCCTGGTGCGGACCGATGAGGATTGCCCAGCGCCCGCCGAGGTCGCGGACGAAGCGCTCGAGGCCCTGCGCGCCGAGTACGAGCAGCTCGACGCCGCCCCCGCCCTCGAAACGATCGACGGCCACCGGGCGGTCGGGCACGACGTTGAGTTCATCAGCCTCGACATGACCAACGCCTGCACGATCCGCTGCTTCCGCACCTCCAGGCGCACGGTCCTGGTCTTCGGCCAGTGGTCCGACCTGGAAGGCGACGATGCGGAAGTCCACCTCCGCCGCATGCGCCGGTCGTTCGAGGAAACGGACCCGGGCGAGGATTAACCCGTAGGGTGCATTTCATGCACCCTACGAGAATACGGTCACGGCGCGAGCTTGTGGATCGTGTTGTGGATGACCCCGCGAAGGTCCTCACCGGTGGCGGCATCCTTCAGCGCGTAGGTGATCTCCATGCACCACGCGGGCTGGATCTCGGGGATGGCCAGAAACACGCTGCGGCCGTCGTCCGCGAGCCGAACGCCTGTAATCTGGGACGGCCGCTCGTTCTCGTGCGGTGAGCCGTAGTCGCTCGTGCGCCTGAGGGACCAGGTCTTGACCGCGTAACGCCGTACGTCGATCGCTGTCTTCGGGTCGAGGCGGTCGGTGAAGGTGAGCTGCAGACCCTCCTTGAGGGCGTGCAGGGCAATCGGCAAGTCGAGCGGCTTGCCGGTCGTGCGGATGCGATAGAAGCCGCCGGGATGCCGCGCATCGCCGGCCCAGGCGTACATGCCGCAGGCGTAGAGTTGGCCGTCGACCGGGTGGAAGCGCCCGCGCATGATGCCCGTCGGCAAGGCCGGGATCGGCAGCGGGGTCATCCCCCCCTGGACCTGGCCATCGACGGTTTCGCGCAGGACGAGGAAGACCTTCCCCTGTCCGTACGAGAGGTTGAGCAACTCCCCTCGGAGCCCCTGCCAGCGCGGGCTGTCGACCCAGAGCAGCTCGCCCGGCGAGCGGTCCATCTTGGCCGAGATCCAGGCGAGCGGCTTTTCCATCGCGGCGTCGGCGGTGTCGGTCACGTCGTGATAGCCGAACATGTTGCCGTAAAAACCGCCGGGCTTCACGAGGTTGATCCGGTTCTCGGGGGTCCAGTGCCCCTGCTGGTCGGTGACGTAGAAAGTGCCGTCGGGGTTGAGGCAGACCCCGTTCGCCGCGCGGAACCCCTGGGCGATGATGTCGGTCCGCGTGCCGTCCTTGCTGACGCGGAGCAACGTGCCGTGGTGCGGGACGACCGCCGGCAGCGCGTGGCGGGCGGACTTGGCGTAGTAGAAGTTCCCCGCGTCGTCGGTTTGCAGGCCCATGGCGAATTCGTGGAAGTGCTCGGTGACCTGATGGTCGTTGTTCAGGTTCTCTACGAAGTCGATCGCGCCGTCGCCGTTCAGGTCGTGCAGAATGGCGAGCTGGTCGCGGCAGATGACGTGGATCCGTCTGCCTACGATCTTGACGCCCAAGGGCTGAAACAACCCGGAAGCGATGCGCTGCCAGGTCAGGCGCGCGGGTCTCGGGGTGGAACCGTCGCCGGTGGGAAGGCCGTTCAGGCCCGAGACGAGCCAGACGTCGCCGTCCCAGGACGAGACCGCTGCACGGTCGCCGCCGGGCTCGAAGTCGAAGCCGGTCAAGCGCACCTGGGCGAGCCAGGGGTTGGCCTCCGGAGGCGTGAGCGAGTCGACCGCGAACGGACCTGCGTCCCGCCCCGCTGTAACCTCGGTGGTGAGCGGCTGCGGCCAGCGCGGAGGACCACCGCGCGTCAGCGGCGCGAGGTCGCGGGCAGGGTCGTCGAGCCGGACCGCACGGGCGATGCCCTCGGCCCGTTGTGCGGTGTCCGCCCGGCCCATCCAGAGCGTGAACCGGAGTGGGGCCGCGCCGGCGGGAATGCGCAGCCGCAGATTCCCGTCGCCCTGCGCGAGCCACTGGCTCCCCGCGAACGGGGGGGCGAGCCCGGCCACGAGCGTGCCGGTTAGCCCCGGCGTTCCCGACCCGCTCCGCGCCGAGCCGTCGTGGCCCTGTCCGGTGCGGTCGGCGATGCGATCGCCCCGGCCTTCCGCGAATTGCCAGTGGGCGACCAACCCTTCCGCGGCGGCATCGACCTGCCCGCCGGCGAGCGCGCGGTGGTAGAACCGGACGTCGTCGAGCTTTCCGTCGAAGTAAGACTGGGGCGCCGGGAAGTCGGGGGCCGCGTAGCCGAGGCGGACGATCTGCGCCGCCTCCTCCCCCTCCGGCCGCAGCACGCCCTGACCGTCGAGGCGGCCGTCGACGAACAGGCGCAGCGTGCCCGAGCGCGCGTCCCACGTCGCCGCGACGTCATGCCAGCGCCCGTCGTCGACTCGCTGCCGCGACTGCACGACGCCCACCCAGCCGATGTCGAAACAGAGGCGGCCCTCGCGGACGAAGAGCGCCTTCCCGTCCGGCGCCCACTCCGGTCCGGCGGGGAGCTTGGCGAAGATCGTCCCGCCTAGACGGGTGCTGACCTTCGCGGCGATCGTGAAGTCCGAATGCGTCAGGTCGAACGCCTCGGGACGCGCGACGTCGACGCTCGTCTTGCCGTCGAACGCCAGCGCAGGCGGCTCGTCTCCGGGCTCCAGCAAAACAACGGGCGACGACGTTCGCTCGCCGGCGTCAAGCGCCCGCAAGCGCGCCGATCCGGAGGGATGACGGGCCACCTGGAGGACCAGGTCGCGCGCTCTGGGACCGAGGTTGAACGTGCGCGTGAACAGCGGGGCGGAGCCGTTCGCGGTGAGCCCCAACGCCTCCAGAACATCGGTCGTGCCGACCCGGTACGCGATCACCTCCTGCGATCCGTGGTGGTACAGCCCCCGGTAGTGTGCCCAGGCACGGGGCAGGGGGCCGTACGCCCGGCCGTCGCGTCCGCGCACGCGCTGGTCGTCGTCGAACCGCCCCGTTTCGGGATTGGCCCAACCGGGCCCCGACGGGTTGGCCAGGACCACGTCGCCGACGACCCGGGGGTGCACCTGGTGCCGGCCGTTGAACGCGATACCGTTCCAGTCGATGAACTTGTCGCCCGTCCAGCTCGCGGCGACGCGGAGCGTGTCGTGGTCGAAGACCGTCCAGGCGTGCCCGCGCGCGACGCCGCCGGGGCCGGGGTCGAGGCGGACGGCGATCCCCTTGTAGGCGAAGTTCGTCCCGTCCGTCCCGACTTCATACGAGTTGATCAGGCTCGGGCCGTAATCCATCGTGACCCAGGGCTCGATCAGCTTCGGCTCGGGTCCGGCCGTGTCCCCTCGGGGCAGCCGGGCGAGGTAGGCCGGATCCGCGGCGGCGTACTGCGTGGGGTTGTGCGGCTTCAGGTACGTTTCGCGGATGTAGTGGATCACGTCGTACTTTTGGCGCGGGACGAGCCACGTCTGGGGGGCCATCATGCCGAACCCTCGCGTGATCGTCTGGTACATCGCAAACGGGTCGCTGCCGTTCTTGAACCGGCCCCAGGCAAACCGGAGCGAGGTCGGCAGCGAGCCAATTTGCGCGCGCGTGCCGTGGCAGTTGGCACACGAGAGAGTGTAGATCGCCTCGCCCCGTTCGAGGCTCTTGCGGTCGAGCTGCGCGATCAGGCCGGCGTGATCGACGTGGGCCTCGTACTCGGGCAGGACCAGGGCGAGCTGCGCGGGGTCGGGCTGGAGCGCGGCGGCACGCGCGGGGCCGCCGTCGCGGATCTCGATCAGGTAGCGGACCAGGTCGAGGAAGTCCTGCCGTGAGGGGAGCTGGTTCACCTGCCCGGCCGGCATCAGGGAGACGCGGTCGATCTTGCGGTCCTCGATCGCCGCTTTTGCCAGGGTGACGGTTTGGCCCCCGGCCGACGCGTCGCGCAGGCTGATCTGGTCGGCCCCCTCTTCAACGACCCGTCCCGTGACCGTTTTTCCATCCTGGGTTACAAGCGTCGTCGACTCATACCCTTGGCGGATCACCTTCGAGGGAGAGAGGATGGACTCGACGAGCGAGGCGTCGTCCGCGTCTTTCCCGAGCTTGGCGAGGTTGGGTCCGAGAAGCGTCTCCGGGGCATTCTCGGCCACGGAATGACACCGTGCGCAGGCGAGCTGGGCCTGATGGAACAGCAGCGCTCCGTGGCGCGGGTCGCCGACGTCCCGCGCTGCACGTGCCAGGCCCTGCGGCGATTCGGCGGCGAGGGCGGTTTCCAGCGTTTGGGCGCGCGCGGTTGCTCCCGCCGAGAGGAGGAGTAGCCACATCAAGGCAGCCGAAAGACGCAGCCGCGTGCGTCGGACCCCTTGTCTTCTCCGCCCGTTGCTGAACGACGTCGTGATCACGGGTTCCGAGGACCCTCCAAGTAGGGCCGGCTATTGCCGGCCGCAATTCGGCCGGCAACGGCCGGCCCTACAGGGATACGGTCTTGCGACGGTCGGGGGTTGCGTTCTACGCCCCGTGCCGGACGCACGTGTTGCGCAGCGTTCCCAGGCCGTCGATCTCAACTTCGACCACGTCGCCCGGCTTGAGCCACACCGGCGGCTTGTGGGCCATCCCGACGCCCGGAGGCGTGCCGGTAAAGATCAGGTCGCCGGGCTCCAGCGTGAAGATCTGCGAGATGTACGCGATCACCTCGTCCAGCCGGAAGATGAGCTGGTTGGTGTTCGAGTCCTGCATCGTCTCGCCGTTCAAGCGGAGCCGGATGCCGAGGTTGTGGGGGTCGGGAACCTCGCTTGCCGAAACCAGCATCGGGCCCACCGGCGCGAACGTATCGAACGTCTTGCCGGCCAGCCACTGCTTGCCCGGCTTGTTCAGTTGCCAGTCGCGCGCTGAGACGTCGTGGCCGACGGCGTACCCGGCCACGTATTCCATCGCCCGCGCGCGTGGAATGTGCTTGCCCCCGCGACCGATCACGGCCACGAGCTCGGCCTCGTAGTCGACCTCCTGGCTCACCTCGGGCAGCACGATCTGCCCTTCATGACCGATCAAGGTGGTCGGGAACTTGTTGAACAGGACCGGCTCCGGCGGGATCGGCGCGCCCGTTTCGATCGCGTGGTCGCGGTAGTTCAGGCCCAGGCAGACGATCTTTCGCGGGTCGGGGACTGGGGCCAACAACCGGACGTTCGCCGGGTCGTGCCGCACAAACCCCCGCGGCATCGCCGTCCACGCACGGTGCTGCGCCTCGCTGCCCAGGGCCAAAAGTTCACGGACGCTCGACGGCAGCTCGGGGTCCGCCGAATTGACGTCCACGTATTCCCCCTGCCAGACCCCACACGCCCTCGGGCCGAACTCAGTCTCAACCGTCACCCAGCGCACGACACACCCCCCTCCCTCGGCCACGAAGACTTCATCGAAAAAACCGCGCCGATCAGGCTACCGGGTCGGGCGGCCCAGGGCTAGAGGGCGGTCGGGCCCTCGTTCTCAGCAGGGCTTCCTGCGGCGTACTTGAGTCTTACGCAAATTGCGTATGGACGACGCATTAGGCGTACGGAAAACGCGCTCGATGACTTGGAAGCAGCTTGCCAGCAACGAAACGGGCTCAGCCGCACTCCACAAGCAAGCACGAGCCTGCCGCCGGTCGTTGACAACCCGAGCGATGGCCGATATGTTTTGTTATTGAACACGGCTCTAGGTGGGCCCTCTGTCTCGATCGGCTGCGACAGCCCCTGCGTGCACTCACTGCACCGCGGGGGCTTTTTTTGCGCAGCGTGAGTCGAACGCTCGCCGGTGAGGACTGATCCACGGGAGCCGCCCGAGCGACGCGCGATCACCGGGCGACTTCTTCCGAACGAAACCCAAGGTTTTTCGGAGGACGATGCAGTTCTCAGTCCTGGAGCCAAGCGTATCTCGTCATCAAGCAAGACTCCGTGCCCGCCGAATCTGGACCTGAGACCTCGGAACGTTTGAAAGCAATCCGACGCCCTGCGTCGCTTTGGAATACGAACCGCGAGGAATCGATCACGATGGACATCTGCCGGACACTCCTTTGCGTGGGTCTTGTCCTCCTTCTCTGGAACCTCCGTTTCCGCAACATCCGACCGGTTCGCGACTTCGTCCTCTGGGGAATTCGCTATCCGTTCCATTTCGTCCTGATGGGCCTTTTGATCCTCGTCGTCTGGGGCCTGGCTGGCGGGGATTTCGGTATGCAAGGGCTTTTCCTCGACGAGGATCCGCTGACTCAGGTGCTCGCTGGCGCTGCGGTCATGCTGTTGTTCGCGGCGCTCATCCTCCACTACTCCGTGCTCGATTCGCCGGGCCGCTGGTGGAACAACTCTCTTAAGACGCTGGTTCGGATTCTGCGCGACTTGAACGAGGTCATGCCTCCGGCCTACCCGGTGCAGCGCGTGCTGCGCAACGGCTTTCTGGAGCGGTTCGAGCCGGCCGACATCGAAGCCATCCACCGCTCGATTCACCACAGTGCGGCGGCTGGGGCGCGCAGCGCCGCGGGTCCCGGTCCTCTCCCGGCAGAGCTCGCGGAGATGTTGTGCGGAGAGCCGTTCCGCTTGCTCGTCTCGCCGGCGATCCTGCTCATCAAAGGCTTCATGCTGGTCCTCCTGACCGGAGTGGTGCCCGCGGTCGTGATCCCCCTGTTCAACCGCGACATCCAGGCTTTCATTGAGCGTCTGCCCTGGTTGGCCGGAGTGATCCTGGGCTACTGGCTTGGGATCATCCTGGCATGTCGGACGACCCAATGGGCCGCCCGCTCGGCCGCGTGGGAACCGTTCGAGGATCGTTTCTTGCGATCCCTCCGCGCACGAATCGGCGACGCGCAGCAAACGGCGAGCGCCCGCGATGGCGAGAGTGATGCCGAGGAGCGTCGAGCGGGGAGGCACGGCGAGGGGGGCGAGCCGACGTCTCGGGCACGCGGTCACGTATGGTCGTGGATGTCGTTTCTCTTCGTGTTTTTCGTGATCCACTTCGTCGTCAACGTGCTCCTGCCCGACGGCCTGACGAGCCGATGGATCGACCGGCCGGAGCAGACCTACATCGCGACCCCCTCGGATGCCGGCCCAACGCGGGCGACACCGGGGCGCTGGCAGAGCATTCCCTGGGGTCCGGCCGGGGTCCTGCTGGCGGAGGCGGCCGCGGCGGCGGCGATCATGGCGCTTTATCAGATCATGGTAAGACGTTGGCATGCGGACGCATCACGGTGGCTCCGGCCGCGCATCCGGGCCATGGCGGGGGCGACCGCGGCGCGTCTCTTCGGAGCGTCGCCAGAACGCCGCGCGGCGCGGCTGATCGTCGCTGGGCTCGCGCTGCTCGCCGCACTCGTCGTTGCGGGAACGGGATTCTCTCCCAGGGCGTGGGCGGGGGTGTTGCACGAGGGCGTGTGGGGCCTGACCTTCCTCGGGGCCTTCCTCATCTGCTGGGTGGCTGCTTTCCGGCTGGCCACCCTGGGGGATGCCCGAGGCGGGGGCGCGAGTGCAGCGCAGCGGGCCGGGGCGGTTTCAGTCCTGGTGCTGCTCGTCCTCCTCTATCTCGCGGGCGCCGGCGCGCTTGTTGTCGCCGTGTTGGCCCCCTCCGCGGTGTTCGCCTGTCTGGCTGCCGTCGTCCCCAAGGAAGCCCGCTTCGGTCGGACTGGGCCGCGCTGCCGACCGGTCGTTACGGCGGTCCTGTTGGCGGTAACGTTCGGTTCGCTGCTCGGCGCCTGGCTTGGGCGCGGCTTCTCCGTGCTGGCCGCACTTTGGCTCGGCGCCGCGGTGCTCGTCCTGGGTGCCTGGTCGCTCAGGGGCGTGGCGCGCAGGCGCCCGGCCTTGCTCTATCCGTTGACACTGCTGCTCGGGTTTGTCGTGTTCGCGATCCCCTATAACACACTCGACGAGCGTTGGCAGTCGGCCATGCCCGCCGCGGGCTCCGTCGCCTGTATGGTCGCGCTCGTGGCGGCAGCCTACACGGTCGTCGCCTTCCTGCGTCCGAAGGGAAGCGTGATGGCCGCGCTGGGAGTCACCGCGGCCCTCGTCGTAATGAACGGCAACGCCTGGTTTGTCGCCCCCAACCAGTTCAAGGCGACGTTTCCTCACATGGAATCCTATTACGCATTACCGGTCTATCTCGACACACGCGATTACTTCCGCGAGACGACCCCGTCCACCGTGCGTCTGCGCAACCGCGGCGTGACTGGCGACTTCGATCGCATCGAGAAGCAGGGACCAAGCCAGCGCCTGGCGACCGCCTATTTCCGACTGCTCGGCCAGCACCCTCAGACCGCGGGCGGGAACGTCCTGACGCTCCTCGTCGAGGACCCGCGCGGCCGGCTCCGCGCGGAGGCGGGGGACGAGATGACCCTGAACGCCGAAGAGTGGTTCACGACCCAGGTGCAAGGGAACGACTGCATCGTGCTGGCCGAAGAGCCGTTCTTCCGGAAGATCTACCGATGGTTCCGCTACGAGACGCTTCAGATGATCCGCGATGGGATCATCCGAGGGCCGCAGCATCGCCTGTCGCCCGTCGGGCCGGTACAGCCTCGTACGGTCGCTGGCCAAAGGCCCGACGAGACGCCGTACGAGCCGATCGCGGGGCCGGGCGATCGCCTGGGGCTGCGCCTGCGGGGGCTGGCGCCCTCGTTTCGAGCGGCCGACGCACAGTACGTGCTCATCGCGATGTCATGGAGCGGCCGCGTCACGTCGGTGCAGCATAGCGCGCACCTCGACACCTACGAGGTTGAGTTTGCGACCCCTCCGGGCGCGGAGGCCCTTGACGAAGCGCAGTTGGCGATCATGGGGGGCTGGTTGGAACGATGCCACCTCGACACGTTGCGAGTCGCGCGAGGATTCGAACCGGACCGCGCGACGGGCGGATCCGGCCCGGAGACGATCACGGCACCCGCCACGCGGCCGGGCGACTGTCTCGTGCTCGAGGATGAACGCGGCGAGTCACCGGTCCCGGTCGGCGTGTATCTGGCAACCGAAGCGGGCGCGGCCGGGCGCTTCCCGGACTTCGCCTCCTACTGGCCGACTCGCGAGAACCTGTCGCGCGCCGCGCGCGAAACTCCGGGCCGCGCCCTGCCGGCCGCGGGAGCACGGCCAGCGGCCGGCGGCCTGGCGTTCACCCTTCGCCCCGCGCACGACCGAGGCGTCTTCGCCAGCCTCGACCGGGACGTCGCCATGGCGGCGGACCGGCAGAAGGAGTTCGAGGTCGCCCTCTATAACGCCGGGCGCGTTCGCCCGGGCGACCGGCTCATTCTCTTTTGGAACGGGCAGGCCCATGAGGCGCGGGGGATCGATGTCCGCGGTAGCGGCATCTTTGAGGTCCGGAACGTTGCGTCGCCGGCCACCCCGCGTCGCGACAACGACCGGCTACCGCCGGGTCACTGCTGGACCACAGTCATCCGCGTCGCCGGTTCCGCGAAGGAACCGTACGCGGGCCGCGATGGCGGCCGCGAGCCCTTGGTGGGCGAGTGGCAGGCCCTCCAACCGTTGAACAACACCGAGGTGCTCCTTGCCTGGAAGCAGCTCGTTGGCGGCCTCTGGACCGAGACGAAGCCGAAGCTCGTGATCGTCACCGTGAGCGGCGGCGGCATCCGGGCCTCGGTCTGGACGTCGGTCGTGCTCGCGAAACTGGAGCAGACCCTGGGGGCCGATTTTCCGTATCACGTTCGGCTGATCACGGGGGCCTCCGGCGGCATGGTCGGCGGCTCCTACTACGCCACGTCGCTCGCGCCTCCCACCGCTCGCATCCTCCGCGGGGAGGGCGCCGACTTTGCGATGCTCCACGGGGTGACGTCCCATGCCCTCGTCGAGCAGATGGCCGACGATCAGCTCGACGCGGTCGCGGGGCGCCTGGTGTTTGCCGACCTGATTAGCCCCTTCAACCCGTACCTTCAGAGGGGGGACCGGGGCAAGACGCTGGAGCAGACCTGGGTCCGCGAGACGGGCGGCGAACGGGCCAGCCCGCTGGCACGCCCCCTCCAGTCGTACGCCGTCGACGAGCGGCTGGGCTGGCGGCCGTCGATGGTGTACACGCCGATGATGGTCGAGGACGGCCGACGCCTTCTGGTAAGCAACCTCGACCTTGCGTTTGCCACGCGGAACGTGGGCGGGCTGCTGATCGAACCGTCGTCTCGCAAGATCGACCGCCCGGCCTTTCAGGGCGCGGACCTGGACCGCAGTATCCACAACGAGGACGAAGTCTTCTCGCTGTCGGCGGTCGAGTTCTTTCGGCTCTTCCCCGAGGCGCACGATTTCCGCGTGACCACGGGCGTGCGGATGAGCGCGTCGTTTCCCTGGGTCTCGCCGGCGATCAGCCTCCCCACGCTCCCGCCGCGCCGGGTGGTGGACGCGGGCTACTATGACAATTACGGCGTCAACCTCGCCGCGCTCTGGCTGTCCAAGATGCGACCCTGGCTCGAGGCCAACACTTCCGGAGTGATCGTGATCCAGATTCGCGACCACGTGAGCCAGGGGGCGCGCACCGAGATCGATTTCGACCGGCTGGACGGGGTCTCGCCGCTCGACCGGCTCACGTGGCACGCCGAGCGCGAGCTGCTCACCCCCGGTCTGCAGGCGATCAGCACGCCGCTCCTCGGCCTTTCCAGCGCGCGCCAGTGGACGATGTCGTTTCGCAACGACGAGCAGGTTGACCTCCTCGACCTGCTGTTCGACGACGAGAAAGACCGCAGCTTCTTCCGCACAGTTGTCTTTGAATGCCCCGTCGATGTCTCGCTTAACTGGAAGCTCAGCGCGCGGGAAAAGGACGTCCTGACCAACGGCTTCGGACGGACGGGGGCCGACCCGCGCGCGGAGCTCGCCCAGGTGAAGGACTATCTGATCGGCCGTGACTCGTATGAGTTCCACAAGTGGAAGTTGGCACACCGGACCGATCCGACGTACCGGGCCCAATTGAAGGCAAAGTACGACGCGCAACTGCGGGTGCTGGGCTTCCGAGACACGCGCCGGCTCAACCTGCGCCAGAGCCAGGATCTTTACGAGAATGTCGTCAAGAACCTCAATCGGCTGGAACTGCTGCGGGATTGGTGGCTCGAGGGGCGCCGCGAGGATGGCGCTACGAGTCCGCGATGAACGGCCACAGGGCTTCCCCTCGTTCGGAGCGGAACGGTTCACTGTCACGAGGACCAGATCGAAACCGCCGCCCAGTCGCGTCGGGCGTATCCAATCGTGCCAAGAACCGTTCCGGCCTCCAGCCTGGCGGCGTTCACCTCCCGAGCGGGCGGTGGTCCAGGAACGGAATGCACCCGCCTGCGGGGATTACACCTTGTCGACGTACCGCCTAGCGTTTATGATATGTCACAATGCCAACGGCCCAAGGCGGGCCGAGGGGATCATGCTACGAAGGCCCCACCGCGCGGATCACCGCTCGGGCGGGGCTTTTTGCTGCGCCGCACGCGCGGGCCAGTACTCCGAACTGGGAGCAAGCGACGATGAGCCCCTACATTCACGCGGCGTCGATCCTTCTGTTGATCCTGAGCCACGCCAGCGCTTCGGCACAAGATGCGCAGGGAATCGGCGTGATGGGGGACAGCTTCAGCGATGAGTACCAGTTCTACCCGCCGGACCGGACCGCCGGTCGGAACTGGGTCGAGATCTTAGCCGCCACCCGGCACCTGAACTTCGGACGATTCAGCGCGAGCGCCCGTCCCGAGCCGCGCAACCAGGGGTACGAATTCAACTGGGCGCGCAGCAATGCGACCACCGGTGAGCTGCTGGCGCAAGGGCAACACACGGGTCTCGCGGCGCAGGTCGCGGCCGGGCACGTGAGCATTGTGGTCGCCTTTATCGGGGGTAACGACTTCATCGGAGCGCTGCGTTCCCCCGACCCTTGCGGCACTGTTGCGTCACGCGAGGAGCAGGCCCGCGAGAACGTCACGAGGGCGCTCACGACGATCCTTCGGGCTTCGCCGCACGTTCGCCTGCTCGTCGGCACAGTCCCCGAATTGCGGGACATGCCAGAGTTCCGCGAGGCCGTCGCGACGGGCAAGATCAGTCGCGAGTCGATGGACGCGGTCGCTGATGCGATCCGACGATACAACGCCTATCTCCGCGCCTTCGCTGCGCGGGAGAAGCGGGTGGCGATCATCGACTTGTATCTGGTCACGCGACTCGGGCGCTCGCTGTCGGGGCGCTACGTCAACGCCGGGGGCCGCGCGCTCGATCGATTCCACTCAGGAAACGACGACGAGCACTTCTTCCTTGCCGACGGCCGGCACGTGGGGACGATCGGTCAGGGCATGCTGGCGAAATTGATCGTCGACACGTTCAATGACCGCTTCCGGACCGGCATTCCCCCTTTGACGATTCACGAGATTGTCGATTTCGCGCGGTCGCTGCCGGCGAGTCGACCCGAGGGCCCGCCAGCTTGTCGTCCGAGCCGTTGCCGATCCGCGGGAAACGGCATTAGGAGGGCCCGCGGAGTTCGTCCTCTCAGCCGGCGCGCTTTTCACGGCAAGTTCGGGCTTGACCGCTCTTACACCCGCAGCGCTGCACGGCCGGCATAGCGGGCGCGGGCGGGGCCGCCGAGGATCTCCTCGATCCGGAGGAGGCGGTTGTACTTGGCCAGACGTTCGGAGCGGGCCACCGAGCCGATCTTGATCTGACCGGCGGCGGTCGCGACGGCCAGGTCGGCGATGGTGGTGTCCTCGGTCTCGCCCGAGCGGGCCGAGACGATCGTGCGGTAGCCGCTCTTGCGGGCCAGGAGGAGCGCGTCGAAGGTCTCGGACAGCGTGCCGACCTGGTTCAGCTTGATCAGGATTGCGTTCGCCGCGCCCCGCTCGATGCCCAGGCGCAGGCGCTCGGGCTGGGTGGCGAAGAGGTCGTCGCCGATGAGCTGGACCGAGGCCCCGAGCCGCTCGGTCAGGGTGCGCCAGCCGTCCCAGTCGTCCTCGGCCAGGCCGTCCTCGATGGAGAGGATCGGGTACTGCTTCACCCAGTGCTCCAGGAGCGCGATCATGCCGGCGGTGTCGAGCGTCTCGTCCCCCGCCGCGGACAGGCGATAGGTGCCGGTCGCGGGGTCGTGCCAGTGGCTCGCCGCGACGTCGAGCGCGATGGCCACGTCGCGGCCGAGCTTCAGGTCGCAGGCCAGGGCCGCCTCGAGGATCACGTCCACGGCCTGCGCGTTCGTGCGCAGGCGAGGGCCGTAGCCCCCCTCGTCACCGACGAGGGCGGAGAGGTGCCCTTTTTCTTTGAGGGTTTGGCCCAGGGCGTGGTAGAGACAGACCGTCGTCTCGAGCGCATCGGAGTAGCTGCCCGCGCCGATGGGGAGGAACAGGAAGTCCTGAAAGTCGAGGTTCGCACCGGCGTGCAGCCCGCCGGAAATCATGTTGACCATCGGCAAGGGAAGCACCGGCTCGGCGTCCTCTCCCGGCCCAAGGCGCTCGCGCCAGAGCCGGTTCAGGGTAACGAACAGCTCCTCTCCCCGGGCCGCGGCCGCCGCGTGCGCGACGGCCAGCGAGACACCAAGCACGGCGTTCCCACCCAGCCGCCCCTTGTTCGGCGTACCGTCGAGCGCAACGAGCTTGGCGTCGAGGCCGGCCTGGTCGTCGAGGTCGATCCCCACGACCGCCGCCGCGATTTCTTCTTGAACGTTCTTGACTGCCCGCAAGACGCCCCGGCCGCTGTGCCGCTGCGGGCAATCGCCGTCCCGGAGCTCGAGCGCTTCGTGCCGCCCGGTGCTCGCGCCCGACGGCACGATCGCGCGGCCCACCGCCCCGCCGTCGGTCGTCGCCTCGACTTCCACGGTCGGCCGGCCCCGCGAGTCGAAAACCTCGCGGGCCTTCAGTTTTGCCAAGGTCGACACGGCCAGGCCCTTTCTTGGCTGGAATCTTCGATCAAGAAGTGCCTGCTTCCTGTTCGTCTGAATAAGGGATTATATGCATTTCTCGTGCCGCGATCCGAAGCAATTCTTCCCACCTTTCGGGGGCCGCGAGCAGGACCGCGGGGGCGAACCGGCGGACGGCGGCCTGCGCGTCGGCGTCGAGGTAATCGACGGGGCTTTTGCCGTCGACCCGTGCCAGGGCGCAGGCGGCGGTGTGCGCAATCGCCCGGCGCACCAGGTCCGGGTCCGCATCCAGGGCGTCTCGCAGGCGCTCGTGGTAGGCGTCCCAGAAGGCGCGGATGAGCCCCAGGTACGGCCCGTCGTGCGGCCGCGCCCGGACGGCCTTCAGCAGCAGGTGGCTCAGGAAGAACCCAAGGTCGAACGCCGGATCACCCGCGTGTGCGGTCTCGAAGTCGACCACGGTCAGCCCCTGTCCGTGCACCAGGATGTTCTTGGGGCTGAAGTCGGCGTGGACGAACGTGGGGACGGGAACGCTCATCGTCTCGTCGGTCAGCACTTCAAGTGGTGCGGCCAGGTCGGGATGGCTGCCTGCGACCGTGCGGTAAAACGGGTCGATCCGCAACTGGTCGAAGACCGTCGTGTCGGCGAGCGGTCCCCGCAGCGCCGGGTGGCCGACGGTCTCTGCGTGCATCGCTCCCAGGATCAATCCCGCCTGGCGGGCGACGGCCAAATCGGCCTCGCCGAGCAGGAGCTGTTCCTTCCAGACGACCGAGTCGTCCGGAGCGCACGTCATCGCGAACAAGTAGTTGTCCGGGTCGGCGAAGAGCACTCGGGGGACGGCCCCCTCGAGCAAGAGGTCCGCCAGGAGCTCGAGCGCGGCCTGCTCGGTCCAGACCCGCTCCAGGCGACTGACCCAGAGCATCTTCGTGCGCAGACGCTCGCGTGCCTGCTTGAGCACGATCGGCGGTTCACCCTCGACGTCCACCCGCATCACGATATTCGACACCCCCCAGCCCAACGCCCGCGCGACGACCGCGCGCCCCTCGGGGACACGCCCGGTCTCCCAGAGGTACGCGGCGGCGGTCTCGGGGGTCACTTCGCGCATTGCAGGGCTCCGCTCGGTATGATCGTCACGAAGAGAGATACCAAACTCGCTCGCATTGGGAAACCCGCGACGGGCCGAATCCCGTTAGCCAATGAGACGTTGGATGGCGACGGCTGCGAAGCTTGCTGCCGGGCGCGGCCAGCACGTCGTGGAGTGGGACACCTACGAGGCGCTCCGTGCATGGCGCGAGTCGCGGCAAGGCCGGGTCGTCCTCGCCGACGACCGGGGGAAGCTCACGATCTGTCCCCCCGCGGTACGGTCGCCCCGCGCTTTCAGAGCGAACGTGACAGCGATTGAGGCGCTTGCGGGGGACGTGTCGTGGTCCAAACTTCCGACGTGGTGATCGTGGGTGCCGGCGTGATCGGCGG
>JARLIH010000404.1 GCA_031291845.1 Isosphaeraceae bacterium | reverse complement strand
GACGTGGGGAACTTCTTCCATTATGCGGGGGAAAACCTGTCCGCTGTCGGCGGGGTCCTGTACAACACGGGCAAGGAAGTCGTTAATGCCAACCTGGATGTGACCAATTTCACATTGCAGGTCGGAGTCAACGCCGCTCGATCGGTCGGCGTTATTGGTTCGACGACTTCGTATACGTATGAGCCTCGGAGCAGGATGTTCCAGCGGATCTACGCGGCGGGCGATCAGCGTGCGGAGCAAGCGTTGGAGACGGGCGAGTGGCAGATTGGGAATGAGTTGGACCCAGTTGAGAGAGAGGCGTTGAACCAGGGCGTGGGTGTGATGACGGCCCTTCCGAAACTGGCGCTGACGATTGGGGAGGATACATACGATTTCGCGACATCCGAAACGCCTGAAGGCAAGAAGCTGTCGGAGGACTTGACAGCGGGCGCGCTGGCCTATGTGGCGGTTCGGATGGCGATGTCGCCGTCAGCGCCGGCGGCGGCTGAGGTGGTCGAGGCGGAGCTGACGCTGGAATCGGCCGAAGCGGGAGTGGTGTCTCTTGCAGAGGAAGGGGGAATCGACGCTAATGTGATGCGGGGTTTGGCCGAAGAGGCGATGGCGGAGGCCGAGGCCGAGTTCCTGGATTCGATTCCTGCTCCAAAGACTGCAACGGTCAAGGTGTATCGGAAAATGTCCGCTGCCGAAGCGGAACAAGCACTCTCGTCGCAGCAGCTGCCTCCACGCGTTGCCGGCAGTAACTCGAACAAGTACGTGTCGGAGTCCCTTGAGAAGGTGCAAAACTTCCAGAACAAGGGTGTGGCGCAAGGGACGCAAGAGGTCATTTTGGAGTTTGAAGTCGATGCTGCCGAGTTTGCCAGGCTGCGGGCGGGTTCGATTCCTCAACAGGGGTCTGCAAGCTCGGGCAAAATCGTTTTCAACACGGAAGGCTTGAGTGGCACTGAATTGCGGAACCTCGGCATTCCCGACTCACAGCTTGGCAACTTCAACAAGATCATTATCGGTGTCAAGAAAGTGCCGTAGAGCGGCATTTGGCTGGAGGATCAATCGCTGAAGGTCAAAAATGATGAATACGTCAGAATAACTGGCCTGCTTTCGGCGGGCCAGATTCAGGAAGGAGCAGAGGCAATAGAGCGTGCGAAAAACGCTTTGCCTTTGCCGGTTCTTCTTGAGTGCGTGGGAAATCTGTACTTTTACAAACGAGAGCTTCAACAAGCAATCAATGAATACGAAGAGGCAATGCGGGCCGACCCCGATTATGATTCGGCCCGGTATCATTACTTGATCGCGGTGCAGAAAGAACGCGAAGGCGACTTGGTAGAGGCGTTCAAGCGCTACCAATCAGCGATTGAGATCGAGCCCACTTTCGTGGACGCTTACGTTGAACTCGGCGGATTATTAATAAAGGTCGAGGACCTTGATGGTGCCTTAACCTGCTACACCGATGCCCTGAAGCTGGACCCCAAGGATCTGAAGAACTTCTCCAATAAGGTCGAGGTTCTGCGATCACTGTCCAACGCGAATCCGGCTCGATACGCCGAGCAATATCGTGCTGCCATTGGTGAGTTCGAGAATGCCAAAGCGCGCTTGCCCGCAATAGATAAATCTGCCAGCTGGTAAGTAGGAAAAAATGGCCGAGGATCGCTTAAACACGGCAACGGATGACCCTGCTCTCCCTGTGCCTTATCGACAGATCAGAGCCCTCTACACCGACACGACGATCACTGTTTACCAAGCTTACTCAAACCAAATCGCGGAACCTGCTCTGCAAGCACAGAGGTTCGTGCCGCCTTTTCAAATGAGTCGAATGACGTGGATCAAGCCGTCATTCCTTTGGATGATGTATCGCTCCGGGTGGGGCACGAAGGACGGTCAGGAGCGTGTTCTGGCCATTGACATCACGCGAAGCGGATTTCAGTGGTGTCTTGAGAATGCTTGCCTCAGCCACTTCGATCCGGCGATTCATGCTTCGGAAGCGGCATGGCAGCAAGCGAAGGAGCAATCTCCGGTTCGTGTTCAATGGGACCCGGAGCGGTCAATCCGGCTGGCACGGCTCGATTACCGTTCCATTCAGATCGGTCTGTCGGGGCCGGCGGTTGAAAAGTACGTTGGCGATTGGATCGTTCACATTCGAGACATGACTTCACTTGCCCGCGAAATTCACGGATTGGTTGACGCCGGAGCGAATACGGCGGCCGAGAAACTGCTGCCGCAAGAAGTCCATTATCCCGCTGTTGCTTCCCATCTTGGGCTTACGTTATAGCTGAGATTCCGGGGAACGTGCCTTTGCAGGGCATCTCTGGCTTTGTTCCCGCGTCCGGCCGTTTCCACGGGCCGAGTTATTGCGTAGAATGTACCGTCGCATGGAGTTCGGGACTGCCCGTATGACCGCGCCGGTTCGACAAGTCTGCCGCCAATTTCGACGAACTACCCCTACGACGTAACCCCACCTCCAGCATGCCCCAAAGACAATTGGGCAAAGACGTGGCAAGAGTATGAGAAGGGCGTACGAGGGCTCTACCAGCGCGCACAGATCGGGGAGGATACATACGATTTCGCGACATCCGAAGCGCCTGAAGGCAAGAAGCTGTCGGAGGACTTGACAGCGGGCGCGCTGGCCTATGTGGCGGTTCGGATGGCGATGTCGCCGGCAGCGCCGACGGCGGCTGAGGTGGTCGAGGCGGAGCTGACGCTGGAATCGGCCGAAGCGGGAGTGGTGTCTCTTGCAGAGGAAGGGGGAATCGACGCTAATGTGATGCGTGGCTTGGCCGAAGAGGCGTTTGCGGAGGCCGAGGGCAAGTTACTGGATTCGATTCCCGCCCCAGCCACGCCTCGGACTGGCCCTGTCTCCCAACTTGAGGTCGGCCCCTACCAGGACTTGGCTGCCCGCAGCGTTGGAGGCGGCTTGACTCCCGACCACATTCCCTCGTTTGCTGCAATTCGAGCCAATGTGGAGCGTCAGCTTGGTCGTCCGCTGACGGCTGCGGAAGCAAGGGCATTGCGTGAGCAGACGAATACCATCGTGATTCGGACACAGACGCACCAACAGGGCTCACGCACCTACGGTGGCCGAAATACACCAGCTCAAATCCAAACGGACTCGCTAGATTTGCAGGCGGCATTCCGGGCAGACCAGGCAGCCCTGCGGCAACGTCTGATACAGGATGGGCATACTCCCGAAGCCGTAGATGCGGCATTCCAACAGCTTGACCAGTTGAACAGGCAAGCCGGAAGGTACCAAGGTCCCAACATGCAGAACAACCTTGTCAGTTTGCTGGGGATGAACCTGGACGCCGTAGCCCGGTCTGCGTTCGTGTTGTCACTTAACGACCAACCGGCGACGGAGAAGATTGAGGATCGTTTCTACATGGAGTTGCCTGTTTCCGGCGTGGCCTTGATCGCCTCGCTGGAGCAACGGGTGATGGCCGTTCAGCTATATGCCGAAGGCTACCAAAAGTACAAGGGCTATGCCGGGGCCGTACCCGAAGGAGTTTCTTTTTCTAGCCCACGGCGGGCGGTACAAGACCGTCTGGGCAAGCCGTCTGCCTCTGGCGGCGGCAACGTCATTCAATTCTTTGGCAAAGCCCCGGTATGGGACCGCTTTGACAGAAGTGACTATTCGCTGCACGTCCAGTATGCCGATGACGAGGCTTCGATCAACCTCGTAACCGTAATGCGGCCGGAGTTTATCCCTAAGTGACTTTGATATAGATGATTAGAATTTTTTTTGGAGTTGTTAGTTTTTACATGCGTTAGTAGCTAGAATTGTTGTGACGTGGGACGAGAGGGGCGTCCTCGGTGATCTCTTCGGGCATCGGCGTATGCGTACGACGCGGACGGCAACGTGACGGCTGTGATCGATCCCGACGGTAACGAGACGGGCAAGGGCCAATTCGGCCACGCACTAAATTTGAGTAGGTTACGCGCTTTGTGTTGTCCCTGGCCGGCGAGCTGCGGAAAGCCGAGCGCTTGGCTCTCTACATTCTTGAAGCCCTCTCGCTTTCTCAGTTTAGGTGGCTGGCCGGTTTCTTTGTCATCGGGTGCTTCGAACCTTTTTTGATCGCCCGCTGACACGTCTCACACGTCGCCGACGAGTTCCATCAATCGTCGTTCGGCCTTGTCGGCCGCGAGTTTCCATGTGAACCCGCGGTAAATATGGTTCGTCGCGGCGCGTCCCCTGGATTTCGCCTCGACGGGATATTCAAAAACCCGCCGCATCAGACGTTCGAGAGCGTGACGATCGGGTTCCCACATCCACGGATCGGCGACGGTTTCGAGGTCGCCGATACGCCGTCGTGCGAACCGTGTCCGTCGGGCCGGGATCAGGTACGCGTTATTCGCGTTACAGAAATCTTGCGCAGCTCCGTGCCCGGTGACGATGACGGGTAGGCCGCAGGCCATCGCTTCGGCGATGGGGAGGCCGAAGCCCTCGCCTCGGTAGGGGTGGACGAGGCAGTCGCAGGCCGTGTAAAGACCGGCCAGTTCGTCTCCGGTGAGCGTTCGATCGATGTACGTGATGGTCGGTGAATCGGGGCGGGTCTGGATGCGGGCGATCAAGTCGCCGGCTGTCTGCCCCTGGTAGAAAGTGGCGGCTCCCAGGTCTTTGATCATGAGGCAGACGTCGTCCGCCGCGCTGAAGGCGCGGCTGTACGCTTCCAGGAGGACGTCGATACCCTTGCGGTGGAGCGTCCCACCCACGAACAGGAACTTGAATCGCTTCTGCGCGGCGAGGGGTAATGGGGACGCGTCGGGTCGAAAGCGGGTGGGGTCGACGCCGAGGGGGATGACGTGAACCCGCTCCGCGGGGATGCCGCTGGCAACGCAGCAGTCGCGCACGAAGCGGCTTGGCACCCAGACCTCATCGACGAGCGTGCTCATGGGGGCGATCCAGGCCTTGGGCAGGCTGCCGTATTCCCAGGGCTGCATGATGACCCAGCGGCCCGACGGGGGAGGCGTGAGGTGCGGCGGCCACTGGTGCCGCACGCAGACGTCGGGGGGACCCGAGAGGGGCTGGTGAAAACGGGCGGCGACCCGGGGGTGTACTTCGGCGGCTTCAGCTTCCTGCTCGTGAGCGCCTGACGGTCGGATTGACAGTTCGTGGCCCCGTTCGATCAACTTCAAGCAGAGTTCCCGGTTGACCAGGGCGAAGGAATGGACGAGTGCCTGCGAGCCTTCCCAGATGATCCGGAGGGGGCGGCGAACTGCGGGGGCTGCGCCGGGAGGCTGTTCGGCGGGGATCGTCATGCCTGTGGCTTTCTGCTTTGTCGCGGATTTGGTACGTCGGTTTGGTTCGAGTACGCGGCGGTTCGGGACACACTTTGCTGCGATCTTGTAGTGGTTTGGCCGTTCGGCCGGCAATGGCCGGCCCTACAGGAGAATTGCGCCCGGGGTGATCGTTGCCTGAAGCACGCCGGCATCTTTGACGTCCATCGTCACGCGACGGGTCGGCATCTCGGTTCGTTGAGACCAACGATATCGTCCCGTATATTCGATGCAACTCTGGAGATTCGGACGCGCGTCGGTCGACCGGGAGACGGGCTTTCGTATGGGCATGGTTTCGAAGATCAAGGGCGGACTGACATCGGTGGTCGTCCTTTGCGGAGGGTCGCTTGCCCGGACTCAACTCTGCATCGCCGCGCTCCTGCGGAACACCCGGCGCCCCTGGGAGCTGGTCGCCATCGCCGACGGCGGAGGAGAGGTGGCCGCGTATCTTGCAGGCGTTCGGACGTCCGCGCCGGTGCATGTCGAAATCGTGCGGCCAGCGGCCGGTCGATTGGCGCTCGCGGCCGGTCTCGAAGCGGCATGCGGAGACTGTCTCGCAGTGCTCAACGAGGGTACAATCGTCACGGACGGATGGCTCGATCAGCTCACGGCGCTGCTCGAATCCAATCCGAAGCTTGGCGCGGTCGGGCCGATGTCCAACGGCGTGGCGCCGCCCCAGCGTGTCGAGAGCGTCGCATGCCAGGACCCCGTCGCCTTGCGCCGATTCGCGGCCGAATGGCGGAAGAAGCATCGCGGTCAGTGGTCGGCGACCGAGCGCCTGGCGGATTGCTGCGTGGTGACGAGGCGGAAGGCCCTCGCGTCGTCCGGCTCGGAAGGAATCGCGACCCTGGCCGCGCTCGCAGCAAGACTTCGATCCGCCGGGCTCTCGCTGGCGGTGGCCCGCGACCTCTTTGTGTACCGCCTGGATGATGAGGCCGATACCGGCTTGGAAGGTGCCCGCGGAACGTGGGTTCCTGGCGATGCCTCACGGCTCGTGCCAAAGGGAACGAGGCCGGACAGCCCGCGATTGCCTGGCCGTCCGTCGGAGGCGGCTCTGGAAAGGCGGCCCGGCGTCACGCTGACGATGATCGTCCGCAACGAGGAGGCGAACCTGGCTGGGTGCCTGGAGTCAGCGACGGGACTCTTCGACGAGATCATCGTCGCCGATACCGGATCGGCAGACCGAACGCCGGAGATTGCCCGCCAGTTTGGGGCGAACGTGGTCGACTTCCCCTGGGTCGACGACTTCGCGGCGGCCCGCAACGCCGCACTCGATCATGTCACCACGCGGTACGCGTTCTGGCTCGACGCCGACGACCGCATTGACGATGAGAACCGCAAGCGGCTCGTCGAACTGTTCGGCCGCCTGGACGATAGTGACGCCGCCTACGTCATGAAGCAACTCTCGGTCGGCGGGAAACGGCTGGAGCACACGACGGCCGCGGATCATGTCCGGCTCTTTCCGGTGCGCGCCGACGTTCGTTGGTCGTACCGGGTCCACGAACAGCTCGTGCCCTCGCTCAGGGGGGCGGGCGTGGCCGTGCGTTGGACCGACATCGGGATCGGGCACGTGGGCTACGCGGACCCTCGGCTACGTACCAAAAAACGAGACCGCAACCTGCGGATTCTGCTGGCCGAGCTCCAAGAGCGCCCGAACGACCCGTTCGTGCTCTTCAACATCGGGTGGGTGGCACTCGACCGCCGCGAGTGGAGAACGGCCCTGGGTTACCTGCGGGCGAGCCTGGCGGCGTCGGCGCCGAGGGACTCGATCGTCGGCAAGTTGTACGTCCTGATCGCGCGGGCGCATCAAGGGGTCGGCGAGCACGAAGCCGCGCTCGCAGCCTGCGAGGCCGGGCGGGCCGAAGATCCCGAGAACGCCGAGCTCCTGTTCCGGCAGGCCCTGATCTTCCGCGAACGCGGTGAATTGGCAAGGGCGGAGGCCTGTTGGCGAGAGGTCCTCAAAATGCCCCGTCCCTCGAAGTTTTCGAGCGTCGTCACGGGGATCTACGGTCACTTCACACGGCGGAACCTGGCGGCGCTTGCGGAGAATCGCGGCGACCGCGAGGCCGCGATCAGGCTCTGGGACGAGGTACTCTCCGAGTGCCCCGGTGATCCCGAGGCGATACGGGCGCGGGGTCGTCTGTCGGAACGGGCTGGCGACGCCGCGCCGGGCGACATTGCGAGCGTCTCAGCTCCTGCATGAGAGGTCCCGCGCAAACAAGCGAGCGCAACCCCGCCTTATTGTGCCCGCGCCCAACAGTTTCGACCCGAGCGCCCTCCAGTGCGATGATCGGAGGCGTGTCCCCCGGCAGCCGGCCCCGCCGTCTACTCAGGACGGGACGACCCCCATCGCGCATTGTTGCCAAAAACTTTACCAGGCGGTTGACTATGCGAAGCGACCTCGGTAAAGTATACCGCATGGTTAACTATCATCAGGAACCGCTCGACCTTGTCTTCAAGGCACTTGGGGACCCGACGCGGCGCAGGATGCTCGGGAGCTTGAGCGCACGCGAGTGCTCGGTGAGCGAGCTCGCCGAGCCGCTCAAGATGACGCTTCCGGCCGTGACGAAGCACATTCACGTGCTCGAACGCGCGGGCCTTGTTCGGCGATCGAAACGCGGGCGGACGCACTACGTCCGTCTCGATCCCGGGCCGCTCGCGGCGGCACACCAGTGGCTGGAAGTCTATCGGGGGCTCTGGAACGAGCAGTTCGACAAGCTCGACGTCTACCTGGCGCGGAAGAAGACGGGGGGGACGCCCGATGTCTGAGCGGTCAACGCATGCCTTGGAGTTCACTCGGGTCTTCGATGCGCCTCGCTCCGATGTGTTTGAGGCGTTCGTCGAGCGCGACGCGATTCTCGCGTGGTGGGCGCCCAAGGGCTGGTACACGACGCACGCCGAGATGGACGTCCGCGCCGGCGGGCGCTATCGCTTTGGGATGCGCAGCGATCACGATCCGGCGCTAATGTACATCCATGGCGAATACTTGGTGATCGACCGGCCGCATGAACTCAAGTTTACCTACGTTTGGGAACCCGGCGGCGCGGGGGAGCGGTGGAGGGAGTACGCGCTCCCCGGCGTCGTGACCATCGTTACCCTGCGCTTTCGTGACGTGGGCAAAGCCACCGAACTGTTCATTCGTCATGAGGGATTCCCCACCGAGCCAGGGGCGGAGCAGCACCGCTACGGCTGGGCGAGCAACTGGGATTGCCTCGCGGAGTACCTCATCCACGGCACCGTCAAACCCCACGCCCGCTCTTGAAGGCGGCGGGCGCGGGATGAGACCACTCGCCTTCGAAAAGGAGCTCGACTTGAAACCGATCGACGTCGTCAAAAGCTACTACGCGGCTTTCGACACACACGACTTTGCCAAAGCGCGCGCCCTCATGCGCGATGACTTCCGCTTCGTCGGGCCCTTGATGGAGGCCAGCAGCCCCGACGAGTTGTTCAGCAAGATGAAGGCGTTCGACTGCGACTTCAAAAACCACTTGCTGCAAACGGCCGAGAACGGCACCACGGTCGCGACGATCTTCGACTGCGTTTTTACCCGGCCCTTCAACGCCACCATCCGAATGTCGGAGTGGTTCACCGTCGAGGAGGGGAAGATCGCGTCTGCGAACCTCGTGTACGACACACGGCAAATGCCCATGCCGAGCGGCTCATAAGTGCCCTGCGTCCTACGGCTCAGTGGTATCGACACAATGAGTTTTTCGCCCAAATGAGGCGGGGCTCTCGTTTCCACGCTTTGGGCGGGAGCGCCTGCTTCGCCGTTCTGCGGCCCGATTTCCGCGGAAAAAGGGACGCAGAACGTTCGTGAGCGCGTTCCCACGCGGAGCGTAGGAACGAGGGTTTATCTTCGGATCGTCGCCGGAGGCGCCCGGCGCTGGATTGGGCGCGCGCCTGCACGCCCCGGCCCACTTACTCCCAGATCCCTTGAAAGAGCGGCTTGATCGTTCGCTCAGACTTTTCCATGTGCAGATCCTTGAAGATCTCGGCGGTCTCTTCGTCCTTCGGGTGCGCGTTCAGGTCGATGCCCAGGTCAGCGCCGAGGTCGTCCCGGCCGCCGATCAGCACCAGCTCGGCCCCTTCGTAATCCAGGAAGCCGGGGGGATCGACGGGCGTCCATCGGCGGTCGCCGAACCTTGCCTTCAGCTCCTCGGGAAAGTCGGCCTGGAAATCGACTTCGAGACCGACGCCCGGGGGCGAGACCGCCTGGGGATTCTTGACGGCGACAACCATGCGGCCTTCCGTCTGGATGTTGAACGCCTCTTGCACCGTGCCGAGGAGCTGCGGCGCCTCCAGGACGTAGGCCAGGTGGGTGTGGTTGCCGTGCAGGACCAGGGAGTAGACGCCCTCGCCGGCGGGCCGAAGGTTCTCTGCGCCGCCCATCGTTGAGGAGACTCCCGCGGCAACGCGCCGGAGCTCGTCGGCGCTCGGAAACACGCCGTCCACGAAGCCCCAGTGCCGCTCGCCGTCCGTGTCCGATCCCGGGAGTTTCTTCTTGCCAATCGCGATCAGCCGGAACCGCTCCTGCCCCTCGGGGTGGAGGACCATGTAGAACCGCCGAATGTCCAGCAGCCCCTCGGGGGCGAACTCTTCGAGGTGGGGGCGGTAGAGAAAGTAGATTTCGCCCTGCTCCAAGACCTTGATCTTCGATGGGTGTGCAGTCGCCATGGCTCGCTCCTGCCGATCCGTTGGGATTGCTCGGGAGTTCGTACTGAACTATTGTATCAGATCGAGACGGCCCGGCCAGGGGCGGTTTTCCCGTATGCCAGGGCCGTGTCGTTTTCGGGCCCGCATGTGGACCGTTGAGGGGGGCGGTCGAGCCTGTCCCGACCGGAATTGACGCGCGAAACTCCTATTCCCTCGCGCAGCGGCCTGGTGAGGGGGCGCCCCGCCAGCGACACCCACCTCGGCGCACCCCCTCCCACAGCCGCTCACGCGGCCGACCTCTCCCGCAAGGGGAGAGGTGCAAAGAGCGCTCGTGGCGCAACAAAAACCAGTCCGACGGCGCGGCTCAACAGCCGCGGAAACCGCAGCCTTTCATCACTCCTGCTTTGTCCTCCTCGAGGAAGGGGAAACGGTCCGGTTCGGTACGCTCAACGCTTTTGAGTCAGAATGGGGATCACCGCGAAAACCACCGCTTCCGCTCCGCCCCAAACGTCCTCAAGGGCATCGAGCGCCTGGTCGCCAGGCACGGTGATGTCGCACCGGCTCGGCACATTCCGTTGGGAACTGAAACGGGGACATAGCGACCAATGGCGATTATCTTTGGTCACCATGTCCCCGCTCTCTCTGCCCCGAAGGGGGGTGTTGTGTCGTTTCCGTGCTGCGGTACTCACGAGCTCGCCGCCGGCAGACCGCGGGGTGTCCACTGCACGCGCGAGACGCCGGGCCACTGCGCGAGCGATTCGACGAACGGCGTCTGCCGGTCCTCACTCGCGAGTCCACGCCAGCGCAGTTCGCAGCAGAGCTCCCTGGTTTCTTGGCTCTTATCGAGAACCATCCCGGAGCTGATGATCCGCATACTCGCCGCGGCCGCTTCCCGGCGTACGTCCGCCTCCGTCGGTCCGCTTGCGGTCGCGTTGACGACCAAGGTCGCCCGGAAATCCTGCGGCAACCGCTCCTCGAGTCGCTTCAGCGTCTTGAGCACGACCATGCCGATCCCGAGGCCGGCCAGGCCGAGGACGTGCTGGCCGCCCCCGAAACACAGACCCAGGACCGTGACGAACCAGAGCGTGGCCGCCGTCGTGACACCGAGCACGAGGTCGTCGCGCTTGAGGATGACACCGCCGCCGATGAAGCCCATGCCGGAGAGGATGCCCAGCGGCAGACGCATCAGGTCCAGCATGATGAACGAGTCCTTCGGCCGGCCCTCCGACATGAGCAGCAGGTTCGTCTGGATCATCGCCACGGAGGCCGCCAGGCAAACGAGGATCGTCGTGCGCAAGCCGGCCGGCCGCCCGTGGACACCGCGGTCCCAGCCGATCAAGGCCCCGGCCAAAAGCGTTAGCGCCAACCGCAGCGCAATGTCCTGCCACTCAACCGTGGTCGGCATGTTGTTCGATTCCAGAACGATGTACGAATGCGGGTTGACCCCGGTGGCAAGCCGGAAGGAACGTGCGAGCACCCCAGTGTATAGGGCCGACCGCCGGCTGCCAATCGATTCAACGAGTGGCTTCCGGTTATCGTCGTTGACCCGAGGCTGATGATCTATTACAATTGTCGCTGGGTTGGTCCGTGTTTGCGGGAGCCGTTCTCGTTGTCGGGGCATGAAATGCGCTGGCTGCGATCGTACGGGGAGAAGACGGTGCATGTCATGCACCCTACAAAAAGAGCGGACATCACTGAAGCTGTGAGTCTGGCGGATTGAGCCGGAGATCCGATGAACGTGCCGGTGCTGGTTTGTCGTTGCGGGCAGCGGTTGCGGGCGCCGGGGGCGAAGCCGGGGCGCGTGGGGCGGTGTCCCAAATGTGGCGCACCGCTCCGGGTGCCGGAGGCGAGCGCTCCGGCGTCGGTACAACCGAGCGTCGAGAATGATACGCCGTCGGCTGGCTACTACCTGGAAGACACGTTGCGATCTGGCCCTTCCCGTCCCGAGGCGCGCGAGCCTCGTAGCCCTGCGAAGGAACGGTCTGGAGGCAGCGAGGCGAAGAGCCCGACGGGTCCGGCTTTCCCCCCGCGGGGCGGGCCGGCCTGGCTCTATCCGCTCCGGGGGGCGGAGAGCCTGACGGTCGTCGTGGTTCTCGGGGTTGCGTACTGGATCTTCATGGTTTTGGTTCCCGAGTATTGCCTGAGCGTCTTGAGCGATGCCGAGAGCATGGGGGCGGCCCCGATGGGGCGGCTCATCGCGATCATCTCGGGGCTGCCGGCGGCGATCCTGCTGTTGCCAGCGCTGTTCTACACGCTTCAGTATCTCGGTCGAGTCCTGGTTTCGAGCGCCCAGGGCGATGATCGCCCGCCTCGGCCGCCGGATCGCAACTTCGAGGGGTTCCTCACGGGGTTTAGCCCTTGGCTGCTCTGGCTGCTAACAGGCGCGGGTGTCGGCTTTCTGCCGTTCTTGGTTTACTGGGTCTCTCATGGCGACGGCGCTCCGGTGAGCCCGCTCGTGGTACTGGTGCTGGGGCTGCTCGGATTGCCGTATGCCGCGATGGCTCTGATGATGACATTCCTGCACGACGACGCATTTGCGGCCAAGCCGGCGGCCGTGCTTTCGGCCATCGTCCGGCTCGGTGTGTCGTTCCTGGCGGCGTGCTTGGCGGTTGCCGCTGTAATCGGTCTTGTTTTCGTGGCGTTCGCCGGCGCGCACTCGCTACGGAGCAGCCATTTCTGGCTGTACATCGTCGTGGCGTTGCCCTGTTGGCTCCTCGCGCACTGGGCCGCGATCGTCGTGATGCGCGTACTGGGCCGGTACTACTACTGCCGCCGAAAGCTTCTGCGGTGGCACCGGAAGCGGCCGCGCTGGGGTGTGAACTGGGGCCTCTGAACGCGGCGCGCGACCCCCGGTTTCCGGCGAAGACGGCGGCTGAGATCGCCTGCTATTTCGCCCCTGCTCTCGGCTTCAGATATTCGTCGAACCAGTCGGCGAACGTCTCGACATCCTTGAGCAGGTCGGGCCAACCGTGCGCAGCACCCGGCTTGACGACAAGCTTGGCGGGGACGCCGTTCTCCTTGAGCCGCGCGACCATGACCTCGGCCTGCTGGATCGGCACGAGCTTGTCGGCGTCGCCGTGGATGATGAGGATCGGCGGGTCGTCCGCGCTGGCGTGGTTGGCGGGCGAGATCTTGCGGCCGAGCTCCAGGATCCGGGGCTCGTCGGTGATGCGCACGAACGTGTTGGTCTTCGGGTCGAGCTCCTGGAAGTCGAACGGGGCCTTGAAGCCGGCGAGGATGCCGCGGCCGACGGCGTTCTCGCCGGGCTTGCCGTAGTTCAGGAAGTCGGTGGGCGGATAGAAGCAGGCCACGGCCTGCACGCGGCTCGAAACGCGGTCGATCGGATCCTTGGCGTTCGGGTCGCCCGCATCGCCGGCTGCGCCTTGCATCAGCGACAGGTGGCCGCCGGCCGAGCCCCCGGTGATCCCGATCTGGTCGGGGTCGATGCCGTAGTCGTGCGCGTGGTAGCGGATGAAACGCACTGCGCGGTTCATGTCGCTCAGCACGTCCGTGATCGCGAACCGGGGCTGGCTGCCGTGGACCACGGCGAAGACGGTGTAACCGCGGCTCAGGAACACCTTGGCGTAGTCGACGGGAATCCCCTCATGGGATGAGAACCAGCCGCCGCTCACGACCAGGATCACGGCCTTGCCGTTGGGTTTGGCCTTGGGAGTGAGTACGTCCAGCGTGAGCGCGGTGCCGAACTTGCGGCCGTAAACGACGTCTTCCTTGCGGGTGAATTCCACGTTTCCCTCGCCCCGGGCGGTGGGAACGAGGCCGGCGGCAAGCACGAGCGCGGTGAGAAGGTGGGAGCGGGGCATGCACGACTCCGGGAGAGTGCGGTGATCGATTTCGGCGCCGCGGTACGGAACGGCGCATGGTCCACAGTGTGCCCGCCCGCCCGGTCCGAGGCAAGCCCCGGCGGGGTCGGTGCCGCGAAGGGGTGTCGGTGGATCGGGCGGGCGGGGCATGAGTTGGAATCCGCTTTGGCTGGGAGAGGGTGGCCGAGCAGCGGCGGGGTGAGGGCGAAATGGGACACGGGCCCAGACGATGCACCCGCTTTGGCGCTTGTGCGGATCGGGTGCTGGTTGAAGCTCTTGGCAGCACGCGCCCAGTGGGCGCCCTCACCCGGCCGCTGGGCGGCCGACCTCTCCCGGGGGGGAGAGGTGATGAGAAAGTGCGCTCTTCGGCGCAACACTTCCGGATCCTACGCCGGCCGAGGGCCTCGTTACTTCTTGGCCTTGGGTGCGCCGACGGGGCGCAGCTCGTTGTCGCGCTTGAGGTCCTGCCAGGCCTTGAGTCCTTTGCCTTCGGGCTTGGCCGGGTCGTAGCCCAGGTCGTCGCGGCCGGTGAGGGTCTGGAGGTTGTCGAGGGCGAGCTCCCGCACGCCCACGAGGCCCTCGTCCTTGGACTCCAGCAGCTTGACGAGCGCCTCATAGGTCTTCGGGTCCTTCGCCTCTTTCTCGGTGTAGCCGACCAGCAGCTTCTCGACTTTTTCGCCCTGGTCCTTGCCGAAGTACGACTCGAGTTCCTTGTGCAGGGTGCGCACGGTGTCTTCCCCTTCGGCGAGGTAGGCACGCAGGACGCGCAAAGCGGTTCGGCGCGTGACCGAGTCTTCCTTGCTGAGGAGCGGGACCACGAACGAGACGTCGCCCATCGCGCGGAGTGCCGAGATGGCGAGCTGGCGGATCTCTTTTTGGTCGCTATCGAGCGCTTCGACGATGGCCGTCGGGACGGGGCGGTCCTGGGGGAAGAAGCTCAGGAACTGCTCGCCGACCTGGACGTCGAACGGCGGCGGGGTCGTCTCCGAGACCCACGACGGGGGCGGGTCGGACGAACGGTCGGTCCACCCTTGCGATGGGTCGTAGGTCAGCGATGCCGGTCCCTGGAGCGTCTCCTTGGCGTCGTTCGCGACCAGCGGGACTTCTCCCTCCGCGACGAAGATGCGGAGGATCGGTGCGAGGGGCTTGGTCGATCCGCGCTCGCGACGGTTCAGGCGCTCCAGCCCGACGACGACTCCCGGCGGCGGGGTCATCGAGATCAGCCGGCCCGAGAACTTGACGTCGAACGGGGCGGCGGGCGTCGTTCCGCGCAGCAGCACTCGGCCCTGCGACAGGGTGAGCACGGCGGCCTGCATGGGGTTCGCGGCATGGGCCCAAACCTCGGTTTCTCCAACCATTTCCACCTGTGCCGAACCGAGCGTGAGCTGCGTGCGGAAGGGCGCGAGGTTCAACAGCCGCTCGCGGTCCTTCAAGGGAGTTTTGGTGGCAAGGCGGTCCCACTGGCTCGGTCCCGGTTCGGTCGATGTGTGATGGAGGATCACGCCGTTGCTCGCGCTGACGGAGCCCACTGCGCCAGCGGGCAGGTCCGAGTTGGCATTCGCCGCGGGGGCAGGCGCCTCGGGCTTGGCCATGGCCAGTTCTTTCTTCTCGGTCTCAGCCGGCGGCGCGGGGGCTTCCGGCTTCGGCGTCGCCTCGGCCTGGCCCTTGCCCGGCTCCGCGGTCGGGGCGGCTTGCGTTTTGTCGGCGGGCGCGGCTTTTGCCGGCTCGACGTCCCCCTGCGGGGGCGGCGGCGTGTCGGCGACTAGCAGGTCCGGGGGGCCGGCCGGGGGCGGGGTCGTCGCTTTCCAGGCGGACCAGCACAGTACGGCGACCAGCGCCAGCACGGCGGCGAGGGGACCGTACCGCTCGTACAACGGCCGGCGCGGTGGTTCGGGCGTGACCCAGGGTTGCACCGGCTCCGAGACGGGCTCGGGCGGCGGAGTGTGGGCCCTCGCCGTCCGGCGGATTTTCGGGGCGATCGACTCGCGGCCCTTCACGAGCTGGTACATGCGGTACCGCGCTTCGGGCGGGACCTTCGCCTTCTGACCGATCAGGCTCAGGATCTGGTGGACGCTCGCCACCTCGGCGAGGTGGACGTCCGACGTGAGGCACTTCTTCTCGAAGTCGGCCACACTTTCCGGGTCGAGCTCGCTGTCAAGGTACGAGGCGACCAGGTTCGGGTCGGTGGCGTCCGCGCCGGAGCTGCTCGGGACGGTCAGCCGTCGCTGCCGCGTGACCCGCTGGATGCGCTCGACCAGCTCCTTGCCGACCGGGCTCTCTCCCACTTGCTTCCCGATCTCGCGGACCTCGGACGGAGACAGCGTGTCGTCCAGCCAGGCGAGCAGCGTTCTGAGCGTCAAACGGAGCATGGGCGAACCTCGGGCAAAGGATGCCGGCACCTTGCCACGGACCGTGAGCGCGGCCTGCCGGCGGACGTCGGTGCGAACGGCGCCGGAAATCGGCCCTGCATTCTTATTAGTGCGGTCTCGAACCGGAATCCGTCGAAAACGGTCCCTTTTTTCCTCAAGACGACGGCCCGCCTTGCCGATCGGGCGGGCGCACACGGTAAAGGCGGAAGCGCGGGTCGCGTTCAACCTCGCCGTAGAGCGGCTCGAAGGTCTCGGGGTGCGCGTCGGCCCAGACGCGTTCGATGGGGAAACCCTCCCGGTCGGCGATGTTGTGCCGCCCCTCGTTCGGGTTTGCCCTCGTGACGACGAGGAGCTGGATGCGCTCGGCGCGGAGGTTGGCCAGCCAGGCGTCGTAATCGGGGTGGAGGCGGTCCCAGCCGGGCCGGGGGCCGGGCCAGGCGGGGTAACCCGCCGCGCGGTGGTAGTCGTGCATGAGCCAATCGCGATGAGCGTCGACGTTCACGTACCGTACTTCATTGCGCAGGCCGGCTCCCAGCAGGTAGTACGGTAAGTCCGTCCCGGCATACGCCACACGGGCGCCGGTCGGCCCGGAGCGCGCGTCGAACTGGAGCCACCCTTGGCGATAGTCGGGAAATGCCGGAAAGAACGTTCGGGCCGACTCGACTTGTGGCGCCGAGTTCAAACCAAGCACAACGGCCGCCCACGCGGCGGTCGCCAGCCACGCTCGGACTTGCCTGGCCCTCGTGTCTCTCGGCCGGGTCGCCTGGCTCCATGCCCATGCAACGCCAATTGCCCCCACGCCGACGAGGAGCATTGCCCCCAACGCAGTGCGTGTTTTGGGCTGTGCCCAGGCCCTTAGCAGCTTGGACCCGTTGGAGGGGAGCGGAACGGGCGCACCGACGCCGTTCGGAATGAGGTCGCACAAATCCCACGGCACGCTGTCTCCCTCCGTGACAAAGGGCCAGGCCTGTGGCGTGAGCAGGTGGAGCGCAAGCAAGACGGCGGCCGTGACGCGCAGCCAACGGCCCCGGTCGAGCGTTGCCGCCAGCGGCGCCACCGAGAGCCCCAGCGCGGGGTACATGAAACGTTGCTGCGTGCGGTAGGCGATCAGGAACCAGAACAGACCGATGTTGACGACCGCCAGGGCGGCGCACGCCCAGATCATGGGGCGGTCGGCTGCGGCTTGCCTGCGGCCCCAGGCCCAAGCACCGGCCAAGGACGCGACCCAGAGCGGCGCAAAGCGCGGGTCGACGACCGCCAGCAAGTGGTCGGCACACGCTCCCCATAGGGACACGGGGAGGTAATAGACGCTTTGCCGCATCGCCCCCGACGCGTACCAGCCCGTGAGCCAGACGCGCCCGGCCACCTCCACGCGTAACGGGTACAGGGGGTTCCCGGTCAGCGCGAGGTTCCTGCCGTACCAGTAGCCGGCGGTCACCATCGGCAGCAGCGCAAGCGCCAACAGGCCGAGCACGGTGCGTCGCCGGCCCCTGCGGCGCGCGATGAGCCCCAACGCGGCCAGGGCCAGCAAGACCGGCACGAACACGACGCCGATTGCCTTCGCGCCCAGGGCACAGCCCGCCGCGAGGGCGCCGAGGGCGAGCGACGGCCCGTCGTCGTCGCCCAGCGCGTCGCGCATCAGGAAGTAGGCCGCGAGGAGGTAGCCGGCGGCGAAGATCGTGTCGACGTTGGGCTCGAACGCAAACAGGATCAGCGGCGTGGACGTTGCGAACCAGATCACGGCCAGGAGAGCGGCGGACCGGCCCGCTCCCAGGCGCCTCGCGAGCGCGTAGGCCGCCAGCGACGAGACGATCAGGAACGGCACCTGGCCGATCTTCGCGAGCCGGTCGCCGCCCCACCCGGCCATCAGCCAGGTGAACCACAGGTCGCCCACGGCGGGGAAGTAGGTCGCCGCCGTCTCGCCGAACGGCGCGGCGATCAGGAAGAGCCGCTCGGCCTTCCACCAACGCGCTGCGAAGTAGAGGTGATAGATCGGGCCGTCGCTCACGACCTTCACCGGGTAGAGGAGGGAATCGGCCCCAAAGAGCCCGGCCGCCCAGAGGGCCAACCCCAGCGCGACGACCGACTCCGTCTCCCAGGCGGCCGGCGCGGCAGCCGTGAGGAGAGGTTCTGGGGAGCGATCCCGCCGCCAGAAGAGCGCGGCGGCTCCCAGGCCCGCACCACTCCAGAGCAGCAGCGGCAGTCGGGCGAGAAGGCCGAGGGTGCCCAGGACCTCAAGGCCAAGCGTGGCCCACACCCAGGCGAGGACGAACGCCGCCAAGAGCCGGGGCAGCCCCGGGGGCTGCCGCAGCCCGTAGCGCGCAACGCCGTAGCCGGCCAAGCCTACCGTTCCGTTGAGCGCGATCGTCCAGAGGCACCCTACCAGCATCCGCTCCGCCTTTCAGGCGCTTCCGGTTATAATAATTCGTAGCCTACCAACGGGGCCCGGAGATCCGCGCTGCTATGTCCGATCCGAACGCCGCTCTCAAAGTCCTCCCGGCGCACACCGAACACCCGAGACTCTTTCAGGCAAACAAGTTCGTCTACCCGGTGTTGTCGAGACGCAGCCGGGGGATCTCCGTTGGCATCAATCTGAACCCGGACAAGGTCTGCAACTTCGACTGCATCTATTGCCAGGTCGACCGCCGCAGCGCGGCCGTGACGCGGTTCGTCGAGACTGAGCGGCTGCTCGCCGAGGTGGAAGAAGTCCTCGAGCTCGTCTCCAGTGGCGGACTGTACCGCGATGAACGGTTCACGGGTGTCCCGGGGCCGTTGCGTCGGTTAAACGACATTGCGTTTTCGGGCGACGGCGAACCCACCACCTTTCGCAACATCCCCAGCATCGTCGCCGATGTCGCGGCGATCAAGGCGCGGCGGGGGCTCGACGCGGTCAAGCTCGTGATGATCACCAATGCCAGCATGTTCCACCGTCCGGGGGTGCAGCGCGCCCTGGCCACGCTCGATGCCAACAACGGCGAGATCTGGGCCAAGCTCGACGCGGGCACCGAACGCTATTTCCAGGTCGTGGACCGGACGACGATACCGTTTGAGCGCGTGCTCCTCAATCTCCGCGACGCGGCCCTGCTCCGTCCCCTCGTAATCCAGAGCCTGTTCATGAGGGTGGATGGGGCCGGTCCTCCCCTCGATGAGGTGGCGGCCTACAGCGACCGGCTCAACGAAATCTTGAACGCGGGGGGCCGGCTTGCCAGGATCCAAGTTTACACGATCGCCCGACCGCCGGCCGAGAGCGCCGCGACCCCGTTAGCGCCCCGAGAGGTGGACGCGATCGCGGAGGAAGTTTCGCGGCGCGTGGGAGTTCCGGTCGAGTCGTACTATGGCGCATCGTCTTGAACGGTTGCCGGACGAGGACCGTTCGTCGCTCGACGTCCCGGAAGACCCGCCCCCTTTTCGTAGGCGGGGGTGATTATATTCTCCCCCCTTACGATGGGGTGGCCGGGGGGGTATGACCGACACAGTTGGGAACCAGAGTACATCAAGGTCGGACCGGACGGTCCGTGCGCCGGGCGAAGCTGTCTTCATTGGAACGGCCCATACCGCTAGAATCAGGCGCAACGGATCGTCAGGAGGACCGCGACGACTCGGAAGGGAGAAGCCGCATGCTGGGAGCGAAACTGGGGATCAAAGACTACCTCGACCGGGTCTGCCGCGAGATCGAGCGGCTTGACCTCGACCAAATCGAAACGCTGAGCGGTCTGATCGAGGATGTCTACCATGCCGGCCGGTTCGTGTTCATCTGCGGCAATGGGGGCTCGGGCGCCAATGCCTCGCACCTGTGCGAGGACCTGGCCAAGTGCACTCTGCGCGATTTCGAAAGCCAGAAACGCCTGAAGGTCCTGAGCCTGACCGACAACACCGCCGGCATCATGGCCTGGGCCAACGATGAAGGGTACGACCGGATCTTCGTCGAGCAGCTCAAGAACCTGGCATCGCCCGGCGACTTGCTGCTCGCGATCTCGGGGTCGGGTAACAGCCCGAACATTCTCAAGGCTGTCGAGTGGGCCAATCGGACCGGGATGACCACCGTCGGGATTACCGGCTTCCAGGGTGGCAAGCTCAAGACGCTCGCTCACCACAACTTGCACGCGGGCGTCGATGACATGGGGATGGCCGAATCGTTGCATTTGGTGGTCTTCCACTGGGTCATCGACGATATCTACAGGCGCATTTCGGGCCCCGTCCCGGCGGGAGGCACGACGATTCCGGCCACGGCGGGGGCGGCTTGAGCGCCATGGCGGAACCTCTCCTACTCGGCGTCGAGATCGGCGGCACGAAGCTCCAGCTCGGACTCGGCCACGGAGACGGTCGAATCGTCGCGTTAGAGCGCCTGGCCGTCGCGCCGGCCGAGGGGGCCCGAGGCATTTTGGAGCAGATGGCCCAGGCAATCGGCACCCTGCTCGCGCGAACGTCGGCCGGGCGCGGCGAGATTCGCGCGGTGGGCGTGGGGTTCGGGGGACCGGTTGACTCGGCGCGCGGCGTCGTCACCAAGTCGCACCAGATCGAGGGCTGGGAAGATTTCTCGCTCGTCAACTGGTTCGAGGAGCACACCGGCGCGCCCGCGGTTTCGCTGCACAACGACGCGGATACCGCGGGACTGGCCGAGGCGCGTTTCGGGGCGGGCGTTGGCCGTTCGCCTGTGCTTTACGTCACGATCGGCAGCGGGATCGGTGGCGGCTTGATCATCGACGGCAAGATCTACCGTGGCGCCGGCGCCGGCGCGCTGGAGATCGGGCATCTGTGGGTCGTCGACCGAAGCAACTGCGACCTCGATGTGATCCGGCTCGAAGACCTTGCGTCCGGGTGGGCCATCGACCGCGCTGCCCGGAGCTACGCGCAACGAATGCTGAGCGACGGCCCGTCCGATTGGCCGCCGCTTGCGCTGGCCGGCGGCGACCCGTGGCGGATCGACGCACGGCACCTGGCGGAGGCCGCCCGGGACGGCGACCGGGAATCGAACTACTTGCTTGCAAAGGCTGCCGGCGCCGTGGCCAACGCGTTGAACCAGGCGGTCACGCTGCTGGCGCCGCGACGGATCATTCTCGGCGGCGGCGTTTCCCTGATCGGCGAAGACCTGTGGCTCGGTCCGATCCGTCAGCAACTCGACGCGCAAGTCTTTCCGCCGTTTCGGGGCACGTTTGACCTCGTTCCCGCCGCGTTGGGGGAAACCGTGGTCGTCCAGGGAGCCCTGGCGCTCGCGCGCGATGCGCTGACCGCGCACGACTCAGAATCCCGGAGCCAACTGTGAGCGACGCACCGGCTCCGAGGGGAGTTCTGGGCGGATTGCCCACACCCGCTGCTCCAGCGTGTCGGCGAAATGGGTCGTCCGACGAAAGAGCGGAAGGCGGACGTCGTCAGAAGTCGAGCCTTGTGGTTTGCGGCCCAATAACCGATCATTCTCTGCCTCGGTTTTGTGCAGGCGGCCTCTTGGAGGGACTGGAGAACCGTTTCCCGCCTGCGAGAAGGGTTTTGCGTGCCGGCGATGCGTTGCGCGTTTTTTGGCATCGAGAGCACGGCGTACGCGTCCAAAGCGCCGAGGGACGGCGAGACCGGGAAAACCTAAGAATCAGCGGGGGAGTGCGAATCACGGAGGGAGGAAGCGAGCTGCGCGGAAGGTCCGGGGGCCGTTCTGAGAAGACTTGATGAGGAATCTCTTGTCCCCTGATCCTGTTTTCTACCTGAATTGAGCAATTGGCCTGTAATTTGCGGAAGGTGCGACTTGAGTCGTTTGCGGTTCGTACTTGGCGTGCTGCCGCCCCGCGGGCCTGAGCGGATGCAGTGACGTATCGGCTGGCCAACGTGGAGTTTAAGTGACTCGTGGTGAGCGCGAACCTCACGGCGGAAAAGCCGGTCTATACGGTACACGGCAAAGGCAGGATAATTCACGCGTTGGACAATGGTGCTTCAAAACGAACTTCTTGAAAAAAACGCAAAAAAACTCGGAGCTACGGAACAAACGATTCTCTGCGGTCGTTTAGAATAGAGGTGAGCAGATTCATTCACTGCTCTTTGGCCAAGGACCGGTCCTCCATCCATTGCACAAGAAGGGGCTCGCCATGACTCTGAAGCTGGCCGAAACCCAACTGTGGCAGCAGAACCTTGCTTCGCTGATCCGGTCGGGTCTTTTCCTGAGGGCCGATACGGGCGAGTTGCACGGTCTCTATACGGTCGTGGGGATTTACCGCGATGAGTCGTGTTCGGCGCCTGTCGCCAAATACGCCGACTTGCGGCGCGCGCTGGATGCCGCGCACCTGATCAACCAACTTGCCAAAGTTCCCGCCTTGGTCGAGTCCAACTGACCGGTCTGTTCGCCAGGCTGTCTCGGTTGATTGATGAATAATGGAAGACCGCCGCCGCTCGTTTGAGCGGTGGCGGTCCTTTTTTTGTGGTAATCCTCTGTTACGAAGCCGGTGCCGGGTGGCATGCCCGGAGTGGGCGACGGGCGTGACCGATCGACCAAGGGTGGTGCGCCACGTCCGTCGCGGACACCGGGCGTGGCACCCCAAGCAGATCGGTCTTCAGTCGACTTTGGGACTGATCGGTTACGGCCGGCCCGTCTCTTGCGGCTCGCGGTCGCGGCGGCGGCGGACGCCTTGGAACGAGGCTGCCGAGGACCGTTGCGGCGGGCGGCCGCCGCGAGCGGGGCCGCGCCGGAAGCCGCGTTTCCCTTGCTGGCGCGGCTCGGGCCGGAACCGGGGGCGGTCGAAGGTCGGAACGCCGTCGACCGAGTCGGACTCGAGCTCCCGCGTGATGCAACGCTCGATCTGGTCGAGCATCTTGGCCTGGTCGGCCAGCACGAGCGAGAACGCTACGCCGTCGCTTCCCATGCGGCCCGTGCGGCCGATGCGGTGGACGTAGTGCGTCGGGTCTTCGGGAAGGTCGAAGTTGACGACGTGGGATACGCCGCGGACGTCGATCCCACGGCCGACGACATCGGTGGCCACCAAGGTCGTCAGCCGCCCGGCGCGGAACGCGAGCAGGACCCGATTGCGCTGGGACTGGCTGAGGTCGCCGTGCATGGTTTCCGCCCGCAGACCCTCGCTGCGGAGCAGGTCACCCACGCGATCGGCCCCGCGCTTGGTCCGGCAGAAGACGATCGCGCGTTTCGGCTGCTCGCGCTGGAGCAGCTTCACGAGCAGCTCGAACTTCCGTTCGGGCGCGACCATCAGGTACGACTGCCGGATCGCGGGGATGGTGGCGTCCTCGTTGTCGGCGATCAGGCGGACGTCCACCGGGTCGCGGAGGTAGGTCTGCGCCATCTCGCGCACGCCGGCGGGCATCGTGGCCGACAGCAGGAGGGTCTGCCGCGTTTCCGGGACCGACTTGAGGATGGTCTCGACGGCCGGGCGGAACCCGATATCGAGCATCTGGTCGGCCTCGTCGAGGACGACAGTCCGCACCTTGTCCAGGCGGATGGCCTGGCGCGCCATCAGGTCCATGAGGCGTCCGGGCGTGGCAACCACGAGCTGGCAGCCTGCCCCGAGCAGCTTCTGTTGACGGAAGATCGACTCACCCCCGACGACCGCCACGGCCCAGGCCCGGCGGCGGAAGGCGAGTTTCTCGAATTCCTGGCAAATCTGAATGACCAGCTCGCGCGTCGGCGCGAGGATCAAGGCCTGGGGCCGCCGTTCGCGCTCGTCGAGCTGCTCCAGGATCGGGACCAGGAAGGCGGCCGTCTTACCGGTCCCCGTCGGCGCGTTCCCCAAGCAGTCGCGCCCCGCAAGCGCGGGGACGATCAGGTGGTCCTGAATAGGACTCGGCTCGCGGAAGCCGGCACGCTCGAGCGCGGCCAGGGTGATCGGACTCAGGCCCAATCGGGCGAACCCCTCTGAGGCGGGGGATTCCATCGACGTCGTCGTTTCTTGCAAACAAAACTCCTCTTTCTCGACTCGGATCGAACCCGACTTGCGGCGCGGACGAGACAGCCCTATCGGGCGTCCGTCCGTGTCTTGGACGCGGCTTACTGGCGTGTCGGCCTTGTCGCGCCAGGGAGTCCGCGGCGGGTCGAAACCGGGCGCGGAAAGAAAAATCAGCGCAAAAAAACCAACGGGCAGGATGCTCGCGAGGGGAAGAAACTCGGCCTCAAGCCGGCGGGTGCTTACCCTACGGTGTCATCAACGGAAGCATTGTACCATGCCCGATCAAGGGTGCGAGCCGGTTTTTCCCCGTTCTCCCTAAGTCATCCTTGGGACGCAACTTCCGAGGTGGATTTTGCCCCTTGGAACGAATCGGCGGCGTCTGCCTCCGGGCGCACTCCGGGGCGATGCGCGGAGTCGACCCGCCGGTTGGGGGCAGCGCTCGGGGCTAGCGACTCGAAGCACGCGAACAAGCGCCGCGCACCCTCGGCCCACGTGAACTCGGCGGCGCGTCGCCGTGCGATCCGTGCCAGGCGCGTGCGCTCCGCCGGATCGTCGAACACTCGGCGCAGGGCGTCGGCGATCGCGCCGACGTCGCGGGGGTCGAAGAACATTCCCGCCTCGCCGACCACCTCCGGCAGCGAGCCGGCGATGCTCGAGAGGACAGGTGTGCCACACGCCATCGCCTCGACCGGCGGCAGGCCGAAGCCTTCCATGAGCGAGGGCTGCACGAGGGCGACCGCGCGGTTGTAGAAGTAGACGAGGTCCTCGTCGGGAACGAACCCGGTGAAGTGCACGCGCTCGCCCAGTTCGCAACGCGCGATCGTTTCGCGCAGGACCGGCACGTGGGTGTGGAACACGTCCCCCATGTCCCCCACCAGCACGAGCGTCACGTCGCTGGGGGCCGACTGCGCGAAGGCCTCGATCAGACGCGCCAGGTTTTTGTGGGGGCTCAGGCCGCCGACGTACAAGAGGAATCGCGTGCCGGGCGTTACCCCGTAGCGCGCGAGCGCGGCGTCGGAGACGGGGCCGGGCTCGCGCGGGCCGAAAAGGGGGTCGGGCCCGAGCGTGGTCAGGGCGACCTTGCGCTCGGGGAGCCGGAACCAGGCGATCAGGTCGCGCCGGGAGGTCTCCGAGCTGGTCACGATCCGGTCCGACCAGAACGCGGCGGCGTACTCCTTCGCCTTCCAGGCCAGCCGTCCCTGCCAGGTCGGGAAGACCAGGTCCGGGTGGGCCAGTGCGAGCGTGTCGAACATCGTGACGACCACGCGCTTGACTCCCCAGATCGGGAAGAAGCTGTAAGTCGCCGGGAAGTACATGAGGTCGATCTTCGCGCCCGCCACGGCGCGGCCCATCGCGAGCATGTCGCCCAGCCGCCTTCGCCCTGTCGCCGACGCCGCCTTCGTGGGGGCTTCGCCCACCTCGACGACGACGCGCTCGCAGTTCGCGGGGATGTTCACGTGCGGCGCGGAGGGGCGGTCAACGAAGACCACGAGCTCGTGGTCGCGCGGGGCCTCGGCGAGGGCCGTGAGCATCTCGCGCGTGAAGCGGCCGAACCCCCGGCGGTTCGCCAGGCAACTCCCGTCAAAGCCGATCCTCATCGGAGCATTCTCTCCCGTGTGTTTCTGTTCTCAAGCAACGCGCCGTCGTGTGGCGACGGACTGACGGGCGACGCCGAGGCGTCGGACCGGCGCGGAATGAACGACGACTTCGTCGCCCGTTCGGTCGGACCGGTAGACCGCGTCGATCATCTCCAGGACCCGGCTGCCGTCCCACCCGGACGCCTCGTCACGACCGAGGCGCCGGCCCTTGATTGTGCTGACGAACGCCTGCACCTCGTGAACGAACGACTGGGCGCAGCCGTGGCGGTTGCGGAAGAAGCGTTCGGTCATCCGTTCCGCCAGATACGGTTGGAACACGATGCGGCCGCTGTCGAGCGCGCCGGACAGGCGCCAGCGATTCATGTCGAGGGTCAGGTGACCTTGGGTGCCCTGAACCTCGAGCGAGTAGCGGCTCGGGGCGGTGTTTTCCCAGCAGGCCCGCACTTCGGCGACCGCGCGGTCGTGATCGCGGAAGCAGGCGTAGGCCTCGGACTCGCAGCCGGGCGCGAAGTCCGGATGTTGCTGCACGGACCCATGGGCCGCGACGACGTCGCCGAGGAAGCGTCGGGCGAGGTCGCAGGCCGGCAGCCCGCCGTCCATCAAGACGCCTCCGCCGGAACGCGCTGGGTCACCGCGCCAGCCGAGGATCTCGGGCGTTGCGGGGCGCTGGAAGTCGATACGCACGCGCTCAACCCGGCCGATGCGCCAGGAGGCGACGAGCGCGAGCGCGTCGCGCACGGGGGG
>JARLIH010000403.1 GCA_031291845.1 Isosphaeraceae bacterium | reverse complement strand
GCCGCCTTCGCCGTTGCCGCGGTGGTTGCGGTTGAAGCCGGTCGCGATCTTCTGATCGAGCGTCGCGTTCGGCAGCAGATCGCCGGCGAGCTGCTCGATGGTGAAACGATCGAACGGCATGTTCGCATTGAGACTGTCGATCACCCAATCGCGCCAACGCCACATGAAGCGTTCGCCGTCGCTCTGGTAGCCGTTGGTGTCGGCGTAGCGCGCGGCGTCGAGCCAGCGGGAGGCCATCCGTTCGCCAAACCGCGGTGGGGCGAGCAAGCGGTCGACGACTCGTTCATAGGCGTCGGGGGCCGGGTCCTGGACGAACGCCTCGACCTCGGCGGGGGAGGGGGGTAAGCCGTTGAGGTCGAGACTGAGCCGGCGGATCAGGGTCGTCCGGTCGGCCTCGGAGGCGGGCACGGCGCGTGCGGCTTCCAGACGCGCGAGCACAAAGCGATCGATCGCGCCGCGAGACCAGGCTGCGTTTCGGACGGACGGCAGCGCGGGCCGGCGCGGTGACACGAACGCCCAGTGACGTCCCCAGGATGCCCCGTCATCGATCCAGCGCTTGAGAGTTTCGACCTGCGCGGGGGACAACGGACGGTTGAACTTGCGGGGCGGCATGCGCTCGTCGGGATCGTCGCTGGTAATGCGCAAGTAAAGTTCGCTCTCAGCCACGTGGCCGGCGACGACGACGGGTTCCTGGTCGCGCAAAACACCCTCTTTAACGTCGAGCCGCAGGCCACCCTTTCGGGCCTTGGCATCCGGACCGTGGCAGGCGAAGCAGTGGTCGGAGAGGATGGGCAAAACGTCCCGGCTGAAGTCGATGCCCGTGGGAACACCGGCATGGGCGCTGTCGGGCAGAACGCCCCAAACGGCAATGAGGAGGCCCACGCACCGCAGACGGTGCCGCTCTCATAGCGAGGCCGAGGCTTATGGAGCAGATTGTGTCCCATCGGTTCCGCACGCTCTCCCGACGACGAGGGGAAGGGTCCGCGCTCGACGGATCGGTCTCATTATCGCCGTCCGCGATCGTCCGGTCCAACGTGATTCCCCGCTGCGGCAGGCCGCCCGTTTCCCGGTCGTTGGGGCGACAAGGCTCTCGCTCTTCTCGACAGCTTCGGCACCACTCTCTTCTCAACGCGTCACATTTTTGTTAAACATGCGGGAGTCGAAACACCGCGTACGTTTGACCGAGTTGTGGGTCGAAAGGGTCGGGGCCAAGTCGATCTCGCAGGGGCCAGTCGCTTTCAGCCTGGCCGGAGGTGTCACGATGCGACAGGGACTAGGGCTTTCCGTGCCGGGCTCAGCGCTCTCGCGTCGCTGTCTTTTGCGCGCCGGCAGTCTGGGAGCGTTCGGGCTGAACCTCGCCCAGTTGTTGCGCGGCGAGGCTGTCTCGGCCAGCGCGGTGCCGGCGGTCCGGTCTTGCATTCTGATCTTCTATTACGGCGGCCCGAGTCATCACGACACGTGGGACATGAAGCCGAACGCACCGCGCGAGGTGCGTGGGGAATTCCGGGCGATTGCGACGAACGTGCCTGGGATCCACGTCAGCGAGCACATGCCGCACTGCGCTCGCGTGGTGGATCGGCTGGCCATCGTGCGCGGGCTGCACCACCCCATGACGAATCACAACGCCGCGGCGTTTGCGACGCTGAGCGGGCGTCCTCCGCTCAAGGGGGACCTCGAGCTGCTGGGGAACGATCGCAACGACCCGCCGTGCCTCGGTTCGATGCTCAGCCAGCAGCTTCCGCCGCGGCAGGACCTGCCGACGTTCGTGGCCCTGCCGCACGTCATGCACAACGTGGTCAAGCTACCCGGGCAGGTCGCGGGCTTTCTCGGCTCGATGCACGAGCCGTTCCAGGTCCTGCGCGACCCGAACGCGCCGGACTTTCGCCTAGATGAGCTGGAGCTTCCCGGGGATGTGTCGCTCGACCGGTTGGAGCACCGCGAGTCGCTCCTGCGTTTCATGGACGACCAGCGTTACGCGGCCGAACAAGCAGCGGGCCTGCGGGGGCTCGACCCCTACCGGGCACAGGCGTCGCGCTTCCTCCGGTCGGAGGCCGTGCGGCGAGCGCTCCGGCTGGACCTGGAGGATCCGCGCCTGCGCGATCGTTACGGCCGAACGAAGCACGGGCAGAGCGTATTACTGGCGCGCCGGTTGGTCGAGGCGGGGGTGAGGTTCGTGACGGTCTACGACCACGAGACCAACGGGCAACTGGCCAACTGGGATGCGCACCAGGACGTGTTCCCGAGGCTCAAGAACGACCTGCTTCCGCCCGTCGATCGGGCGTACGCCGCGCTGATCGATGACCTGGACGGGAGCGGTTTGCTGGACTCTACGCTCGTGATCGCGCTCGGTGAGTTCGGCCGAACCCCAAAGATCAACGCGAACGGGGGCCGCGATCACTGGCCGTTTTGCTTCAGTGCGATCCTTGCCGGCGGCGGGGTGCGCGGCGGCGTCGTGCATGGCGCCAGCGATAAGCTGGGCGCCTACCCCGAACTCGACGCGGTGACGCCTGCCGACCTGGCAGCGACGCTGTTCGACCGGTTCGGTCTCGACCCCACGACCGAGCTGCGGGACCTGACAGGACGTCCGTACCGGCTTGCGGAAGGTCAGCCGATCCGCGCTCTCTTCGGGTCCTGAGTCGGGCGCGCACGCTTCGCTCGGCGCGGTCGCGGTGGCGCGTCGGCGACCAGCACCATCGTCCCCGCCGCTGGGTCCATGACGTACCAGCGCTTGCAGGCCTCGCACGTGGCGAGCAGACGCTCCGGCAGACCGGGGTCCGGCATGTGGACCGTCAGGAACTCCCGGCAATCCGGGCACGCGATCGCCGACATGGGCTCTTCGCTGGCCGCGTCGGTCTCAAAGCGAAATGACGTTGTCGCCATTGGTCTCCCCCCGCGGCACCCACAGCCGTCGCCCCTGGAACCAGCATGTCAAAACGTGCGGCGGGACGCCAGGAAAAATTTCGCGTTTTTACCAGATTCTCCAGTTTTCCTATAGTAGCTCATTGTGAAGATTGGGTGGATGAGAGTCGTCACGCAGACCCGAGTTCTCGGACGGCGCTGTCGGGGAGGGCGACGGTGGCCTTTTGGGATCGGGACGTTCATTCTTGGCAACATTTCCCCTTGGTGCGCGGCTCTGAGCTACACTGCCCGACGCTTGGAACGTGAGGGCGCTCGAGCCGATGGTACGAAGGAGGAACGGTCATGGCGCGGCAGACCACGATCTCGCGGCGCGTGCGGGTGATTCGGGAGGAGCGCTACGGCGCGAACGGCCTGTTGACGATGGCCGGCGAACTCGGTCTTTCCGAACAAACCTGGCGTCATTACGAAGGCGGAGTCTGTATTCCGGCCGAAGTCATTCTTCGCTTCATCGAATTAACGGATGCGCATCCTCACTGGTTGTTGACTGGTAATGGCGATAAATATTTGAGTCTGACCCACCACGGTGGCCGCGTCTGAGCGGCCCGTCCCCCTTCCTCTCCTCCCTCTCTTCATCTCGCCTGACGCGGTTCGTCTGCGCATCGGCGCCGCCGCATTTGCCACCCGTCGGAAGAAAACCTAGGGTTCGGTAGCGGCCCGGGTCAGGCATTCGTGTCTGAGATCCGGCGCCCGTCGCCGGTTCGGGCGGTCACCCCTCGCGCTCGTCGGCATTGGTCCATCCTCCCCCCTCCGCCACGGCGGATCGGGAGCTCATCGAAGGTCGTTGCCACGGGTCAGTCCGTTCCAACCGCCTCGCAAAGGCGGATGCCGGTCTCGGTGCGCGCACGCAATCGCGGCGCGAGGGTGGTCGAACTCAAAGCTCGCTCGGTCCTCATATGTTGAATGTTATGAACACGCGTAATCGCACGTCGCGCACCCGGCGACCGCTCTGTCCGGAGACGCTTGAAGGCCGGGCGTTGCTGTCCGGCACCGGCGCGAACTATGTGCTCAGTGGCACGCAGTGGTCGAACCCGGCGCACATCACCTACAGCATCGCCCCCGATGGTGTGGACTGGGGTGACGGCACCAACAACCTGAACGCCGTCTTCAACGCCCAGTTCGGCAACGGTACCTGGCAGCGTCAGGTAGCGCTCGCGCTCGCGACCTGGGAGGCCGTGGCGAACATCACCATCGTGCCGGTGAGCGAGTCCGGTGCCTGGCCGCTCTGGACGACCGGCCAGACGCAGGGAGACCCCCGCTTCGGCGACATTCGCTTTGGGGGCGCGAATTTCAACGATAATCAGACCTTGGCCCAGTCGTTCTCGCCACCGCCGGCGGGCGCAACCGAAACGGCGTACGGGAACGTCGAGATCAACACGGCCATGCCGTGGAACATCGGCAGCAATTACGACCTCTATAGCGTGATGCTGCACGAGACCGGCCTGGCGCTCGGGCTGAGCGAGCCCCCTCCGGGAGGGGCGGACGTGGTTATGAACACCATCTACGGCGGCGTTCGGACGTGGCTCATGCCAGGCGACATCGCCGGCATTCAGGCGATCTACGGCGCCCGTACGGCCGATGCGTACCAGTCGGCCGGCGAGGGCACGAGCGAGGCTTCGGCCGTGGATGTATCAGCCGCGGTGGCCGGGTCGCTCCAGGCGACGATCGGCCGGGTCTCGCTCCCCGCGATCGGCGCATCGGAGTACTTTAGCGTCGTCGTGCCGTCGAACGGCGGGAGCACGCTCTCGGTCACCGCGTCGGCCGCCGGGATCAGCCTGCTCAGCCCTGCGATCAGCGTTTACAATTCCTCGGGACAACTGGTCGCGACTCAGTCGAACGCCGCGGCTTGGGGCGATGCTGTCACGACCCAGGTCAACGGGTTGGTCGCGGGCCAGCGCTACTACATTAAGGTGACCGGGGCCACCAGCGACGCCTTCGCCGTCGGGGCTTACCAGCTCCAGGTGTCGTTCCCCAACGGGATCCCGTCCATCCCCCACTCGACGCAGGCCGGCATCGCGTCGATCGTGGCCGTCTACGAAGAAGTCCTCACGCGCGCACCAACCGTTCAAGAGGAGACGACCTGGCTCGCGCAGCTCCAAGCCGGCGCTTCGCCCCAGCAGCTCACGCTCGCGCTGTATCAATCGACCGAGCACGACGCCCTGGTGATCAACGGCGTTTTTGAGACGTACCTGAACCGCCGGGCGGATCCGACAGCCTTGACCGTCTTCACGACCTGGATGGAGGCGGGCGCGGGGGCCAACGACATCGCACTGGCGCTGATCGGTTCCGCCGAGTTCGCGGCCGACTACTCGACGAACAGCTCGTTCCTGAGCGCGCTCTACCAGGACGCACTCGGGCGCACCCCCGACCCCACCGGCGCGGCGACGTTCACGCAATGGCTGAACCAAGGCGCGCCGCGTACGCAGGTGGCCCAGGCCGTGTTCGGGTCGTATGAGTACCAAACCCGGGAGGTCCGTGTCGCTTACGCGGCGACACTCGGACGGCCGGCCGACGCCAGCGGTCAGCAATTCTTCGTGGCCGTGCTCCAGCCGGGTCAGGGAGGGCTCAATGCGGTTTACGTCGACCTTCTGCTCTCCGACGAAAACATGAAGCTGGTCGGCTACTGAGCCAGCCGCCGGCGATGGGTCGTACGTCGCTTCTCGCCTTGTGGTGGGCCATCGTAAAACGTCAACGACTCGCGATAGGGCTCAGAGCGCGGCTTAGTTTGGGGGGGGCGAGGCTCCGGCCGAGCGGCGCACTACCAGCGACTCCCAGGTACGGGACACGCCGCGGAGCGCGGCTCGGCCGGAGCCTCGCTCTCCCAGGAATCAATGCACCGGCCGTCTCGCCTTGTCGCGGGTCATTGTCAAAGATGGCATTCCGCCAATTTCAACGATGGGACGAGCCGGGTCTTGATGGACCGGGATCATCAAGCCGCCCGTCGCTGGCATGACACGCATGCGCGACCCTCACGAGATATCGGCGGCGGATTGCCCAAAAAAACCTAAAGCTCGGCGCAAATTCCTCAACCCGCACACTCGGCACAGCCGATACCGTGTACATCACGAATTCCTCTCGGGTGGAATCACCCGAATACGGTGTTCAGGACGGGAGGCGGTACAGTGCAGACAGAGCGTGCGGACGTCCTTAGGCGATCCCAGGGAGCCCAGCGGGGGTTGGTGCTCGGCCTCCTGGCTGTGGCCGTGAGTGCTTGCACGGGGTGCGGCCAGCCCCGATCCTTCCTGGACACCACCGTGATGCTCCAGCAAAGCCGCGATGCCGACTTCTTCTGGGGACCGGACGGGCTCGCCGGCCAGGCGCCGCTTGCAAGCAGGACGCCCGACCCCGCACAGTCCCAGGCCGCAGGTGCGTCGGCGATGCTGGCGCAGGCGCACAGCGCGGGGGGCAGGTTCGACTTGTTCCCTGCCACTTACCGGTCGGCCCGCCTGCCGCGATCGACTGCACCCGTTCCGGACGGGCGCGCAATTGTGCTTGCCCCGCCGTCGCCTCCTCGGACCGAGCCGCGTCCGGCGGCGTTGGTCAGCGCCGCCTACGAGACGGCTCGCATCGAAGCCCCGAAGGTGAGTGAGACCGCGGAGAAGACCGTGAAATACGTGACGGGAAGGCCGCGGGACGACGGTCTCATGCTCACGTCGCTCGATGAGTCCGAATCACTTCCTCCCTTACCCGAAACCAATGGGCCGCAGTCGCAACCAGGACTCCAGAACGGCTCGCCGCAGGACTCGGACGCGCTGCCGCCGTTGCCTCCGGGCATGGAATAAGTCCGACAGCCAAGCCCGCGAGCAATTACGGGAAAAGGCTGGTGCTCAGGTACTTGAGCCCACTGTCGCAAACGAGGAACGCGACCGTGGCGTTGCGCTCCGGCCCTTCCAGCAGCCGCAATGCGGCGGCCAGATGCGCACCGGACGAAAAGCCGCCGAAGATTCCCTCCTCGGCGGCAAGCGCCCGGGCGCCGGCGATCGCTTCGGCGTCCGTCACCTGAATGTAGCCATCGACGAGCTCGGGCGCGAAAAAGGGGAGATCGGTGCGTGCGTAGCCCGCGCCTTGGATTTGGTGGCGCCCGCTGGTCGCGGGGTGTCCCGCGAGCACGGCTGCGTTCGCAGGTTCCACCAGGTAGCCGCGAACGCCCGGGTTGAGACTGCGTAGGCAACGCATCACGCCCGTGAAGCTACCGCACGTCCCGACGCAGTCAAGAAACGCGTCCACACGCCCCCCGGCTTGTTCCCAGAGCTCGGGCCCCGTGTGCAACTGGTGCGCGAGAACGTTGCCCTGGTGCTCAAACTGGTGGGCGCGGAACGCCTCTCGTTCGGCGACGAGCGCGATCGTGCGCTCCTCGACCAGGGCGAGGTCGGCCCCCGAGACTTGCCCAGGGGCTGAACCATCGGCCTGGTCTACGAGGACCACCTCTGCCCCGAACGCAGCCATTTGGCGGACGCGCTCGACGGAATTCCCCCGGGACATTACGGCGACGAACGGGTGCCCCAGCGCGCCACAGACGATCGCCAGTCCGGTCCCCGTGTTTCCGCTCGTCAGCTCGACGACCGTCTGCCCATCGTGTAGCGCGCCCTCGGCCTTGGCGCGTCTGACAATCTCGAGCGCGACGCGGTCCTTCTTGCTCGAGCCCGGGTTCATGAACTCGAGCTTGGTCAGGATTCGCCCCCGCAGGCCGCGTGCGCGAACGACCCGGCTCAGCTCGACCAGGGGCGTGTTCCCGATCGTCTCCAAGACCGAATGCGCCAGCGGCGGCGGGCGCCGATCGACGGAACCAGGACTGAAGGCGTAGAATTCATCCCGGCTATGTGCCGGCTCGCGGAGCTCGCTATTCATTGTCGAGGTCGTCCATCGTGAAATTCGTCGAGACAGTCGAACGGCCGACGTCGCGTCTCGCTCCAGCATACGCGCGGGGGGCGGCGAATCGAATGGCGCCTTCCGGCCTGGTCGTGCTGGCGGCCGTCCTCGGGGGGGCGAGCGCGTGGGCGGCGGACATTGAGACGACCGCACCGGTGTTTGAGCCGACGAGCCGGTACGAGACGAGGCGCGTCGAAGAATGGACCGTGCTGATCCACGAGAGGTTTGCGCGCGAGCAGCCCATGCTTGCCGACGAAACGCTCGCGTTGTTGCGTTTGCAGCTTCAACAACTGGTACGGCTGGTCCCCGACAAGGCGGTCGCCAAGCTGCGCACGGTTCGGATCTGGGTCGAAGAGCGCGAGCCGCACCACCCCTGTATGGCCTATCATCCCGACGCCGCATGGCTGCGCGAGCACGGAATGAACCCCGAGAAAGCGCGCTGCGTCGAGGTCGCCAACGCGCGGAACTTCTTGAACTGGACGCGTCAGCAACCGTCGATGGTCCTGCATGAGCTGGCCCATGCCTACCACCACCAGCACGTCGAGGGCGGATTTGCGAACGCGGATATTCGCGCTGCGCACGAGAGCGCGGCAGCGTCAAAGGCCTATGACAGCGTCCTGCGCGGCGATGGCCGGATGGATCGTGCTTACGCGCTCACCAATCCGATGGAATACTTCGCGGAAGGGAGCGAGGCACTCTTCGGGACGAACGACTTCTATCCGTTCGTGCGCGCGGAGCTCGAACGGCACGACCGTCTGCTGTACACATTGCTGTTGCGGCTCTGGGGTATGGACTGACTCGGGCTTGCAGGTCCCGGCTGCCCGGCGGCGCGCGCAGAAAAAGGCGGTGCCGGCGAAGGATGACAAACGCCGGACCGCCTCAACCCCGCGATGGATAAAAGGCCAGCCGCGACCCGTGGCGTGTCGGCGTCCATGCCGACAGCGCGCACGAATCGTGTGGCCGAGTTGAGGGGCGAAGGCGCAGCGCGTACGCCGAACCTCACCCGCTCGGGGATAAGGCCGAACCCAGAGCGCGCATCCCTGCCCCCGGGAATCAAGCCTCTCTTTTTTCAAAGTAGATCCACGTATCATTCATCATCGTGATGACACGCAAACCGCATACGAAGGTGGGAAGAGCGACTTTCGTCGAATGACTCGAAAGATCACTGAGAATGAGTGGACTGAACCGCTTGTGCTTAGGACGTGGCCAACATACGCCGACCGGGACCTTTCGTCAACCCTCTCACGATCCGTTTTTTTGAGTTTAAGGACGCGGCAGGCGGGGCAATATGGACCCGGCGCGAAAAAGCTTACGTGAGCGATTCTGAATGATTGGAAGCATCTGATGAGCCGTCGTGGCACCCTTCCCTTGAAGAGGTCCGGCAGGTGGCAATCGACAAGGAGAGGCGCGATAACTCTCGGGAGAATACGCTCATGAGCGCGTGTATCGGATTTGACCATTACACGATCGCCCACCGCGGCATGGCGCCGGGGAACACATTGGAGTTCGCGGTCGCACACGGGTTCGGCGGCGTTCAATTTCTCGACCCCGCGGCGATCGACGGTAGTCTCGACCCGGTGCATTTGGATGGGTTTCGCAGGCTTGCCTCGGCGCTTGGGCTCTACCTCGAGGTCGGGATTCCGTCGCCCAACCCGGTGCGCGCTTCGCGCGCGCAGGAACGCATGGTCACTGCGCTGGAGCACGCGCGGGCGCTGGAACCCCAGTTGGACGCGGTCGCCGCGCTTGGGTGCCGGCATGCGCGACTCTTCGTCGGCGACCGGCACGACCGCTTTCGCACGGATGTGCGCTGGGACACGCAACGAGAGGCGACCGAGGAGGTCCTACGACTCCTCTCTCCACGGCTCCGCGCGCTCGGCCTGCGGGTGGCGATCGAGACCCACGCCGACCTGACCGCCGACGAGTTGCTCGCGATGGTAGAGCGGCTCGGTCACGACGTCGCGGCGGTGACTCTCGACACCGGAAACCTGCTCATGCGGCTCGACGATCCTGTCACCGCGGTCGAGCGCCTGGCGCCGTTCGTCGTGGCGACCCACGTCAAGGATGCGGTCCTCGCCTTCACGCCGCGCGGCCTCTGCTGGCAAGCGCGCCCGATCGGCGCGGGGGTCTTGCCGATGCCGCACCTGCTCGCGCCGCTGCTCAGGGCGAACCCCGACCTCAAACTTTCGATCGAGCTGCACCCCAGGACGTACGACCTCCCCATTTACGACCCGAGCTGGCTCGCGTTCTTCCCGGACCTGCGGCCAAACTCGCTCGCGGCCGTGGTGCGACTGGCCGCGACCTGCGAGCGCGGTTACACCGAAGGGTCGCTCGTTCGTCCGGAGCTGGTCGAAGCCGTGCCGTGGGCCGAGCGCGACCTCGACTGGCTCGCCAGCTCGCTCGGCTACCTGCGGCCCGTCGTCGCCTTGCTCGCCCGACTCTGACTGATGGTCAGCGCAGGACCATCATCGAGACGGTTACGCAGAGCACGTAGCCAATCCCCATCAGGTAGAGGACGGTCATCGGGACCGAGTACAAAACGCGAAGCGCCGCGTCGTGCCGCGAGCCCGCCGGCGACCCCAGGAGCGCGAAGGCCTTCATGAAAGGCAGCCAGGCGAATGTCGCCACGTAGATGGCGACGGCCGACGTGGTGGACGGGCCGCGTACCCACGTCAGCACAGGGACGATCCGGCGCAGCAGCGGGGCGAGTATTGCGAGGGTTAGGAAAAGCTCGGAGAGCACGCTCTTCCAGTCGCGCATAGCACGTTCCCGCGGTTCTGGCAGTACGAACCGCGTGACGAGGAAGAAACCGTGGTAGCTCGCCATGCTCAGCACGTAGACAAGGGCAAGGAGCGAGAACCACACGGTGGTCGGCATGACCAGGTCACCTCGCGCGAGACGGCCGGCGGTAGGCGCCGGCCTCGTGTGTCCGTTCGGGCGCGGTTGCCTCGCCAATACGCGAGCCGCGGCCAAGGCGGGCGCTCCGACGATTTTCCTCATCTCCCTCTATCGTCCCGCAGACCGGCCGACGTGACGAATTAGAGTCCGGTGCTCCGTCCCCCACGGCAACGCCGGGTATCGAGAATACCATCCGCACTCGGCGTCCAGACCGCCGTCCTGGCATGGCCGCCCCATTCGGCACGGCCCGATCGACCCGCCCGACCACTGCCCCCGTCCCACGTCTTTCTTTCTGTATTCTCGATTTTCTGTGTTTGGCCTGCAATTCCCCGAAACGCCCTAGACTTCCAAAACTTCTTAAGTTGCCGCGGCAACGGGTCCGATATCAGGGACTGAACCGTGGGCAAACCGGGGGCTTAGGGAGAGCGACGGGGCCGAGGCGTGTGGCGCCGGGGTTTCCCGCTTCCGGCCGAGTGGTGTCGGCTCACGGGTAAGGCGACCGGGGTGTCTGCGGGGTCGACGGGATGTGTCGGCCCTCGGATGAGCGCCTCCGGTCGTCTGGGATTGGTTCGAAGGACGCAACACCCGGTGTGGGCGAGGGACGAAGCCTGCGAAGGGTCGCGGAGGCGAGCGCGTGGGACGTGGGTGAGCCGGTCCTTGGACCGAATTCCAGACAAACAAGTGCGGACCCTGTCACGACCGACACGACGAGGATCTTCATGGCCCGTATTCGCCGACACCGCCGAGACACGGTGCAGAGCCCCTTGGAGACCTATCTCCGAGAAATCAATGAGATGGCGCTGTTGACCGCCGACGAAGAGAAGATGCTGGCGCGACGGATCGCCGAGGGCGACAAGAGCGCACGGGACCGCATGGTTCGTGCGAACCTTCGCCTCGTGGTCAACATTGCGCGTGGGTACGTAGGGAAGGGGCTTTCCCTGCAAGACCTGATCGAAGAGGGAAACCTCGGCTTGCTTCGCGCCGTCGAGGGGTTCGACCCCAATGTCGGGACGCGCTTCAGCACCTATGCCAGTTACTGGATCAAGCAGTCGATCAAACGGGCGCTTGTGAACACGGCCAAGCCCATCCGTATTCCTGCCTATATGGTGGAGCTGCTCTTCAAGTGGCGCCGCGCTGCGGCCGACCTTCAGGACGCCCTCGGGCGGCCGGCGACGGTGGACGAGATCGCCCGCGAGTTACAACTCCCGAAAAAGAAGCTGGCGATCGTCAAGAAGGCGATCAAGGTCTACAACCTTGTGCCCCAGACCGACCAGCCGGAGAACGGGTGGAGCCTGGGCGAGATGCTCATGGACGAGCGTACCCGAGCCCCAGACGTCGAGATGGTCGAGGCGGACAACCTGAAGCTCGTCATGATCCGTCTGGACGAGATGGACAAGCGCGAAGCGACCGTTCTCCGCATGCGGTTCGGGCTGAACGACGCCCCGCCGAAAACGTTGAAGGAGATCGGCGAGTCGCTCGGGTTGACGCGCGAGCGCGTCCGCCAGATCGAGAACGAAGCGCTCGGCAAGCTATCGGCGACCTTCCTGGCCGACTGAGCGCCACGGTATCCAGGGTCGGAGTGGGGCGAGCGCCCATTTGTAGGGTGCATTTCATGCATCCTACGAATGCGGCTTGGCCGCCCGGCGAGCAATAAGTGCCTCTCTACCGCCGACCGTGGCCGCGGGTGGTTGCACTCGCCTTGATGGGCCGTCAACGCGCCCCGGAGACCCTCGTCGTTACCTGCCGCGAGCGCTTGCGAAAAAGGACCCACCACCCGCTCGCGACTAGCATCGCCAGGGCGGTCGGCTCGGTGATCGGGGCAACGTGCAGTGCGGCGGTGGAGAGACCGACCGCGCGCGATTCCTCGACGGTCGACTGAAAGCTCGTACGGAAGTCCGCCCCGTGCTCGCTCCGCCGGCGGTGCGTCGTCGCGAACCGCAGGTAGGCCTCCGAGCCGAACAGATGCGCGAGGGCGCCACCGTCGATCGCGACGTTGAGCTCGAACGCCGAGGCCGTGCCCGCTCCGGCGCTGAAGGCCGTCGGCGTCCCTTGCAGCAGCGTGCCACGATAGGTCTGCGTCCCGACCGTGACCGTCCCACGGAGGACGAAACGGTTTGATGGATCGTCGACCAGCCGGCCGGACTCGTCCAGCCGCACGTCGACCGCTTCGCTACGGACTCCGTCTTCTCCGGGAAGAATACTCAATTCGTCCGTCGCGTTCGGTCCGCGGGTCAGCAGGTAGGGAACGCTGTCGGCCCGGAAACGGCCGGTGCAGGTGATGGGATCGTACGTGTACGACTGGGTTCCCACAATGGCTCCGGCGATCTGCGGAGAGCCGAGCCGGGCATCCGGTCGAATGACCTCGGCGGCCGCTGGTGACCCGAACAGCGCCAGAGTGAGCAAGAGGTGCAGACCGACCTTGGTCGTTCGCTGGAGCATCCGATGCATGGCGACTCCCTCCGTGGCAGCAACAACGTTGTGGACTCCCGTCGTCCCCGTGTGAGGAGAGGAGTCTCAAACAAAGGTCGGGCCAATCTTAGGGGTCAATCGGAGCGGCGAGTTGTCCCGAACCGGGAGCGTTGGCAAGACGGTTTCGGAGTCCTTCCGAGATTGAACCCTCGTCCATCGGGTTAGCGGGGTAACCGAGCGCGCTAAGCAAGCCGACCGGTTGGGCGCGATCGAGAAATCCTCAGGTGGACATCTTGTACCGAGGCGTCGGTGCGCTGTCAACCCCAGCGCAACAGCCCGCGGCGCCGACCGGCTTGACCGCGGGCCGACACCGGCCATACAGTTCCGAGGTGACCGGAGGGCCACGGCGATGAGCGTACAGTCTCCGTTGCTGGTCTCGGACGAAATCGAATATCCCCAGAGCGATGGTCAGCCGAGGTCGGACAATACGCTTCAGTTCCAGTGGATCACGATGATCGTCGGGAACTTGCAAGCGCTGTTCCACGACAACCCCAAAGTGTTCGTGGCCGGCGATCTCCTTTGGTATCCGATTGAGGGGGACAACAAGACGCGCACTGCCCCGGACGCAATGGTCGAATTCAACCGGCCGAAGGGCCATCGTGGTTCCTACATGCCGTGGAAAGAAGGAGGCATCCCGCCGCAGGTTGTGTTCGAGGTCCTCTCGCCGGGCAACCGCGTCCGAGAGATGACCAACAAGTTTCGCTTTTACGAGCGCTTTGGGGTCGAGGAGTATTACCTTCACGACCCCGATCAGAACGAGTTGTCGGGTTGGTCACGGGACGGATCGGGCCTGGATCCCGTTGCTGAAATGGACGGCTGGCTCAGCCCGAGGCTGGGGTCGCGCTTCGAGTACGGCGAGACAGAAATCCGCATCCTCGGCCCGGACGGTCGTTCGTTCGCCACCTTTGAAGAGCTCTCCGAACGCGCGCAGCGTGAGGAAGCCCGCGCGGCTTCGGTCGCCGCACGTGCCGATCAGGAAGCCGCGCGCGGCGAGGCTCACCGCGCAGCTCCGTGCCTTGGGAATCGAGCCGGACGCTTGAATGTAGGCAAGTGAACGGCGTCCCGATAGACCTTGGCCGCACTGACGGGCCACGTGCAATCCGTCTGCGCGACGGGTATCTTGGCAACAGACGCGATGCGCGGTTTCCCCTCGGTCAAATTCGGTTGAATCGGCGCGACCGTGGTTTGATCAAGCCCCACGTTCCTCCCGCCTCTGCCCGTCAAGGACCGGCCTGATGCCCTTCTTCGATCGCGACGGACTTCAGTTCCACTACCGTGACGAGGGTGAGGGGCTGCCGTTCGTGTTCCAGCACGGCCTCGGGAACGATGTCGATCAGGCGTTTGATCTGTTCCGGCCGCCGCCTGGCGTTCGCCTCATCGGGCTGGACGTGCGAGGCCACGGCGAAACGCGGCCGCTCGGCGACCCGAAGAAGGTCGCGATGGCGGTGTACGCGGACGATCTGGTTGCGCTCGTGGACCATCTTGGCCTGAAGGCCGCGGTGGTCGGAGGCATTTCCATGGGGGCTGCACTCGCCTTGAACGCGGCGTTGCGCTATCCTCGGCGGGTGCTCGGACTGGTGCTGGTACGTCCCGCCTGGCTCGATCGCCCGTTGCCGGAAAACGTGCGAATCTACGCGCACGTTGCGCAGCACATCCTCCGGCACGGGGCGAGTCAAGGGTTGGCGCAGTTCCGCAGGACGGCCGAGTTCCAGGAACTGGAGCAGGAGGCGCCGGCGGTTGCCCGGTCCGTTGCCCGCTTGTTCGAGGACCCGCGTGCCGAGGAGTGCATCGTCCGATTGGAACGTATTCCGCACGACGCCCCGTGTCACGACCGGAGCGAGTGGAAGGCGATCCGCGTCCCGACGCTCGTGCTCGGCGGGCGCTGCGACCCAATTCACCCTTGGGAATTCGCGCAGGTGCTCGCGCGGGGTATTCCCGAGGCCGAGCTGGTCGAGGTCACGCCGAAATCGTGGAGCGAGGAACGGCACAACCAGGACGTGCAGAGCGCCATCGAGGCCTTCTTCGAGAGCCACTTTTCCTTAACGCCCGGGTGATCCCGCCGTGCTCAAGTGTTCGACATCTCTGTGGTCGGCGGATTTGGCCAGTCTCGCGGATGAGATCCGCCGGGTTGAGCCGTTCTCCGAGCGGTTCCACCTCGACGTGGCCGACGGGCATTACGTTCCGAACCTCCTGTTTTTTCCCGACCTCGTACGGGCGCTTCGACCGCATACCCGGGTGCCGTTCGAGGTCCACTTGATGACGACGGACCCCCTGGACTGGCTCGAGCCCTTCCGTGCGGCGGGGGCGGACGGCGT
>JARLIH010000402.1 GCA_031291845.1 Isosphaeraceae bacterium | reverse complement strand
GGTCCATGGCGATCCTCCTGATCCGGGGGAAAACGGGCCTCCAAAACACCAGAGGTCGCGCACCTTACCACAAATCCGTCGGGTTCCTCTATTGACGCTTTGGACCGCGAACGAGAAGGCGCAGAAGCTGACGTGCACCCGCCGCGGGGGGGCGATCCTGTCTTCGGGTTGACGTGTTTCCGAAGCAGTCGTATCCTTCCCTATGGCTCGACTTGTCTTTCGAGTCCAGCCACCCCTTCCGGCATCAGGGATCGGCCACGTCCTCCCGTCGTCGTTTCGATTCGACCCCTTCCCTTCCCCTTGTTCCAGGAAGTAGGTCGCTCATGCGCAAACCGAGCAAGCGAGTGCTCATCGTCGGGTCGGTGCTGGCCACCCTGGTCACTGCGCCCGCGCTGGTCTGGGTCTCGTTGAGCTATGAGCCGCAATTCTACCGCACGATGAACAAGCTGCCCCGCGCGCAGCGGGAGGCGGAAGCGAAACGGTTCGTCGCGCAGAGCCTTCAGCTTAGCAATAACATCCGCAACGAGCCCGTCTGGGAGGCCGTGTTCAGCGACGAGGAGGTCAACGCCTGGCTGGCGGAGGACCTGGTCACCCAGTTCGCCGACCAGCTTCCCCCCGAGGTCCACGACCCGCGAGTCGCCTTCGAGACCGACCGCGTGACGCTCGCCTTCCGGCTGGAGCAAGGGCCCGTGAAGTCGGTCATCTGGGTCGTCGCCCGGCCGAGGGTCCCCGAGGGAAACGTCCTCGAGCTGACCCTCGAAAAGATCCGGGCCGGCGTTCTGCCCGTGCCGGCCGACGACGTGCTGGACCGCATCGCCGAGCACGTCCGTGCCCGCGGGGTCGACGTGAGCTGGAAGCGCGTGGACGGCCGTCCGGTCGTGCTCGTCCGCTACCAGCCCGATGCTGATCGCGAGGACGTCGAGCTCGAAACCGTCCAGATCAGCGCCGGCCAGGTCCGCCTGACGGGCAAGTCGAACCGCGAGCGCGGGATTGTGCGGGCGCCGAAGCTGCCCACCCGTAAAGTCCTTCAGTCCCGGTTCTTCAGGCGGAACACCCAGGCCAGCGGCGGCCCCGACTCTCCGGCGCGAGGCCTCCACAGATCGGCCGTCCCGACGAGCTGAGATCCCGCCAGCTCGACCCGCACGTGGTCGCCCTCCCACACCCGCGGGACGTACACGCCCCGGTCGACCCGGCGCACCGTCCCACGGCCCCCCGACACCTCGCCCTCGAACTCGAGATACGCCAGCCGGTGCTCGGCCAGGGCACGCGCGGGCAGTTCCACGCCCGGCACGATCGGCGCGTCGATGGCCCACGTCCGGAGTGCTCCGTTCGCCTCGAGCATCAGGTCCCAGTGGACGCCGTTCCAGGAGTGTTCGAGCAGCACGAATCGGGGCATCGGGACACAACGCGAGAGCAGGACACGCGAATTCGCTTCGCCGGGACCAGGAAGGACGGACCTGAAAACAGGCGTCCCGCCCTCCACGGTCGCTACGCGATACGTTAGTCTGATGCACGTGGCGGGACAATGCCTCAAGACGGCCTGCAAGCCGGCGCGGCCGGTGCGCAACGCCGTCGCACCCGACCACGACCCGGGGCCGACAACGCCGTGCAGCCAGCAGCCTCGCCGCCCTGCCCCGAGCCTCCAATGGGCGAGCGCCCCACGATCAGCGTCGTGGTCCCCCTCTACAACGAGCAGGAGAACGTCGAGGCCCTGCACGACCGCCTGTCGGCCGTGCTCGCGGCGCAGGGCCTTTCCTACGAGGTTGTCTTCATCGACGACGGCAGCCGCGACGCGACGGCTGCGATCGTCGCGCGCTTGCTGGCCCGAGACCCGTGCCTGGCCATCGTGCGTCTGAGCCGCAACTTCGGGCATCAAGCGGCGGTTTCAGCCGGGCTCGACCACGCCCGGGGCCGGGCGGTCGTCGTGATGGACGGCGATCTTCAGGATCCGCCCGAAGTCATCCCCCAGTTCGTCGCGCGCTGGCGCGAGGGGTTCGACGTCGTCTACGCCGTGCGCGCGAGCCGGCGGGAGGGAGCGCTCAAGCGGCTCGGCTACTTCACGTTCTACCGCCTCTTCCGCGCGGTCAGCGAGATCGACGTGCCGCTCGACAGCGGCGACTTCTGCCTGATGGACCGGCGCGTCGTCGACACCCTGCGCGGCCTCCCCGAGCGCATGCGGTTCATCCGCGGCTTGCGCACGTTCGTCGGCTTCCGCCAGGCCGGGCTCGCGTACGACCGCGACGCCCGAGCGGCCGGCCGGCCCAAGTACACGCTCAGCGCGCTCGTGCGGCTGGCCGTCGACGGCCTCATCAGCTTCAGCGGCCGCCCACTGCGCCTGGTGACCTATATCGGCGGGTTCACGATCGCCATCGCCGCCGGCCTGGCCGTCTGGGTTTTTTGCGACGCGTTCTGGAACCAGACCGGCCCGCGCGGTTGGGCGAGCCTCATCGTGGTCGTCCTGTTCATGGGCTCGGTCCAGCTCATTTGCCTGGGGATCATCGGCGAGTACATCCGGCTCATCTTTCTCGAATCGAAGGGACGGCCGTCCTACATCGTCCAGGAGTACACCCCGGCCCGGGCAGCGACGCCGGAGCGGGCCGACGCATGATCACGACCTGGTCCACCGGCAGCGCCGACGAGAACATGGCGGAAGAGATCCTGGTCGACCTCGCGGAAGTCGTGCGTCGCCACCCCTGGTGGCGCGCCCGGGCTGCGCTGACGATCGCCCTGCTCCGGCAGCTCGGCGTCGCGCCCCCCGCCCGCGTGCTCGACGCCGGCTGCGGCTGGGGCGTGACCCTCGACCGGCTCGAGCGCGCCGGCTACGAAGCCTCGGGGCTGGACATCTCCCGGGGCTCCCTTCACCAGCTCGACCGCCCCGGCCGCCCGTTGATCGAGGCCGACCTGACCCGCCCCCTCCCCGACGGCCACGACACATACGACGCCGTGCTGGCCCTCGACGTGATCGAGCACCTCGACGACGACCGCTCCGCCGTCGCGCGGCTCGGCCAGCTCGCGCGCCCCGGCGGATTCGTCGTGCTGAGCGTCCCGGCCCGGCCCGACCTGTTCACCGAGTTCGACGCCGTCCAGGGCCACCGCCGCCGTTATCTCCCCGAGACCTTGAAGGCCGCGTTCGAGGATACCGGCCTGACCCTCGAACGCGTGTTTTGGTGGGGTGCCTGGCTCGTCCCCTTGCTCGGACGGCAACGGCAAAGCGTCACGCATCACCCCAACGCGACCGCGTCCGAAGTCTACGCCCGTTACCTGCGCGTCCCCCCCTGGCCCCTCCCCTCGCTCTTGAGCCTGGCGTTCGCCGCGGAGCAACGGGCCGCCCTCAAGGGTCGCCTCCGAACGGGTACATCTCTCTTCGCGGTCGGCCGCCGGCCCGAGTCGCGTGAAAGCGGTCCGCGCTGACCCGTGCGGCCGAAGGCCCGATCCGCAACGAATTCAACGACACGCGGCACGGCGCGACAACGGGCGCTCTTGATTCCTGGTAGAGCAAGGCTGGCGCGGTGAAAATTTGGGCTTTCCGTGGCTCTGGAGTCGTGCCGCCGGGCGGGTTTTGGTTGCACCCCGGGCGCTGGGTTGCACCTCGCCCCTTGCGGGAGAGCGCCCCCTCACCTCGCGGCTGACCAACCGACACTTTTGCCTGTTCGGCGCAGAGCCAGGGGCCGACTGCACCACGATCCTCTCCCCCCGGGAGAGGTCGGCCGCATCGCGGCCGGGTGAGGGCGAACGGAGATACGTGCCCGTGCGGCGCCCTGACCCGGCCTGGCGGCCGACCTTTGCCAGCAGGTTCGTGTTGAGCGCAGCGCGGGGCGAGAACGTGTAGGGGCGGGTTTCCAACCCGCCCTTCTCTTCCCCACACCGGAACCGCCGCTCGCGTGGTACGATCGTGCTGATCGTTAAAGCCGGGCGGGTTGGAAACCCGCCCCCAACAGAAATGCGGCTTCGACGGGCTTTGCCTAATAAATGCCTCGTGTCACGGAAATTGGTGCCTCTGCGCAGTAAATCCCTTGAACTGAGGGCAAATCTTTGCCCGGCCTCATTTCGGCTCTCGTGGGTCGTGTGAATCGGGATATGCATAAACTATAGATCATGAAAGCGTTTGACATCAGCAGGCGTTGGCCGCCGAGGGACAGGCGGATCGGCAGCGACTGGCATCCATGGACGCCGCGCAGCTTCCTCGTACTTCCGCGCCATTCCGAGGTGGTACTGAAGGTGCATGCGAAGAAGGTCGGCCACCGGAAGTATCGGAGATCCGGACTCGGGATGCAGGGACCCACCTGGACCGGCAGCCGACAAAAGCAAATAGACATCCAAGTCACTCAGCCCGACCTGTTGGACCGCTTCACGCCGATGCTCTTCGGCGCGATTCCAGAGATTCGCCCAGCGCCCCAAAAACGAAGCAACGACCGCCACCGCGATCATCCAGCGCCGCGTTGTCATCCGGGGCATGGGGCACAACCTAGAACGACGCGGGCATTAGTCTCGCTTTGGTTCGGGACATTTCCTCAGGACCTCGTCCCAAACGATGAAGAATCGCTCGACGGAATCGCCGCCTGGCCGTTGGGTGGGTGGGTAGAGATGGACTTCGTGAGTCCGGTCGCCGGCTGTGATGGTCAGCGTTCGGTGCGGAAGGTCAGGGGTCAAATGCCCTATGAATGGCCCGAGCCTGAAGTAATCGGCGGCCTTGAGCTTTCGAACCAGGTCTCGGAGTTCGCTCTCCGTGAGCGCACGAGGAGTGTTCTTTTTTGCCTCTCGACCAGCACCGATAATTTGAACGGCTTTGCCGTCGCCCGTGATTGTCGTGGTCCATCCTGGTGAAGCGCTGAACCCGGCATCATAGGAGGCGACGATTTTGAGATCACGCGGGACTCTCAGCTCGTTGGTTTGCGCCCGGCAAGGCCGCGGAACGAAAGCGGCGGACGCCGCAATCGCAGCAACCGCTACGGTGATCATCAGCGCCCGGATGCAGAATCGGAGGATTGGCATGGCACGCGGCAACTCAACAAAATGCTCGTTCAACGGTTCGCCTGATGATTATCAGGGTCTCATGGCCGCTCGTCGAGTGGGGTGGGTGCAGATGTTTGGGCGCGGCTCGCGCGGCTTGATCCGCGCACGCGCAGGCCGCGCGGCCCGACCAGATGTTCTACCCCATCAACCTCGCGTGGGATGCCCGGCAAATCTTGTCGACATACGCGTTTCGGTGGGCGATTGAATGTACTTTTAAGAATCGCAAACAACTTATCGGGCTGGGCGAGCAGTCCAACCGCCTCCCCAACGGCGTTGAACAAACCACGCCGGTCGGTTTCTTACTCTACAGCCTGACGATCGCGTGGGCCGTCGGTTCCTCCAAATGCCGTTCCGGCCATGGTACACCAAGAAGGAAGAACCCTCGTTCGCCGACATCCTGACGACCTTAAGGCGGGTTAGCTACCAAGAAAAAACACACCACTGCTGCCGAACCGGTGCCCCCTGAGGGTCTGGATCGCCCAGCTCATCGAGCTTCTCAGCCGGGCCGCATAGGCCCCGCTCGGCCTGGGATTGTGATCGACCATTCGTTGCATTACCGCCATTCCCCGGCGAAAATCAGCACAGGGGCCGATCGAAATCCGCCTTCAGCGGCCGCGACCGTCAGGCCATCGCATGTCGATTCGGCCCTCGCGAAAATCGCGAAACTTGAACTTAGTAACCGACGCTCAAAAAACACGGACAGCGAGTGATTTGGGAGCGACAGACCGACGATCCGCTTGGCAGCCGTGCAACCGCATGGCAGGATAAGAGCCGTAACCCTGGCAGCACTGGTGTGTTACGGCCAAGAAACAGGCCGGAAAGCATCCCATGTCCCATCGCGAATTCAATCATATTCTAACCAGCATAGACGGCCTATCGCCGGAGCAGATGGAGCAGCTCGCGCGCGAGCTCCAAAGCAAGATCGCAGCCTCCCGCCGTTCCACGATGCCGTTTGGAGCTGATGAAACCGCTTTCGACGCCGCAGAGCGCGCCGGCTTGATCGGCTGCATTGAAGGCGCTCCGCGTTCGCCGACCGATCTCAGTACCAACCCGAAACACATGGAAGGTTTCGGGCGTGAGTGACCGAGCGCTGGTGGATACTGGTCCCCTGGTGTCGATCCTACGCGCCCGCGAAAAGACGCACAAGCATTGCGCGGATGCTCTCAAAACGCTGCGCCGGCCGCTGCTGACGTGCTGGCCCGTCCTCACCGAAGCAGCGTGGCTATTGCGTAAGGAGCCGGGCGGATACAAGGCGCTCGGCGGCTTGATCGAGAGTGGGGCGGTCGAAGTTGCGGAATTCGACAGAATGGCCTCGGCGTGGATTATTGCATTCCTCGACCGTTACGCCTCCGCCAACGCGCAATTGGCGGACGCTTCCCTGATGTACCTTACCGAGCGCGAAGGAATCGACACAGTGTTTACGCTCGACCGGCGTGATTTTTCGATCTACCGCACTACAGACGGCCCTGCGCTGAGGATCGTTCCGGAGCGGTAAGGAGATGGACTGCCCCGAACCTGGCGACCGACAGGAGTGTCGGCAATGCCGGCGGATTGCGGTCGCGCAACTGACGACAAGCGCGCCCCGTGCCAGCCGAAAAACTGTGCACCGACGCAGACGAGACGATTCTTGGGGGGGAACGGTCGACGGCCGCCAGCGACAAACCCATGAAGCCCTTTGCCGCTATCGACTTTGAGAGAGACCGAGGTGTCTCAAAGTCGCCCCTTGAACGCCGTTCCGTCATTGTAGTTCAATTGGTGTCTAGTTCAATAACACCAATTGTCTCCCACGGCAAGAACGCAACCGTCAACTAGAAACTCCGTGAACACCATAGCTTTAGCCGTGAATACCATAGCTTTATCATTGACTACATGAGCCGTCGCGGGCATTCTAGCGCACTTGATACAAACGGGCTGTATTTAGCACTCGGTTGATCGCGGGAGGCAAAATCCGATGGAAAAACTGGGTCTCCCAAATCTGGCCGAAGACAACCTGTCAGTTTCGGTCGGCCCGAGCGCAACTATCACGGGCCGGCGGATACCACCTGAACGGTTGCGGGGCGAGTCGTTTGGGGGCGAGTCGAGGAAGGCGTACGGGAAGTGGGCGCGCGTCGGCTCTCTCAGGCGTAGCAG
>JARLIH010000401.1 GCA_031291845.1 Isosphaeraceae bacterium | reverse complement strand
TTACTTGACGTCGTCGGGCAGCGTGAAGACGAAGAGCGTGTTCCCGCGCCGGGCGTTCCGCAGCCAAGGGGCGCCGTCGCCGGCGAAGCCCGCGGTCCAGCCTCCCCAGCCAACGCAGACGGCGACGTACTGGCGTCCGTCGAGGCTGTAGGTGATGGGACCCGAGTGATGCCCCGAGCCGCACTGGAAGGTCCAGAGGTCCTTGCCGGTCTGACTGTCGTAGGCCGTGAAAAATCCCTCGGCGTCCCCCGAAAAGACGAGCCCGCCGCCGGTGGCGAGCGCCCCCGCGACCATCGGCGAGCGCGTGGCCACTTCCCACTTGATCCGGCCCGTGGTCGCGTCGATCGCCTTGAGGGCGCCCGAGGCCTGGTTGTCGATGAGGGTCAAGGAGCTTCCCCAGTAGGGCTGACCCTTGATAAAGAACGCCTTTCCCGAGGTGAACTTGGCACAGTTGTTGATGACCGGCACGAACGCCAGATTGGAACTCGGGTCGAAGGCGAGCGGGTTCCATTCCTTGCCCCCCGCCGCGCCGGGGCAGACGCGGACGCCCGCCTCCGTCGGCAGCGCGGCCGGGTTCACGAACGGCCGGCCGGTCTTCGGATCGAGCCCGTCGACCCCCTTCGTCTTGTCGGTCCAGGTCACCTCGCAGAACGGCTTGCCGTAGACGAACGCGCCGTTCTCCCGGTTCAGACAGTAGAAGTAACCGTTCCGGTGGGCCTGAATGAGCGCCCGGAGGGGTTTGCCCTCGTGCGTGATGTCGGCGAGCACCGGTTCGTTGACCCCGTCATAGTCCCAGACGTCATGCGGGCTGTTCTGGAAGTGCCACTTGTACGACCCGTCGTCGGGATTGAGGGCGAGGATGGAACACGTGTAGAGGTTGTCCCCCTTGCGGACCTCGCCGTTGAAGTCGGGTGAGGGGTTGCCGATGCCCCAGTAAAGTGTGTTGAGGTCTGGATCGTAAGTGCCGGTGACCCACGCGGAGCCGCCGCCGGTGAGCCACGAGTTCCCCTCCCAGGTCGCGAGCGCTTTGCGGGCGTGCTCGGACCGATCGTCGGCGTTCGGGACCGTATCGAAGCGCCAGAGGCGCTTGCCGTTCTTGGCATCGTAGGCGTCGATAAACCCTCGGATTCCGTACTCGGCCCCGCTGATACCGATGATGATTTTGCCTTTGATGGCCAACGGCGCGACGGTCGCGCTATAGGCCAACTTGTAGATATCGCCAACCTCTTTGCCCGCCTCACCGGGGACGGTGATCGGGGCGTCCCACACCTCCTCGCCCGTGTTTCGGTCGAGGCAAACGAGGTGGGCGTCGAGCGTCGCCATGTACAGCCGGTCGCCCCAGGCGGCAAACCCCCGGTTCACGGCGTCGCAGCAGAGCGCCAGGTTATCGGGGAGCGACTTCTGGTAGTGCCAGAGCTGCGACCCGGTCTTACAGTCGATCGCGTACGCGTGGTTCCAGGGGGTGGTCACGTACATGATGCCGTCGATCACGAGCGGCGAGCACTCGAAGCCGTCCAGCACACCTGTCTGGAAGGTCCACGCGGGGACCAGGCGCGCGACGTTTTTTGCGTTGATCTGCTTGAGCGGGCTGTAGCGCTGGGCGTTATAAGTTCGGCCGTACAGCAGCCAGTTGGCATCGTTGCCCGCTGCCTTGAGCAAGTCGTCCTGGTCGACCGCCCCGACCGGTTCGGCCGACGGTGTCTCCTTGGCCCGCAACCCGCCCTCGGCCCCCAGCCAAAGGCTCGAGCCAACTAACGTGACCAGACCTACCGCCAGCGCTCCGGACAGCGCGCGGGAACGAACGGACCCCGGCGATGCGCTCATGGCAACGACCTCGTTTCGGACCCTTGGGCGCCGGAGAACAACGAAGGGAGAACGGCGCGGACGGACACAACAAGCCGGCACGACACACGCGGCGTTGGCGGCACCCCTCGGGCGATACAGAACGAACGCCCACGGCCTTCCCGGCCCAGCCCATCCAAGGGTCATGATACTGGGCGGGGTCGGTCAGTCAAGGAACACGCTTGGACCGGGTCCGCGTTTTCGCGGAGCGTTCCGAGCGAGCGACGAGGGAAATTCACGACGTGAGATTGGCCGAACCCTCGACGACCGCTTCGTGTCGCAGGCCGTTCTTCTCGTATCAATCGTGTCCACTGGACCTTTTTCGTTGTACTTCCGATACGCTCAAGGTCAATCCTTTACTTTTGCACTATACTCAAACGGTAAGCCAAACCCTCAAATCAAAAACCCCGCGACATCGTCAGCCGCTGCCACCAACCGGGTCACTCCCCTGGGCGAGCAGCGTGCACGGTTCGCGCGTCGGGTGCCAGCGGGCACCTTGCAATAGAGGCAGGGCAATGTCGGATCGGCGCAAGTCGGTGAATGACTTCTTCAGCGATAGGCGCAGGGGCCCAGACCGACGTCGTTCGTCTCGCTACGACACCAGATCGCTGCCCATCTGGCTAACCTGGCAGCAAGGGGAACGGCGCGGATGCGGGCAGGGCCGCCTCCGCGACCTCAGTGTCTCCGGCGCGTCAGTGCTCACGGAAGAATCGCCGCCGCTGGGGGCGCGCGTCCAGATCCGTCTCGAAACCTGTCCCTCAGCCCCACAGGCCGAGGGGGCTGTCCTTCGGGTCATGAAGACGCGCCGGTTCCTGGCTGGTCCGCTCGTTGTGAGCCTCCGCTTCGCGAGCCCCTGCCCCTATGAGTTCTTTACGGCCGCGATCTACCGGGCGTAATCCCCGGCGTCGTCGCGCCGCTGGGCTTCGCCGGACCAGCCCAGCCCGCCGACCCGCGCCCGGAGTGGAGCGCGGTCGGCCTCGAATTCGACGGACGGCCTTCACTGGCTGGAAATGACGAAACGTGCTCCGGGCTTTCGCGTTCCGTCATTCATCGGCGGGGCGCAGACGATCGATGCTCCGAGCGTCCAGGAGGTCGAGTACGTTCCGCCCTCGTTAGTTCAGGCTGGCTTCGAGCGCGTCGGGGCCGAACACCGCAGCATAGAGAAGCTCAGCCGGACAAGGTATGCCGAACTGCAGCCAGGCGAGCACCGCGCCGGGCGCCACGAGAGCCGACTTCGCGACCCGGGCGGGCACGCTTCCCACCTGGTTTCCCCGACCGCGCAGCGTCGCCCACACCGCTTTGCCCTCAGGCAAATGGCTCTCTAGCAGGACGAGGGCCCCGTTCTGACTGATTCTGCGTAGTCGGCAAGCCTCGGCGACCAAGCGGTCGCCTTCCCAACGTCCCAGCCAAATACGTCCCTCCTGGACCTGGAATTCGGGCTGAGCGGGCGTCGGCTCAACCGGGGAAGGAACCGGCATCTTCGGGCGGGGCGGGAATACGGTTGAGTCCCAGCGAACTTGTTTCGGCATCGGCGTCTCACAGTTTTTGAAGATTGTTCAGCGGTGTCTTTTTTTAGAGGATTTTCTGTCGTCGTTGTCGCGTCGGAACAGGAGAGCATCACGTAGACGGAAAGTCGGGCAGATTCTGCAAGGCTTCGGATCCGAGAAGGGGCCGTGTCGACTCGTGCCCCTACAAGGAACTTGTGTCACGATTGCCCAACGTGACTGGGACGCACCCGTAATCCCCGACCCGTGATGTTTTACGGAATCAACTCTTGCGTGGGCTCGGTTTCGGTGATCTCGTCATATTGGCCTGCAACGGCGAGCGAACAATCGCTCAAAACAACACGCGTCGTGAGCTCCACGGGGCGTGGGGCCTACGACGCGCATCGATTAGCGGGGGCAGAATTTGCGAGTCAGGCGAGCGCTCTGCGGTATCGCTTCCGAGCGGCGTAGCCGGCAATGCCGACACACAGCACCGCCAGTGTGGTCGGCTCCGGAACGGAGCTCACAGGATTGATCCGTGCGTCCAGCTCCGTCGAGAGGGAATACGCGAACGGCCCCCCGGTGGTCGGCCACTTCACCGGGTTCTGGTTATACGGAGTCAGCGTCACGGGGACGAGCACCTGGAAGTCACTGAGCGGGAAAGGCAGAGCGCCCTTTCCGAGCTGCTGGACGGAGGTAACGCTCGCAACCATCGATGACTGGGAGTTCCCCACGATCGTGCCGTTGAGCACGCCGTTAATTTCGAGTTTCGATGTAACCCACGACTGCGAGCCCCCTTGGGGCGGCTGGAGCCCGAAGCTGACGATGATGTGGAAAGGCGTGTCTTTGGCCGTCAGTGTCTCCGACGCCGGCAGGGAGGCAACGTCGAAATTTCCCAGCGAGATTGTGCCGGGAAGCGAGACGGCGTTCGTCGCGTGGCTCGCGCCCGTGAAGATCACGGCTCCGCCCGAACTTCCCGGGTTGCTCGAGCCGACCCAACCGTCCGTCTGGTAATAGACCGACGAAGCGATGGGAGACGCGTCGACCCGGGCGCCGAGGCCGGTGGCCACGACGAAAGCGAGCGTCGCGTTACGGAGATGTGTGGATGAAAGACAGGATCGCACCATCATGTCGCTCCCCTCCATGGAGTTGGTCTAGGGTGCAGGCGTCGTCCGTGCTGCCCGCGCGGTTCATCGCTCCGGTCTGAGCGAAAGTCCCAACGCGCGTTCAAGTCGGCAGACGGACGGGCGGGAAACTTCCCGATCGTGGCAGGAATGTACCCGACGTCTCAATCCCTGTCGAGACGGATTTGCCGGCCAATTTGGCTTGATGGGCGCGTGCGAGTTTTCGCGACCGCCGACCGTGTTCCTCGGGAATTTCCCGTGCTCTTGCATGAGCCACAAGTTTTTCTCCGAACGCATATTGTGGCTTTCTTGTGTTTCTTGGATTGCTTGGCCCCTTCACGCCGTCCGCCCTCCGATCCGTTCCGTCAGCCCCTTCCTCGCGGGCCGTCGATCTTCAACCCCTCCGTTAGCCCAGTTGGTGATGGCCGACGCGAGCAGCCTCCCGCTGCGTCGCCCCCCTTATCGTCCTCTTCCCTTGGGAAAACGGCGACATTCCTCGCTGATCTCCACCGATTCTCCCCCCAGCGCGCAGCCGGAAGTCTGGGTGCCATGCCCAAGTCTCCGTGGGCATGCGCCGCGGGCCGAGCCGGCGGCTGGGCGCAAGCCCACGAAGGTCTGGGCATGCCACCAACACCGTTCCTGCTCAGCCGTTTGCGCCGAAACCGCGCGTCGTGGTGGAGTGAGATTAGCGAGAAGTCTCAAAACGGCCCGCGCTGAACGGTGACCCGCTTGATGCCGGCCGGCGACTGCTTGTCGCCCGGAATCCGCATTGGGTGAGATCGCGCCAACGCCCCACCTTAGTCTCGGATTTCGCCGCAAACCACGGTCAAGTGCGCCGACGTCGAACATGAATCGTGCCGCGGAAGTCCGGCACGGCCAGCAGCCTTTCAGCTCACCAACCGTACGTCGGGCGCAAGCAGGTAGTCGCCCGCCAGGGGGTCGAATCCAAGGCCACCCACGTTCCGGGGAAGATAGCTGGGATTGACGACCCGCGTCAGGGACGGACGGGCACGCTCCGTCGTGCGGGCGTGCGGCTTGGGCGTCCGTCCGCTCTACCAGACCGACCAGGCGGCGCAGTCCGCGGGCATGTCTTGATGGGTCGTATGGTTCAGAACGCGAACGATATGTCCATTGATGACGCGAAGCAGGTCGTTGCTCTGCTCGATCCCCGCCACGTCGCCCTCCGGTTGTCTCCGGGCTGATTGAGCCGAAGCCACGGCAACCATCAGCGTCCGCATGCGAAAGCGGGGCAAAGGCACGGCATGAAATCGTCACATCCTGTCATTGAACTGATTGCACGTGTAGCGGAGGATGGAGTGTGAAATACGCCTCGTTCGCTATCCGCGAGCGCGGGTTGTACGGCTCAAAGCAGACCTCTCTACGGTCGATCGACACCTCGTAGGGGGCTGCCGTGATGAGCGCGACCGCATACTGCCACGACGCCTTCTCGGGCGCGCTTCCTCGCGGCTCGATCAGAACAAGGCCTTCCAGGTTCGTGCCGCTGGCGAACGCGAACATCGCCCCGTCGGTCAATCCGGCTTTCGGCTCGTTGTACCGAACGATCGGATGCGGCATCAGCCGCAGGTTGATTGTCCGGTCGGGATGCGCTGTCCAGGTCAGTCCCTTCAACAGTTCTTGCATCTGGGCAAGCCGCCCTATTGCCAACGGTGCCGGCGAGGGCGCGGCGGGGAAGTCGCGGAAGGTAACGCCCGGTTTCTCCGGCTCCCAATGGATCCGGTCCGTCGGCGAGGCCAGGGTTTTCGGAGGACCATTCCCACCACGGACGTCCAGTGGTCCGTCAGCCAGTGAGATGAGCTCGTAGGCCCATTTCGTGGCACCCGCTCCCCCGGTCGGTCAGGGTAGAGTTCGGTCGTGACGAGTGCGAGCGGCCTGCCGGTCTCGCCCCAGGCCCAGAGTGAGGCGTCGCTGAAATCACGCGTCGGGTCACTCCAGCGCAGCAAGGGCTCGGGCCGGAGCGCGAGCTGACGGCGCAGGGAACCCTCCACCTGGTAGGCGGACAGCGAGGCGACGATCTGCTTCATCTCCGCGGCCCGCCGCCGCCTTGCGGTCGTCCTCCGCGCGAACCAGGCCGCCCAGCACCCAGGCTACGGCCAATGCCGTGAAGAAACGCCCGGCTGAAGCTTTTGTTGTGAGGTTGTGTCCCACCGTAAGTACACCTCCCCTGTTCTGTCGAAGTGCGACGGTGACTCTGCCTGGACCGCTACCGCTGGCACTCCCCTTGCCGCTCGGTCTGGTCGAGGCCAGGCCCGTTCATGGCATGGCAAGGTCGCGGAAGTCGAACGGGATGTCCGTCACCCTTTGCACGAACTCATAGTAACGCAACTCGCTGGGGATCGGCATTGTCGACACTTTTGGATCGGCGGCAGGTCCGTTCTCGAGATCGCGCTGGATGGTCAATCGGTAACGGTCGTAGAACCCACCTCCTCCAGCGTCCCTCGTATGACCTCTGGTGGCGAGCTTGAGCCTCCGCCCGTTCGCGTCGCGAAGCTCCAGTCGCGTCACCACCCGATCCTGATCATGAACGGTGAAGTCGCGCTTTCGCGGGTCGGTGCCGCGGCCGGTGGACCTGCCCCACCGAGTAGGGCGGATCGTCACGCTGAGGGAGAACTCGGCTCGCGGTGGGAGCGAGACTTCATCAATTGTAAGGGTCATTTCCGGTGTTGAAACCCACCACTCGCCGGTAATCTCTTTCAGGGGAATGACGATGGGTTCAGATCGCTTGGCGACCACAGCGACGGGGACCATGCCCCGGAGCCGGCGGATCATCGCGCCCGGTGGGTCGGGCGCGCGGAGCCTGACGTTGACGTGAATCGAGGCGCGGTTGGTAAAGTCTCCTTGGTCGGAAAACGGCGTGGAGTCTTGGGGCTTGGAGGCCGGAGGGATCATCGATCGGCCCTGGTCGTCGACGGCTTCCTCGACCTTCGCGAACCCGATTTGATGGAGCGCCAGGCCGGGCTCCGGAATTATCGCAAGTGGCACGTCCAGGTCACCGGCGCCCGGCGGATGAACCCGGACGTGGGCGACGTCGTGACCCTGCGGGAAACTGCGCTCGAAATCTGACTGGGCCCAGGTTATCTGGACACGAAACGGCCCGGAGTCGGAGACCGGCCCCCGGCCGGTCCGGTCGGCCATCAAGACAAGCGAACCGCGGCTCGTTCCGAACCCCGTCTGCGGAGATACGTCATACCGCAGAGCCGCAGCTTTGCAGAGCCGGTCGACGGCCTCCCAGAACGGCACCGGCCCCGCGGCCTCTAGCGTGACCGCGCGATCCCTCAGCGCTTTGAGCCGACGGGGTTCGTCCGCGTCGAACACCGTTCTCCGCTGTCTCGTCTCAGGGCCGAGCCGGAGCGCCAGCCCGAGGTCGTGGCGATCGTTGAGTGCGTCGACGATCGCGCCGAGCGGCTGGTCGCGGAAACCGAGCCGGATTAACGTTGGCCGCGTGAACCGTTCGTTCTCGACCTGATGTCCGACGGAATCGATCAACGCCCGGACCTTCACCTGGATCAGCGGGTCGCTCGCATCGGCGGCCGCGCGGAGCGCCGGCAAGGCCGCGCCGCCGAGTCGCTCGATCGCCTTGTACGCCGCAATGCGCTCTTCGGACGTATCTGCGCCGAGGCGGCCGATCAACGTAACCATGTCGGGCTCGTTCTCGTCGCAGGCCAACACTAGCATGACCATTGCTAGAAAAGATACGATCATGAGCGAGTTCCTTCGCCGTCGCAGCGCGTGCGGGAATCATGGCTCAGGGTGTGGGGACGTCCGTGAACATTAACGGCGGTCGCGGATGTCGAACCGCAACCGCGTCGCCCTGAGGGCCTCCACAGCGTGGCGCCGGGCCGCGAGGGGCTGGGCGCGCTCATGTAACTCGAGATTGCGGCTGTCGCGGGCTATCGCCAGGGTGGAAAGCACCTCGCTGCCGATTTTGACGAGGGCCTCGCCCGGGGCCTGGCGGTCCGCGTACCGGGGCGCTGCGCGCCGAGTCACGAGGTCTGCCGGATGGCGAGCGTCAACGGCCTGAAGCACGACCAGGCTGAGCACGAGCCCCGAAAGACCAAGGCCTGGCATGCCGATCCCTCCAGGAGTTCCGCGGCGGAGGCAAGCCTTCCGACACCTGCGGCGAGACCCGTCCCCGGGGCACCGGCCTCAGTCTATCGACGTCCCGCAGCCTCGGCCAGACGGCCGAGCCAGCCGGCAGGGCCGTTTCTTCTTCGGGGCTGCAGGCGGATTGTTCGGGAGGACGAGGCTTCGTCGGAGCCGGGCACCGCGATGCGTCCCCGATGAAAAAGAGACGGCCCTGAACTCACCAGGTCACCAGGAAGGAGGATTGACTGAGCCCGGCGTGCGGCCGTATACGCTCTAATTGATATGCGGTTCGCACCCGCGTTGGGATTCGCTCGCTGACTGAACGAGGGCGTATCGATGAGACTGGGTCGCTGCCGGAATTTCGCGGTCGGACTCCTGCTCGGCCTTGGGTTCGCGGCAAACGCACGAGGGCAGGACGTCCAGCAACTGACCGCCCAATACGCAGCGCTCAATCAGGCGGGCCGGTACGCCGACGCGAACCGCTTCGTCCTTCAGGTCCTCAACCGACCCGACGTGAGGCAAGACGTGCGCCGGGTTGGACTCTGGACGCATCGGCTGGCGAGCACCTATGACAATCTCGCCCGGTACGCCGAGGCCGAGGCCACGTTCCGCCGCGCGGTGGAGATCCGCCAACAGGCCGAGGGGCCCGACTCGCAGGGCGTGGCGTTCAGCCTCGATGGCCTCGCGACCGCTTGCGTCCGCCTCGGCCGTTATCCCGCGGCGGAGGCCGCCTACAAGCGGTCGCTCGCGATCCATCAGCGGGTGTCGGGTGAGGCGTCGCTTGAAGCGGCCGGGGTCCTGCACAACCTGGCAAGCCTGTACGAGGACCAGAGCCGCTACCCCGAGGCCGAGGCTTCGTACAAGCGGTCGCTCGCGATCGTCGAGCAGAAATATGGCGCAGACCATCCGGAGACCGTGATGGGCCTGCAAGGGTTGGCCGGATTGCGAGTCAAGCAGGGCCGCTTTGCCGAGGCCGAAGCGCTGCTCAAGCGCGGCCTGCCGATCCGCGAGAAGGCGTACGGGCCCGAGCACCCGAACGTGGCCGGGCTCTTGCAGAACTTGGCGGTCGTCGCCCTGGAGCAAGGGCACGCCGCCGAGGCGGAGGCCCTGCTCCGGCGGGTCTTGCCCATCTTTGAAAAGGCATACGGCCCCGACGATCCTCGGCTGGCCGACGTCCTGAACGTGCTGGGCAACGCCTGCGAGACCCTCGGTCGTGACGCCGAGGCCGAGGCGATCCTGAAGCGGGCGCTCGCAATCCAAGAGAAAGCCCTGGGCCGGGAGCATCCCGACGTGGCCGTGACGCTGAGCAACCTGGTCGGAGTCTACAAGAACCACGGCCGGTATGCCGAGTCGGAGCCGCTGCTCAAGCGGGCGCTCGCGATCGATGAGAAGACCCGCGGACCCGAGCATCCGGATGTGGCGGTGGACCTCAATAACCTGTCGATCGTGATCGAGAAGCTGGGTCGTTACGCGGAAGCGGAAGCGCTGCTCGACCGGGCGCTGGCGATCCTCGAAAAGCGGCTCGGCTCCGACCACCCCGCGCTCGCCGGGACCCTCGACAATCTGGGCGGTCTCTACTTCCATCAAGGGCGCTACGCGGAGGCCGAGGCGTTGTTCCGGCGGTCGCTCACGATCAACGAGAAGGCGCGAGGGGCGGACCACCCCGCCCTGGCCATCGCGCTGAACAACCTGGGGACCAACTACTCCCAGCAAAAGCGTTATACCGAGGCCGAGCCGCTCTTGAAGCGGTCGCTGGCCATCGAAGAGAAGGCTTATGGGCCCGAGCACCGCGACGTGGCTCACGCCCTGCAGAACCTGGGGAACCTGGACACGCATCTGGGCCGGCCGGCCGAGGGGGAAGCGAAGCTCCAGCGCGCGCTCGCGATCGTCGAAAAAGCGCTTGGGCCCGACCACCACGACGCGGCGGCCATCCTCGCGAGCCTGGCCGTCGCGTACAATGCGGAAGGGCGAATCGCCGATGAGGAATCCGCGCTCAAGCGGGCGCTCGCGATCTTCGAGAAAACGCTTGGTCCCGATCACCCCGACACGGCCCAGGCCCTGAACAACCTCGCGAATTTCTATTTTCGCCATCGGCCTGAGAAGCTTGACGAGGCCGAGACGCTGCTCGACCGCGCCATCGCGGCGTACGGGCGGGCGGGCGTGAACCCGCACGGCCTGTCGCAGAGCTACGACCTCCGCGCCCAGCTCTCGTGGAAGGCCGGCCGGCGCGGTGAGGCGATCGCCGACCTCCAGCACGCCCTCGACCTGGCCGAGCAGCAGCGCCAGCGTTTTTCGGGCGCCGAGTGGGAACGGGCTACGTCGTTCGGCGGCTACAACCGCATGTTCGAGCGGATGGTCGCCTGGCAGGCCGAGCTCGGCGACGCCGACGCCGCGTTCAACGCAATCGAGCGGGCGCACGCCCGTTCGCTGCTCGACGAGATCACGAGCGCCGGCGTCGACTTCCAGGTTGGCCGCCCCGCCGATGAACTCGCCCGCCTCCACCAGCGCGAGGGCGAGCTACGCTCGAAGGTCGCCGAGCTCGAGCTGCGGCGCGACACGCTCCTCAAGACGAAGTCCCCCGACTCCGACGAGGTCAAGGCGGCGATCGCCGCGCTCGCCGAGGCCGTCAACGCGCTCGTCGCGCACCGCCGCGACGAGCTTGGCTCAAGCCCCGTCTATCGCCGGCTCCTCTCCGTCGGCACCGGTCCCCCCCGCCTGAGCCAGATCGGCCGCGCGCTTCCCAAGGGCGCGATGATCCTCGTCTACCTCTTCGGCGATGTCGGGGGCTACGTCCTCACCGCCGGTCCCGGCCGGCCTCGCATCGTCCCCCTGACCGTGCCGAAGGCCGAGGCCGAGACGCTGGGCATCACTCCCGGGCCACTCACCCGGGCGCGATTGCAGGCCGCCCTCATGGGCGAGGGTGGCAAAGGGGTTGTCCCCCAGCTCGCCGACCCGAAACGGTCCGGCCTGATCTCGGCCCAGCTCGCCGCACTCTGGCGCGTGCTGATTCCCGAAACCGACCGCCGCACGCTGCGCGATGGCTCCGTCTCGTCCCTCTTCGTCGTGCCCGACGGACCGCTCGCGCTGCTGCCGTTCGAGACACTGGTCGTCGAGGATGGTCCCGAGCCCAAGTACCTGTTGCTTGGCGGTCCTCCGATCTCGTGCGCACCTTCGGCGACGGTTCTGTACAACCTCGTTTCGCGTTCGGCCGCCGCGCCCGGCGCCGACCGCGAGCCCGTACTGACCCTGGGCGACCCCGCCTATCCCGACGGCGAGGTCCCGCCCGCGCCGGGAGCCGTGCTCGCCGCCCGCTCGAGATTCCGCGCAGTGGGAGGCCGACTGGACCGCCTGCCCTACACCGGCTGGGAGACCGCCTGGGTAGCCAAGGCGTTCACCGACCAGGCGGCGGGGGTACTGTCGTTATCGGGCCCCACGGCCACCGAGGCCAAGGTCCGCGCGAGCGTCCCGGGCCGCCGCATCGTCCACCTCGCCTGTCACGGCTTGACCGACCAATCCTACGGCAACCTCTTCGGCGCCCTCGCCCTCACCCCCGGCCCCCGCGGGACGGCCGATCGCGCGGATGACGGTCTGCTCACCCTTCCCGAAGTCTATTCCCTCGACCTCAAGAGCTGCGAACTCGCCATCCTCTCCGCTTGCGAGACCAACTTCGGTCCCGAACAGCGCGGCGAAGGGACCTGGGCCATCTCCCGCGGGTTCATCGTCGCCGGCGCCCGTCGCGTCGTCGCGAGCAACTGGCTCGTGGACGACGAGGCCGCCGCGAACCTCGTGAGCGCCTTCTGCACCACCCTGGCTGCGAAAGAGAAGGCCAGATCGCGGAATCGCTACGCCGAGTCGCTCCAGGCGGCGAAGCGGTGGATTCAGTCGCAGGCCAAGTGGAAAACGCCCTATTACTGGGCGCCGCTGGTTCTGGTCGGGCCGGCGTGATCCCCAATGAAACTGGAATGTGGAAGGGGTTGGGGCGGTGAGATTACTGAATCGCGATCGAGAAATCGAACGGGAGGCAAGGGAACGCCGAGAGTGTAAACTGGTGTCCGGCGTTTGGACGAGGGATGTGGAAGATCTCGATCGAGGGCGCGAGCTGCCATGACGCAAACCGAAATCAGACTCCGCCTCCGGCCAATCGATGTTGCTGTCTTGATTCCTGCGAGACCGTCCCTCGATGAATCATCATTGGCCGTGCGGTTCCTGTTTCGCCTTCAGGGCGGACGTCATTGCCCGATCCTGCCTGTAGGCCCTGAGGGAGACGATCCGCGAGTAGTCCCGGTTCACGGTACAAGCTTTCTGGGGCAAGCTGGTACGAACGGTGGCTTACGAACTCGATTCAGCCTGACCCATTCCGGCTAAAAAGTGGTCCGTTTTGGCTTCACCAAGTGAAGGAATTGAATCATGTTGTCGTTCAAAAAATTCAGTAACATTCCCGCTTTTGTGACAGCGGGTTTTGTTGTGATGATCCGTCAAGTTCGGTTCGTCGCGATCATTCTCTGCCTCATCGGTGATTCGTGGGTCATTTCGATGCCGGTTCTGGGAGCCGAACCGGCGCCCATGGTGTTCATCCGCAAGGGTGAAAATCGAGGAACGCTGGCATTGGCCGCGGGTTCCGAGAGTCCCGCGCGCATGGCTGCACAGAGACTCCAAGCCATCTGCCGGACCGAACTGAACGCCACCATGACCCTGGTCAACGATCTCTCTCCCGATAAAGTGCCGACGGCGCCGATTGTTGCTCTTCATGGACCATTTTCGAAAGAGTGGGCAGCGCGTCTGACACAGGCCGGCGTGAATCTTAACTCGGAGGGTCGGATCGCGGGCGCGGGTGATGGAGGTCCGCAGGGCTTTGCGGCGGTCAAATCGACGGGAGCGAATGGTGCTGTGTTGTTCCTTGTGAGCGACACCTCCGTAGGGCTGCGCAACGCGATCCTGACGCTCTGTGACCGACTTTATCGAGACGACGCGGGCAATCTCGTGGTGGATTCCTTTGAAGGCCGCCACACGCCTGCTTTCGAGGGCCGTCATCTTAAGACCGACGCTCTCTATTGCGGCCCGTTCAACTTGCCCCTTGAATATTGGGACCCGTCGACAAAAGAGGGTGTGGACGCATTCACCGACTGGATTGCCTCGTTTCGGATCACAGACTACGAACTGTTGGCTTTCGCGCGTGGCTGGGGATTGACTTACCCCTCCAAGCGATTTCCCAAGCTGGTCAATCCCAAGCATCCCAATTCCAAGCACGATTTTTATCCAGCGATGATCGATCGGATGCATGCCTGGGGACTGAAGGTCTGGGCGTCTGATGTCTATATCGCTTCCGGATATTCGATGGAAACCGGTACGGTGCCCGAGATGCTGTCTCCGGCGGCGGACGCATCAAAGGTCAAACCCTACGTGGCGGGTACGGGAACCTTTGCCGATGTTTTGTACGCGCCTCAGACCATTGCGTGTCTGTCACATCCTGCCGCCGCGAAGTATTACGCCGATGTGGTCGATGACCTCATGGCCCGCTACCCGGGCCTGGATGGGCTCGACTTTCACATCGGTCACATGTTCTCGGATTCGGCGCACAAGATCTGCCGGTGTCCCGCTTGCCGAGATCTTGTCGGCAATCGCGAAGCCGTCTATCGCTGCTTCCGTAGTGCGTACACCGCGGCGGTGTCGCGGAAGCCATCGCTGCGAATCAAGGCGCCGATTCGAATGTTTGGTGACGCGACCAGACGAATTGAAGAGCATCACCAGGAATTTCCCAGGCTGGAATTCTTCACCTGGCTTCGGTGGGTTGGCGACGTCGTGAAAAACCAGGTCGATGCGCCCGTGGTCATTGGGCACGAAGACGGTGGCGGTGGGCTCGAGGGATACCATTTTTCCGATGCCAAGCAAACGATGTCCGATATTCGCTCGTTTCATCGGGGTTGGGAGCCCGTCGTGCGGACCTATGTCGGCGTAGCGCGCAGCGCTGGGTTGCGGCACGTCTCATGGGAGCCTGCCTTTCAGAGGGAGCTTGAACCGGTCTACTTCGCCTATGGGCAGCTGACATGGGAGCCGACGCTGACCTGGGCTGAACTGGCTCGGCGCTACGTGATTCGTTCCGAGCGGCGGATGGATCCGGAATTGATCAAGGCCTATCAACTGGCAATGGAGGCCGGCGCCACGATTACGCATTGGGGACTGATCGGATACGGCCCGGGATATGCGGCCTTTGATCGCCAGACAATTCTGCAAACCGACAGCGCGACGGGGCAACTGGCGGAGCAACGTCTCGGTGACAACACCGAGTTTCGGAACCAGTTAGCAACTCTCCGGAAGCAACTCCGCTCGATGGGGCTGCTCGAACGGCCGTTGTCGCCTCCACCGGTCACGAGCGACCTCCGCTGGTCACTTCTCAAGAGTCTTGACTTTTATAGCAGCAATGCCCAGCAGGGGTCGCATTAACAGGAAGTTGTCGAATTCCTGTACGTTCCGAGAGATGATTACGGTCATGCGGCCAGGGTGGGCCGCTTGGCGGCAGCGGCGTGAATCTCCTCCTCACTGACCCCGGGGCGTCGAACGGTACGACTCTCCTCTTCCACCAATTCGCGACGCCGTTCCCCGACGCTCGTCCGCTCGGGGTGTCTGGCTGTCTTGGTAGCCGCCATCGTCCCGCTCGGAAGGTGTTGTCAATTTTCGCGGAAGGAGATTCTCAGGCGGCGTTGGTTTTCTTTACCCCGTTTACGAAGGTGACCCCGCGATCACCTCCGGACCCGGCAACACGGGAGAAAATGTGCCCCGAGGCCGCCGATTCTCCAAGGCTCCATGTCGCCTCCTTCAATTCTTCAAGAAATGTGGTTGTGAGCCACGAAAATCCCGTCGTCCGAAAAAAAAGTCCCAACCGGCCGGCCGTCTTAATGCACTTCATCGGGACGGCTCGACTCTGAAGATGGGGAGGCCCCATCGGGACCACGGACCTGGCTCCCGAGCCGTCGAAGGGATGACTCAAGAGATTGAGGAGAAACTTTGATGAGAAGGTTCATGCACCTTGGGATCGTCATGTCGGTCGCGCTCATGGCGAGGCCGGCGCTGGCCGGTTCGATCGTCGACCCCACGGCCGCGATTCAACGCACTAGCCTCGGTGGCGGCGACTTCGATTACAAGGTGACCCTGACGAACTCCGCAGCGAGCTCGGCGCCGATCGGAACGTTCTGGTTCTCATGGGTGCCGGGGAAGGATTTCCTGGACAACGCACCGCTTTCCGTGACGTCACCCACCGGATGGACCGACAGGGTCACGCACGGTGGGGCCACCGATGGCTATGCCATCCAGTGGGTGGCCAGCACCGCCGGCCTCCTGGCGCCTGGCAACTCGGCGACATTCGAGTTCACGAGCACCGAAACGCCCAGTCAGCTCATGGGTAACTCGCCGTTCTACGCCGCGTTTCCGGAAGGGACGGCGTTCGTCTACAGCGGCGCACCGTTCTCCGACGCAGGCGTACAATTTGTCGCTTCGGCCGTTCCCGAACCGTCATCGCTGGCGCTCTCGCTGATCAGCATGAGCGGATTGACGATGATCGCATACAAGCGAAATCACCGCAGGCGCCGCGCCTGACGTTCCTCCGTTGTCCTGTTCGGATCAACCCCGGCAGGAAAGCCGGCGACGCCAGAAAAAGAAGCCTGGGCTCAAAAGTCATCCTTTGTGATCTCGTCACAGAGAATGAGGTTTGATCGCGCTCGGTTCGGAGTCCGCGACCCAAAAGAGGGCCAGGCAATGCGTTCTCGGATCCAGGGCGCATTGCCGGTCCCGTCTTCCGCTTCGCCGCGCTTGGGACGAGCCGTTCCTCCTCCAAGCCCTCCATGTCGTGCTCCGGGACGGTTTTGACTGAGAAACGATGTATCAGGATTCGCGCCGGTGCCCATGATAGAGAGTGAACGGGGCCCCGCTTGCCGTGGGGCTGATCTCCGGGGGATGGCGTGGTCATGACGAAGGCTCTGGACGAAATCCGTCGCGTGTTCACCGTGGGGACCCTGGCGGGCCTCTCGGACGGCCAGCTTGTGGAACGGTTCGCCGCCCAGGGGGACGGCGAGGCGTTCGCGGCGATCGTGGCTCGCCACGGGGCGATGGTTTTGTCCGTGTGCCGGTCGGCGCTCGGCTCCCGCGACGCGTCCGACGCCGAGGACGCGTTCCAGGCCACGTTCCTCGTGCTGGTCCGCCGGGCGGGCTCGTTTCCCCTTAACGGCTCGCTGGCGGGTTGGCTCTACCGGGTGGCGCGGCGGGTCGCGCGCCAGGCACGGATTGAGGCGTCGCGGCGGCGGACGCGAGAGCGAGCCGCGGCGGGCCGGCGGGAGGACGGGCGGCCGCACGACCCCGCGCGCGACGAGTTGTGCCGCCTGGTCCATCAGGAGCTGGCGCACCTGCCGGAGCGGTACCGGATGCCGATCCTGCTTTGCGACCTCAATGGCCTGACGCGCGACCAGGCGGCCGAGGCCATCGGCTGCCCGCCGGGCACGATCGCGGGGCGGCTAGCGCGGGGCAGGGAGCAGCTCCGCGACCGGCTCGCCCGACGGGGGGCTCACCCGTCGTCGGCCTGGCCCGCGGTGATGGCGATGTCGATCGAGGACGTCCTGGGACTCTTCGAGCGTGCGACGTGCGCGGCGGTGTTGGCCGCCGGGGGCGAGGGGGGCACCAAGACGGTCGCCTCGCTGCTGGCGGCGAGGGCCTCGCGCAGCCTGGTCGCGGCGCGAGCCTCGGGGGCTCTGGTGCTGCTGATCGCGCTGGGGGCGGCGGGGGTGGCGACCGTCGTCCTCGGCTTCCGGACCGACGGCGGGCCCCGCGACGATCGTCCGCCGGCACCGGCGGCCGGGACCGCTCCTGCCCCGCAGGCTCGAGCGGAGCCGCGGGCGCCGCTCGACCCCGACGATCCGGCCACCGCCGACCTCTTCGCCGGCAAAGTCGTTGACGCCGACGGAAGGCCGCTCGACGGAGTGAAGATCTACATCGCGCCCCACAGCGCGCTGGCCGGGAGCCCGGGTTCCACCATTCCGGGGGGCGTCCGTGCGGTCACCGCGGCGGGCGGTCTGTTCCGGTTCTCGGCGAAGGACCTGACCTTCATGTCGCTCGATGGCCTGCCCGCCCGCCGACCGGGCCTCCTGGTTGCCGATGCCGAGGGCTACGGGCCGGACTGGGTGCAGACGTGGGGTCAGACCGGGTCGTCGTTCGTTTCCCACTTGGACCCGGTCAAGGGGGCCGAGCTGGCGCTGACGCTCCCGCGCGACGACGTACCGATTCGGGGCCGGCTGCTCGGCCCCGACAGTCGCCCGCTCGTCGGCGCGGCCGTCAGGCTGACGGGCCTCGACGTGCCGTGGAAAAAGGATTTGAACGCACACCTGGAGAGACAGAGGTCGCCGAATGCGCTCCTCATGATGACGGATTACGACCGGAGCCTCGACACGCCCGGCGCGCTGCCCGGCGTGGCGACTGAGACCGTCACGGACGCCGACGGCCGCTTCCGCTTCGAGGGACTGGGACGCGAGCGTCTCGCCCGACTGACCATCCGGGGGCCTGGGATCGCCGAAACGTCGATCGTCGTGATGACTCGCGAGTCGGCGCCCGTCCGCGCCCGTCCGCTCGGGGCGTCGGAGGATTACGTCACCTATGGGGCCAGCTTCACGCTCGCGCTAGAACGGGGCCGTACGGTGTCGGGCGTGGTGCGCGACAAGGCGACGGGGGCGCCGCTCCCGGATGTCTGGGTGGGCCCCGGGTTGAGGGCGATCGCCGCGTTGGAGACGGGCCGCTATCCGGACGCCACCGACGCGCGAGGCCGGTTCGCGCTCGCGGGCCTCTCGTCCGATCTCAAGGAGCTCCATTACGCGGAGATGACGGCGTCGGGCCAGTTTCGTTCGGAGCAAGTCGTCCTGGCCGTGCCGAAGCCGGGCCAACCCTATTTCCTGGCCAAGGGCCGCGTGAATGACGCGGGCGAGGTTGTGGTCGATTGTCCTCGGGGCATCCCGTTCCGCCTGACGCTGCGGGACGAGGCGGGCCGCCCGGTCGAGGCCGAGGTGACCTATTCGGTGATCGCGCCGAATGAGTTCTTCCTCAAAGAGGTTGAATACGTCCAGGCGCAGGCCGGATCGCCCCTGTCGCGGGCCGCGCGGCAGGCCGACGGCTCCTACCTGGGCGTGGCGCTGCCGGGGCCGGGCGTCGTCCTGGCGAAGACGCCGCGGCAGACCGGCTATCGCCCGTCGCACGTGGATCCCAAGGCGTTCTTCGCGCCGGGCAAGGTGGACTGGACGCCGCAGGAGCTGATCACCACCTACGGCAGCCACGACACGCTCTCGGTGGCCACTTTCTACGGCGGTGCATGGCTCGACCAGCACGACTACGCCGCGATCGTCCTCATTAACCCGGCGAGGGGTGCCGCGCCGCTGGAGCTCGCCGCGACCGTCATGCCCGACAAGCCCCGGCAGGTCACCCTGCTTGACCCCGAGGGCCGGCCTGTCCGCGGCGTGAAGACGGCCGGGCTGACGTACCACCCGTGGGACGACGAGCCCGCGCTCCGTGCGGCGACGATCCCGATCACAGGGCTCCACCCCGACCGAGCCCGGCGGATCAACTTCGTGAAGGAGGACCGCAAGCTGATCGGTTTCCTGTTGGCCCGCGGCGACGGCGACGCGCCGTACACCGTCCGGATGCGGCCCTGGGCGACCGTCACCGGCCGGGTCGTGGACGAGCAAGGCAAACCGCGGGCTGGGGCCTCACTCGCGGCAAACCCGGTGCGTGAGTTTGCCACCCACGACGATTCCGGAACAGGGGTCTTTACCGGTGTCAGCACCGACGAGCATGGCCGCTTCCGCGCCGAGCGGCTCATTCCCGGCCAGTCGTACAGCGCCACCCTTTATCTGGGTATCGGCCGCCCCGGCGGGCCCGCGTTCGAGGGCCTGAAGCTCGCCCCCGGCGAGGTCCGCGACCTGGGCGACCTGCGGCTCAGCACGCCGGCCGACGCAGACCGCAAGGCCCGGATTGACCCAAAGACGGGACAGGCAGCGCGCGCTGCATTCCAGTGCGCATTGCCTGTCCCTTATCTCTGTCTCGGCTTTGATCGCAGCCGCGAATGATGGTGAGGGGGCGGACGCTGGGCGGGCGCACCTCTCACGGCCTCATTCTCAACCCATCTCAATTTCGCCCTGAAGATCGCGGGCCTGATCCAGGATGTCCTGGACGCGTCCGATCGATCTCGCCGATCTCGCCCTCTTGAGCAGCCGTTCGGCATCCGCGATCACTTTGCGGACCGCTCGGGTGACTAATAACGGATCGCCTCCGGCCTTCCTCGCGTCGCTCGTATAGGTAAGCAAACTCTCAAGAAAAGCGCACCGCATCCACAAATCGCCTTTTGGATCGGCCTGCACAAGATCGGCGAGATGCCCGAAATCCCTGTGAGTCTTGAGGAAATCCAGGACCTTCCAATTGCCCTCCTGGGAGAGGAGCTGCAACTTGTCGCGCTTCAATTCCTCGAGCCATGCGGCTTCCACTTCTGGTGGGACACAGGCTCGCAGGTAACTCGCCCTCACACCATCGTGATTCATGTAGAAGTGAGAGCCGTCATATTGGAAAAAAGTAGCTTGGCTTCTTGCATGTCCATGATATCTGTGAGATCCAGTCAGGGGGAACAATTCATCGGACCGGTGCTTCCTCTTTGCGATGGCCGAGCAGCCTGGCACTCACTTCTCCGGCCAGAGCGAATTGATCAGCGCGACGGTTCGATCGACGAGAACTCGCCCCCCTTCCGGCCCGACAATGCTGCTCGCGACGATGGCGCTGTAGCCGCCGCCCTGGACGGCCACGGCGGTCGGCAGGTAGGAGCCGGGACCGGCAAGTTGGATGAGGAAGGTCTGAATCGCCCGGCTGCGGGACTTGATCTGGATGCCGTACTGGGTGAACAACTCGAAGCTGTTGGTGGCGATCGCGACGTCGCCGAGCCGGATGACGTGCAGCTCCATCCGGTAGGGCTCGACGGTGCCGGCCTGCTGGCGCTCGTAGCGGTCGACGACGTCCTTGTGCCAACTCACCAGGCGCTGTTGCTTAGGGTCCTTGGAGAGCGTCTTGATGTCGGCGCGGGTGCGGGCGACCTCGGCGTCGGTGACCGCTCGGGGCGGGAGGTTGACTGTCTCGACGCGGTGAACCAGGGCGACACCGGCGTTCTGCTCCTGGCGCGCGCCCTCGTAGGCTTCTTCCCAGGCGGCGACGATCCGCCGCGCCAGCTCTTCCAGGCGGGTGACCTTGCGGAGCTTGCGCATCCGCTCTTCGGCCTGCTTGCGGTACATCAGGTGGGGTGACTGGTCGCCCGCGGCGCCCGTCCAGGCGAGCACCGACAGGTCCTTGCCGTGTTTTGCTTTGAGTGACTCGCGGACCTCGTGCCAGAAGTCGGCGTCGACGGACGAGGCTCCCTCGACCTCCTGCGACGGGCAGGCGACGTTGACGGCGGTGGCGATGAGCTTGCCGCCGGCGTCCCAGAAGAAGAGGACTTCGACGCCCTGGTCTTCCGGCCCCTCGATGCCTCGGAAATCGGCTTGAGCGGTGGGGCCGTACATCACGGCGCGTCCGTCGGCGTAGAGCGCCCGCCGGTTCTGGGCGATCACGGCGTGGCCCAGGCCCCAGCCGGCGCGCGCGGGCTGCCGCGTCTCCCAGGCCTTTACCACCGCTTCGGCGACGCGTTCGCAAAGGAACGTCGCGTACTCGGCCGGCTGCATGACGCCGTCCTTGGGGATCAGGTACTTGCCTTCGTCAAAGACCGGCGCAGTGTGCGTGTGCGTGGCGCTGAGCACGAGCTTGCGGCCATCGAAGCCCGGCAGCCGGTCCTTCAGCCGTACG
>JARLIH010000400.1 GCA_031291845.1 Isosphaeraceae bacterium | reverse complement strand
GGCGTGCCACCCGACCCCGCATGCCAATTCTCGCCGACCCGATTCGGGCTCTTTTTTCGAGCGAAACCGTTCTCGACTCCACGAACGGCGCCGCGCGCGGAGGAGAAAACGGTTGCATGGCGGGTCCGGGGCGTCTATTTTCGGCGGTAGCGCCTTACCGGGCCCGACCGCGATGTCGGGCCTTCCCACCACCGTAGGGCCGGGCCTGGGGCGGAGTTGTGTCGCCTTGAGCGGGCTTGGTCCCCCCAACCGCTACCCTCCTACTGCGAGATTACCCCATGCTTCGCACCTTGAAACGACGTCCGCGGCTGGCCGCCGCCGTGCTATCGGCCCTCGCCACCACCGGACTCGCCCTGGCGCAACAGGTCGCCCCCGTGGGGACGCTCGACGGCCACACCGATCCCGTTTACGCCATCGCCTGGAGCCCCGACGGCAAGTCGCTCGTCACCGGCGGCTTCGACAACACGGTCCGCCTCTGGGACGCCGCCACGCGCAAAGAAATCAAGAAGTTCGAGGGGCACTCGAACCTCGTCCTGACGGTCGCCTTTTCCCCCGACGGCAAGCGTCTCCTCTCGGGCAGCCTCGACAAGACGGCCAAGCTCTGGCCGCTGCCGGGGGGCGGACCGCTCAAGGACCTGGCCGGACACCCGGCCGGCGTCCACGCCCTGGCCGTCAAGCCCGACGGCAAGCAGGCTGTCGCCGCCGCGGGAAAGACGCTGAAGCTCTGGGACCTCGCCGCCGGCACGCCCGTCAAGGACCTCGCCGGTCACGCGGGCGACATTGAAAGCGCTGCCTGGCGCGGCGACGCGGCCCAGATCGCCACGGGCGACAAGGCCCGCGCGATCCGCCTCTGGAACGCGGCCGACGGCGCTCCCCAGGGCGTCATCGAAACGCCGGCCGACACCATCCTCGGCCTGGCGTTCCTCCCCAACAACCAACAACTCGTGTCGGCCGGCTCCGACGGCCTGGCGCGGCTCTGGCAGCTTCCGGTCGCCGACCCCCGCCTGATCGATGCCAAGGGCCCCATCGCCACGTTTGCGATGAGCGCCGACGGCAACAAGCTCGCCACCGCGGGCGCTGACAAGGTCGTCCGGGTCTGGAACACCGCCAACGGCGCGATCATCAAGGAAATCCCCGCGGCCGACCAGCCGGTCGTCGCGCTCGCCTTCAAGGGGGACGGGAACCAGGTCGCTTACGCGCTCGCGAACAACATCGTCGTCATCAGCGACGCCAACAGCGGCGCCGAGGTCAAGAAGTCCGATCCCCTGCCTTCGCCCGTGACGGCCGTCGCGTTCCGGGCCGACGGCGCCCAGGTCGCCGCGGCGTCGGCCGACAACAAGATCCGCGTGATCAACGCGGCCGACGGCAAGGTCGTCAAGGAGCTGGCCGGCCACGGCGCACGCATCAACGCCCTCGCGTTCGCGCCGAACGACGGGAACCTGCTCGTGTCGGCCTCCGCCGACAAGCTCGCCAAGCTGTGGAACGTCAATGAGGCCAAGCTCGTCCGCGACTTCGGCGGCCACGCCGACGCCGTGCTCGCGCTCAACCTGAGCCGCGACGGCCAGAAGCTCTACACCGGCTCCGCCGACAAGACGGTCAAGGTCTGGACAGTAGGCGACGGCAAGAACGTCGCCTCGCTCGGCGGCCACGCCGCGGCGGTGAACGCCGTGTTCGTTTCCAACGACGCCACGAAGCTCGCCACCGGCGGCGCCGACAACTCGGTCCGCTTCTGGGACCTCGCTACGAACCGCGAGCTCCAGGACCTCACCGCCCACGGCGCAGCGGTCGTTGGCGTCGCGATCGCCCCCGACAACAAGTCGGTCGTCTCCGCCGGTGCGGATAACAAGGTGCGCGTCTGGGTCCCGGTCGCCCTGCGCGTCTATGCCGGCCACCAGGGGCCGATCTTCAGCGTGGCCGTCCATCCCAACGGCTCGCAGCTCTATACGGCCTCGGCCGACAAGACGGTCAAGGTCTTCGACACGAACGCCGGCAATGTCATTCGCTCGCTCGACGGCCACGGCGACGCCGTCAAGGCGGTGACCGTGTCGAAGGACGGCGCCAAGATCATCTCCGGCTCGGCCGACAAGACAGTCAAGACGTGGAACGTCGCGGACGGCAAGCTGCTCCTGACCTACCCGCCGCAGGCCTCGGCAGTGAACGCCGTCGCGACCTCGGCGGATAATAAGCTGCTCGCCGCTGGACTGGGCGACAACACGGCCAAGGTCTTCGACTTCACCCAGGCCGACCCCGCCAAGGCCGAGCGCCAGGCCATCTCGGGCCATGCCGGACCCGTGCTCGCGATCGCCATCCTCCCGGACAATGCCACGGTCGTGACGGCCTCGGAAGATAAGACCGTCAAGGAGTGGACGGTCAACCCGCCGGGCGCGCTCAAGGATTTCGCCGGCCACCAGGGACAGGTTTATAGCGTCGCGTGGTCACCCGACGGCAAGAAAGCCGTCACCGGCGCGGCCGACAAGACCGCGCGCATCTGGGACATCGAGAAAGGCGCCCAGGAACGCGCGATCGAAAAGGCGCACGAGAACGTTGTCTACTGCGTCGCCTATAGCCCGAAGGGAGACCTCCTCGTCACCGCGGGCGACGACAAGCTTGTGAAGTACTGGAACCCGGCCGACGGCAAGGAGCTGCGCAAGAGCGTCGGACACGGCGCGGCGGTCTACTGCGTCGCATTCCGCCCCGACGGCGTGAAGCTCGCGTCCGGCTCCGTGGACAAGACGATCCGCCTCTGGAACGTCGCCGACGGCAAGGAGCTCGCCAAGCTCGACGGCCATCCCGACGACGTCTATTCCATCGCATTCAGCCCCGACGGCAAGCGCCTGGCCTCGCTCGGGTACGGCGGCCACCTGTACGTCTGGGACGTCGACGGCGCGAAGTCGCTCTTCCACCAGCGCGTCTCGCCCCCGGCGCCCGCCAACACGATGACTTATGGCATCAGTTGGAGCCCCGACGGCAAGCAGCTCGCCATCGCGGCGTCGGATAACAAGGGTTACATCTTCAACGTGCCGCCGCAGTAAGGGCGCGGGTCCCGTAGGGTGCATGAATTGCAGCGGTGCATTTCATGCACCCTACAAAAGCTGCCCTCGGCGCTTCTTGTGGATACAATGAAGCGAGGACTGCCGGGTCGCTTCCGGCCCCGCGCTCGACCCTAGATCCCCGCGCCGAGGCTCCGCCGATGCCCTACGTATTTTCCAAGATCGAAGACGCCCTCCAGGCGATTGCCGACGGTCGCGTGGTCATCGTCGTTGACGACGAACAGCGCGAGAACGAGGGGGATTTCGTCGCGGCGGCCGAGCGCGTCACGCCCGAGATCGTCGAGTTCATGATCACCCACGGCCGCGGCCAGTTCTGCATGCCGATCATGCCCGACCTGGCCGAGCGGCTCGACCTGCACCCAATCGTCGCCCAGAACACGACGCCTCAGCGCACCGCGTTCACGGTGCCCGTCGACCACATCTCCTGCCGGACCGGCATCAGCGCCCAGGAGCGCGCGAAAACCGTTCGAGCGGTCGTCGACCCGGCGACCGAGCCGACCGACCTGGCGCGGCCCGGGCACGTCTGCTGCCTCGTCGCCAAAGAGGGGGGCGTCCTCCGCCGCGCAGGGCATACCGAAGCCACGGTCGACCTCGCTCGCCTGGCGGGCCTCTCCCCGGCGGGCGTACTTTGCGAGATTCTCGACGGCACCGGTGTCGCCAGCCGAGAGCGATTGCACGCGATCGCGCGAGAGTTCAAACTCCCGATCGTCTCGATCGAGATGCTCATTAGCTACCGCCGGCGCCAGGAGAAGCTGGTCTTCCGCCAGGCCGAGGCCGAGTTGCCCACGCGGTACGGCCGAGGCCGCGTGATCGGCTACGGCGTCAAGCACGAGCCGGCCAATGAGCCGATCGCCGTCGTCATGGGCGACTTGCACTCGGTCGAAGCCCCGCTCGTGCGCATGCACTCATCGTGCTTCACGGGCGACCTGCTCGAGTCGCTCCGTTGCGATTGCGGAGACCAGCTTCACCTGGCCCTCGAGCAGATCGGCCATGAAGGGGTCGGCGCGCTCGTCTATCTGCCCCAGGAAGGGCGCGGGATCGGCCTGATCCAGAAGCTGAAAGCCTACGCCCTCCAAGACCAGGGGCTCGACACCGTCGAGGCCAACCTGGCCCTCGGCCACCGTGCGGACGAGCGCGACTACGGCATCGGCCTCCAGATCCTCCAGGACCTGGGACTCACGAAAGTGCGTCTCCTGACCAATAACCCGAAGAAGACCAACGCCTTCGTCATCCACGGCCACGGTCTGGAGGTCGTCGACCAAGTGCCGATCATCGCGCCCGAGGAGGTCGACCGGCGCGGCTATCTGGCGACGAAACGCGACAAGCTGGGCCACCTCCTGCCGGTCGTTCCCCCCGCCGCCGATGCCAACGGCGCGGCGAAGTAGGGCGCAAGAAATGCACCGGTGCTCGCAAGGCGGACCAACGGCGGCCGAATAACGCCGGGCACCGAGCGTCTACAAATCCAATCATTGTCACCGCGTGCGAAGTTGGTTCGTATTCTTCGCGACCAACAGCTCGGAGCATCGGTTCCCAAACCGCAGCCGGATCACCACCCAAATCCGCCACAAGGTAGACCTCATGTCAAATACCCCGCTTCGCAGGCATCGGGGGTACGTGGCCGTGCTGGGCCTCTCAGCCCTCCTCACCGCGCCCGCCATGGCCGAGGATGCCGCCGGAAACGACAAGGCGATCGCGCTCGGGCGCGGGCTGTTCGCACGGGAATGGGTCGTCGGCGACGCCAGAAGCCACGGGGGTGATGGCCTCGGCCCGGTCTACAATGAGCGTTCGTGCGCCGGGTGCCATCACCTCGGCGGCCCTGGAGGGGCGGCGACGGCCGACAAAAACATCGACATCCTCTCGCCGGCTGGGGACGCGTCCTCGAACGGTGGGTTCTTCTATGCGTTCAGCATGAACTTCGGCGGAGAGGGGTTTGACTACCGGATCTCGAATAACGCCCCCAACACCAGGCCGAAACCCGTGGACGTCGCCGCGCTCGTCCGCTTGCACCCGGGCTTCCGCGAGGCCTCCAGCGTCGTCCTGCACCGCTACGGGCCCGACGCCGACTACCGGAGCTGGCGCGAGCAGGTCCCCGGCCCGCACGGGACGGTCGCACTCCGGGTCACCCAGCGCAACCCGACGCCCCTCTTCGGCATCGGCCTCATCGACGGTATTCCGGACGAGGCGATCGAAGCTGCCGCTCGCCGTCGTTTGCCGGCCGCGAGCGCGGTCAAGGGACGCGTTAGCCGACTGGCGGACGGGCGAGTCGGGCGCTTCGGCTGGAAGGCACAGACTGCGACCCTCCGGGAGTTCGTCCTCTCCGCCGCCGCGGGAGAGCTCGGGCTCGAGGTTCCCGGCCGGCGCCAGGCCGCCGACCCGCGCGTGCCGCCGATCGCCGCGCCAGGACTCGACCTGAATGAAGACGAGTGCACCGCGCTCACCGCCTATGTGGCCAGTCTCCCGCCGCCCCGCGTCCTCCCACCGGGAGACATGAAGCAAGAGCGCACGCTCAAGGCGGGCGCGACCACCTTCCGTGCGATCGGCTGTGCCCACTGCCACGTCCCCAAGCTCGGGAAGGTCGACGGCCTCTACAGCGACCTGCTTCTCCACGACATGAGTCCCCTGCTCGCCGACACCGGCTTTTACGGCGTCTTCACCGCCAGCGACCCCGCGCCGGCCCCGAAACGTGGTCCGAACGGAAAACCCGCCGGTGCCAACGTGCAAGAATGGCGAACGCCTCCCCTGTGGGGACTCCGCGACTCGTACCCCTACATGCACGACGGGCGCGCCGAGACCATCGAGCAAGCCATCGCTTTCCACGGTGGCGAGGGAGCCGGCGCCGCCCAGCGCTACGCGCAGCTCTCCGCCCGCGAGCGGCAGCAGGTCGAGGAGTTCCTGCTCTCGCTCGCAGCGCCCAAGCAGCCGTGAGGCGATTCTGCCCGTCCGCTCCCTCTCGTCCGTGGGCCCCAGCACGAGACGGGATGATTTTGTAGGGTGCGTGAAACACACCCCACTTATCAACGCCGCATTACCTCGACGTCCACCCAATCTGTCGTGATCCTCTCGGGCCACAACGACCGCACGTCGGGGTCGGCCCACCCTCGGTGCGGGTCGGCCGTCAGCACCAGTCGGAGCCGATGCGCGCCAGGGCGTTCCAACGTGCCGGCCCGGAGCGGCGCTTCCAGAGCGAGCGGAAAGCGCCGGGTCCGCGCCGCCTCGTTCGTCCCTTGTCCGCTCAGAACGAGGACGCTGGCCGCGATTCGCCCCGGAACTCCCTCGATCTCGGCCTCGACCGTGTGCGCCAGGTCGAACGGGAGCGGGGTCGTGACCGTCAGCGAGGGAGGGGATCGCAGCGCAAACGTGTCGTTCAAGTTCACGTAAGCCAGCGCCTCCTCGGGCTCGAGCAGGATGGAACGGGCGAACTGTTCACCCCGCGCTGAGTCAGGCGCGGCCAGGAGCGCCTCGACGGCGAGCCGTGGATCGAACTCGAACGAGAACTGCACGTGGGGCAGCTCCAACTCCCACGTCCCGGTCAACCCGACCGTGCGGACCTTCGCCTCCAGCACGAGCCGGTGGGGACCGTTCGTCTCAAAGTCCCCCGGGTAGAGGGTGAACTCCGCATGCCCCGGGCCGGGCAACCAGGGCGAGAACGTCTCCAGGTCCGCCCGGCGCGCACCCACGATGCGGTGCGACCACTCGAGGTTCTCGGGCGAGACCCCGTCCGTGTCCCTTTGCAGAAACGGAACCCCGTAATCGACCCCGACGGGGATCGGCGCCTGGAGCGCCCGAGGGTAGCGCCGACGGGCACGCCAGGTCACGGCAAACCCCCTCCGCACGAGGGCCTTCTCTTCCTCGGTGATCAGGTCGTCCCGCCTCCAGATGGCCGCCAGGGCTTGCCCAGCCGCGGTGCGCTGGGCTTCGGTCTCCGCGGTGCCGAGGATGCGAAAGAGCTCGAACAGGGCCGCCCGTCCGTGCGCGGCGGCCGCGCGAATCGTCTCGGGCGCGACGCTCTCGGCGCTCAGCCGTTCGACCGCTTCCCGGGCCTGCCACCACTGGCGAAGCCGTCGCCCGCCGCCGATCGCCACCAGTCCCCCCAGCGCGATCCAGACGGCGTTGCGCGGCTCGCGGAGCCAGCGCG
>JARLIH010000399.1 GCA_031291845.1 Isosphaeraceae bacterium | reverse complement strand
GCCGGCAATTGCCGGCCGATGAGCGGCCGGCAATGGCCGGCCCTACAGGTCAGGGCTATGCCCCCATACACTCTCAAGCCGTCTTGGCCTTCTGCCGCTGCCGGACTTCGGCGTCGTGCTTGTCCAGGGCCGCGCGAGCGAGGGCCACGACCGCGTCGAAGGTTTCCGGGTCGTGGATCGCCAGCTCGGAGAGACTCTTGCGGTCGAGGCCGACCTTGGCGAGGCTCAGGCCGTGAATCAAGCGGCTATAGCGGAGGCCGCGCATCTCGGCGGCCGCACTCAAGCGGGTAATGAACAACTTGCGGAAGTCTCGCTTCTTGGCCCGGCGGTCGCGGAAGGAGAACATGCCGGCCCGCAGCAGGGTCTCCTTGGCCAGGCGCAGCAGGCGCCGACGGCCACCGACGAACCCTTCCACCGCCTTGAACAGTCGCTTCTTGGCCTTGTTGCGGGCCGCGCCCTTGGTTGCACGCATCGTCGAGTCTCGATTCTAACAGGTCAAGTGTGAGAACCGCGGCCGGCTTGGCCGGCAGCGCGGATGGGGGCTGGGGCGGTGGACGATCCGGGTCAGGCCTGCGCCGACGACGAATCGGGCTCGACCGGCTCGGCGGCCAGCGCGGCCAGCTTCGCCGCCTCGACCGCGTCCGGCTGGGTGCCGACCCGCTCGCGCAAGGCCCGGCGCAGGCGATGCGCCTCGGCCGACACCTTCAAGAAGGACTTCTTGCGGAGCTTGCGCACTTTTTTGCCGCTCTTGTGGCTGTTCAAGTGCGACGACCCGCAGCGCTTGTGGCTGACCTTGCCGGTGGCCGACACCTTGAACCGCTTCTTGATACCCTTATGCGTCTTCAACTTTGGCACGACCAGTCGCTCCTACGCAAACGCGCGGCGGTGTCAGCAAACCTCAACGGCAAAGGGGCGGGTCTGAGACCAGCCGAGCGGAACAGTGTAGCAAAGGGCGCGGCCGGCCGCCAACGGCAAAAACGCCCCAATAACAGAAAAACCCTCTCCAGCCGCGCGGCAGACGCCGCGGCGGGGAGGGTCGATCGCGTTCGGAGGACAAGGAAAACGAAGGCGAGGCACGGGCCATGCGCGGAACTTTTAGACGCGCGGAGCCACGATCGCCGTCATTCGCTTCCCCTCCATGGACGGGTTCTTCTCGACTTTCGCCACGTCCTCCAGCGCCTGGAGCACTTCGTCCATGACCCTGCGGCCTTCGTCGATGTGCGCCAGCTCGCGACCGCGGAAAAGGACGTTGACGAGCACTTTGTCCTTGTGTTCGAGGAACTCGCGGGCGCGCTTGACCTTGACCTCGATGTCGTGATCGCCGGTCTTCGGCCGCACCCGGATCTCCTTGACCTGGACCTGATGCTGCTTTTGCTTCGACGCCTTCTTCTTCTGCGAGTACTTGTACTTGCCGAAGTCCATGATCTTGCAGACCGGGGGACGCTCGTTGGGAGCGACCTCCACCAGGTCGAGGCCCGCCTCACGGGCCGCTTCCATGGCCTTTCCGGTCGGCATGACGCCGAGCATGACTCCCTCGGCGTTGATGACCCGCACGGGCGAGATGCGGATCTGTTCGTTCACCCGCTGATTCCGATCGATGGGTCCGATAGCGTCCTCCCCGGGGACGTGGGCTGGTTGGCCTCCGCCGGACAGGGGGGCCGCTCCTCGCGAAGGGAGCCCAGCCGCCCCATGCTCGCGCCCGAAGCCGGCCACCGCGGCCGGCCCTCGTACGCGCTGCGAGGCAACCTTAACCATTACTTCGCTGCACCACGCCTGTCAAGAGAAGCTGGCGCGCGATCGCAATCCCGTCGCCGCGTGCGGGTTGCCGATCCGCCCGAGGACGCTGGGCCCAAGGCGGCTGGCCTCGATCGCCCGGCCCAACGCGGGTATAACGGTGGAGTCATCATTGAGCCGAACGTCAACGCGAGGCTTCCAGCACAACATGCAGGCCCCCACGCCCGACCCGGCGGTCGCCCCTTCGTCCTCACATTCTCGCGCGTTGCCCCAGATCGGCGGCAGGTACTTCGCCCTGGCGATCCTGTTCAGCATGAACCTGCTGAATTACGTGGACCGTTACTCGTTCTTCGCGGTCGGCACCCAGATCCAGCACGACCTCGGCATCAAGGACCGTGGCTTCGGTCTCTTGAGCGCGTCGTTCATGATCGTGTACACGCTGGTTTCGCCTCTCATCGGCTGGCTCGGCGACCGCTATCACCGCCGGGCGCTCTTGTCGTTCGGGGTCGGTCTCTGGAGCGTGGCGACGGTCGGGACGGCATTCTCGAACAGTTTCGCGGAAATGTTCTTCTGGCGGGCCCTGCTCGGGGTCGGCGAGGCGAGCTACGGCGTGATCGCGCCGGCCCTGCTGTCCGACCTGTTCGAGCCGAAGCACCGCGGGCGCGTCATCGGCCTGTACTTCCTTGCGCTCCCGCTTGGAGGGGCGCTCGGGTACGGCATCGGCGGCTGGGTGGCGTACGTCTGGCACTGGCGGGTTGCGTTCTGGGTGGTGGGCCTCCCCGGACTGCTGGCCGCGTTCGCAGGCCTCTTGATCCGCGACCCAGGCCGGGGGGCTTCGGAAGGAGCCAGCCAGACGGGGCCGCAGGACCGGCCGCGGTTCGTCGATTACCTGGCTTTGTTCCGCAACCGAAGCTTTCTGTACAACACCGCCGGCATGGCCGCGGTCACCTTCGCGACCGGGGCCTACGCCGCCTGGGGCTCGACGTTCTACCAGCGCGTCCGCGGCTTGACCTCGGCCGAGGCCGGCCGCTGGATCGGCGGGCTCACGGCCGGCGCCGGGCTGATCGGGATCGTGCTCGGCACCGGCGTGGCCGACGCCCTGCTTCGCTACACCCGCCGCGCCTACCTGCTGATGGCCAGCGCGGCCGTGCTGATCGCCGTTCCCTTCGGCGCCGCCGGGATCCTGGAACCGCACCGCACGATGTCGTTGGAGTTGCTCTTCGTGGCCATGGTCATGATGGCGGCCGTCCTCGGCCCGTGCAACACTGTCACCGCGAACGTCGTTCCCGCCAACCAGCGGGCCGCCGGCTATGCGCTCAGCATCTTCCTGATTCACCTCTTCGGCGACATCACCTCACCGATTCTCATCGGGTCCCTGTCCGACTTCGGCGGCAAACCGAGCGTCGTCCATTCTTCCCTCGGCCAACTGTTCGAAACGCTCGGGGCGAAGCCCGTCGGTGACACGAACCTGACTCTCGGCATGCTGTCGGTGATCCCGGTGCTCATCCTCGGCGCCCTGTTCTTCCTGGTCGGCTCCCGCCACCTCGCGGAGGACCAGGAACGCGCCCGAATGCATGGCGGCGGGGAAGATTTGGCAGTGTTGCCGGCGCATTGACTACAGACCGTTCTGCGGCCATGGCACGAACTGCGAAGCCCACGCTATGTCGTCCGGTGACAGGGGCGGGTCGGGGGCGCCCTCGTAGAGATAATCCTCGTAACCGGATGCGTCGTAAACTGGGCTCAGAATCTCCTGGAGGTCGAGCCGCGCTTCCTCGCCCGGAGCGCGCAGAGGGAGAGGGATAACCGGCAACCGCTTTCTCAGCCAGATGGGCCAGAACCCCGCGGTCGGCCACTCCGTGGTGCAACTGACCAACACCGAATAATCGCATTCAGGCCGACCGTCCGAAGGCAGCGGCCGGCCCCCACGGAGCAGGTCGATCTCAACGAGATGGGCCCGGCCCGCGAGCAACGCGGCCGTTTCGCCAGGTATTGCTCCCGGTCCGCCCCGGGTCGCTTGTTCGAGGGACTTAGCAGCTCGACGACCGTGACGAGCGCACGGCTCCGCCGGTCTCGGACGTCGAGGAACGCGACCCGCTCAACGTCGTGCATCGGGCGTTGCACCTGCGCAGGGGCTTCCATGAAACCGAGACCATGCTGCGAGGCACCCGTCGAGAGCGCACGACCCACCAAGCGCCGAGGCTCCGGCGGGAGCTCATGAACGTACACGTGCTCGTCGAGCTTGACGATGTCGTTGGAGCGGACTTGCGGAACGAGCCGCTACGCAAACGCAGGCAGGAACTTCTCGTGGAAGTCGTGCCACGCGTCATCCTGCTCCAGATACGGGTTCATCCCCGGGAATGGTGACGGCATCTGTGTTTCTCCGCGACCGTTCCATGCTAACCAGAGTTGAGGCGTTCCAACCCCCCTCCCATCCGACCTCCAGGCCGACTCAGACGTCCTCCGGCGTCATCGCAAAAAGCACGACGGCCGGTGAGACGCTCTTGCCTCACCGGCCGCCCATGTTCGTACGTCGGTCAGCCAACCAGCCGTCAGTTCGCTTTCGGGTTCAAACTCGGCGACCCCGGGAGCGGCGGCAGCGCGGCCGTCGCGCTCAAGTCCAGGCCGAGGAGTTTCGCCGCGACGGCCCGCACGCTGGCCGACTGGTCCTCTCGGACGATCTCGACGAGGCGCGCCCGGGCCTCGGATGTCCCTTGCGAGTTCAAGGCCTCGGCGGCAGCCGTGCGGACCGACTCATCGTTGTCGCGCGAGAGTTGGATCAGCCAGACGACCGGATCGACGTCGGTCCGGTTCTTCAAGAGCGGGATGACCGAGGCGCGCATCCCCGGCTTGGGGTGGTTGATGAGCCGGGCGAGGCTGATCTGCTCTCGCGTGAGTCCGCGAATCTTGAGCACGGTTTCGGCCGTCTCGGGGATGTTCGGTTCCGGGTCGTAAAGGTGCCGGGCGATCGCGTCCTCGGTGAGCAGGGCATTCCGGTGCGCGAACGAGACGAGCACCTGCTGCCGCACGGCGCCACTCTCTTTGTCTTCCAGGTAGGGAATGGCCGCCATCGCACTCGCGTTGACCGGCAGTAGCCCGAGGCACGCCACCGCCGCCGCGCGCGACTTGGGCTCGCGATCGCTCAGCCGGCGCGTGACCGGCCCGACCAGGCCTTCCTTCCAGGCGTCGAGCTTCTCCTGCTCGTGTGCGTCGGGAGTGGTCCCCGGTATCCAGCTCCAAAGCCGGCCGACTTCCATCAAGGCCGACACGCGGACGTCCAGGTCTGTATCCGCCAGGCCCGCGGTCAGCACATCGTGCGCGGGCTGGAGCGTTTTGATCCAATCGGTCGGCGCGGGATCGACGGCGAGCCGCTCGAAGACCTTGCCGGCAACGCCGAGCGCCGTGGCCCGCCCGTAACCGCCGAACCGGAGGAACCCCGCACGGAGACCGGCCAACGTCTCGAGCCATGCCTCGGCCTCCGCCTCGCTGATCGCGGCGGGGGGCGTCTCGGTCTTGGTCGACAGCCGGTGTTGCAGCACGGCGAGCGCCCGCCCGTCCCCCTCGCGGAGCGCCGGGGCGAGCGTCGCCAGCGGGGAATTCTCGTCGATGACGACCAAAGGCCGGGCCACCCGCGGGCGGTGCCCCCGCTGCGCGAGTCCCACGGCGATTGCGCCTGCAACCGCCAAGCCCAGAACGCCTGCAACCCAGATCCGTGTTCGCCGACGAGCTGCCATGGCTGCCTCCGTGCGAAGACCGAAATCCTTTCGATCCATTGGGCCGACATCTTAGCGCGAATCGTTTTCAGGGCAAGAGCAGTTCGGGACGCAGACTTGAGGAAAAATTCTCGCGCCGCACACTTTTTCTTTGAAGGCAAAACCGCTGTTACGTCGCAGCGCGATTGGTCATGATGGATTCATCCGAAATATTTGGAGACACCTGCTTCGTGCAGCAGGCGGGCGCGACCTTTCACACGGACTCGCAGGACCCGATGGCACACCTTTCTTTCGTCGCAATCGTCGCACCCCTTGCAGCCTTCACCGTCTTCGCACGGCTGGCGCCGGCGGTACTCGCGGACGAACCGCCGGTCACCGTGTTCGTCGCCAAGAAGATCATCACCATGGACCCGGGCTGGCCCACGGCCACCGCCGTCGCGGTTCAAGGGGGCAAGGTCCTGTCCGTCGGCAGTCTGGACGACCTGAACCCGTGGCTCCACGGCCGGCGCCATACGATCGACCGCACGTTCGCCGACAAGGTCCTGGTCCCCGGCCTGATCGAGGCCCACGGGCACCCGATCATCGGCGGGACAGCGCTCACCCGCCCGCTGCTCACGTTCCTGCCGACCCCCAGCCCTTATGGCCCCCCCTTCCCTGGCGTGAAGACGCCGGACGAGGCCCTCGCCAGGCTGCGCGGGTACGTCGCGCAGGCCAAGACGCCCAGCGCGACGGTGCTTGCCTGGGGATACGACGTCATCGCCATGGGGGGACGGCACCTCGACAAGACCATTCTCGACAAGGTTTCCGCCAGCCAGCCCATTCTCGTTTGGGACGCCTCCGAGCACTTCGTCTATGCGAATTCGGCCGCCCTTCGGAAGTACAAGGTGACCCCCGAGGACACGAAGCGCAACGGCGTCATGGCCGGACCGGACGGCGCGCCGGACGGGCGGTTCCTCGGCACGACGGCCGCCCAACGCATCCTGCAAGAGCCGCTCGCCGAGCTGCTGGCCCCGGAGGTCGCGCTGCGGAACATTCGCTTCCTCATGGACCTCAGCCGCCAGCACGGCATCACCACGACGTCCGAAATGGCATTCGGCGCCATCAACCTCGACCTCGAAAAGGGGCTGTTCGAGACGTTCTTCAACGGCCCCAATAGCCCCGTGCGCTGCGTTGTGGTGACGGACGGCACCACAATCAAGGAGACGAAGGGGGATGGGTCCATCGCGTTCGTCCAGGACCTTGCCAGGCGCAGCTCCGACACGCTGGTTTTCCGCGGGATCAAGTTCTTCTCGGACGACGCCTTCTTGAGCCTCGGCATGATGATCGAAAACCCCGGCTACGTCGACGGCCGGAAGGGCCTCTTCATCACGCCGCCGGACACGATGGTGGAGACCTGGCTCCCCTGGTGGCGGGCAGGCTTCCAGATTCACGTCCACACCAACGGCAACGCCGGTAATCAGGCCACGATCGATGCGCTCGACGGCCTGATGAAGGCACATCCACGAACCGACCATCGGTTCACGTTGCAGCACTACGGCATCTCGACTCCGGAACAGGCGCGCCGGATCAAGGCGCTCGGGGGCGTCGTCAGCGTAAATCCCTTTTATCTCTACCACCGTTCCGAGTTCAACGCGCCCTACATCGGGGCCGACCGTGCTTACACCGCCGCGCGCCTCAAGACCCTGGTGGACGCAGGCGTACCCACCGCGCTGCACAGCGACACGCCGGTCGCCCCTCCCGACCCGCTCGCGGAGGTCTGGATCGCGGTGAACCGCGTCGGCCTGTCGGGCCGCGTACGCGGCCCTGCGGAACGGATCAGCCTGCCCCAGGCCCTGCGCATGGTCACGATCGACGCGGCCTACACGCTGGGCGTGGAAGACAAGGTCGGTAGCATCGCGGCAGGGAAGTTCGCCGATTTCGCCGTGCTGGAGCAAGATCCGTTCGAGGTGCGAACGGAGGTCATCCGCGAGATCAAGGTCTGGGGCACGGTCTTGGGCGGTAAGGTCCTACCGGCGAGCGGGATCAGGCCGCCCTCTTGACCGGCCCGTCACTCGATCCGCACGAACCCGTCGCGATCGATACTGCCGCGCAAGCCGGTGTCCCGCCAGTCGGCATGCCCTGCCGCCAGCGCGTGCAGGCGGCCCACGACGTCCTCGGGGAGCGGACGGCCCTGCTCGTCCACGGCCCTCAGCGCCACGCCCGGCAGCGGCCGGCCGACGCTGCCGGGCCTCTGCCCGAGGTGGCGCACGCCCCCCTGGTCGAAGTCGGCCGTCGAGCCGGTCAGCGGGCCAAGCGCAGGGTGCTCGAGGCGCGGCAACGACGGGTCGATCGTCTCCAACGGGCGCACCGGCACGGGGCGCTGTTCGAATGCTCGTACGCTCGCCTCGAGGACCGCCTGACGCACGCGAAAGGCGGTTACCGGCAGGGGCACGGGGGGGCCGTACACCACGACGACGGTCCGCCGCCACCCCTGCGGCCACTTCTTCAGGAACCGGCCCCCGGAGTAGCTCAGCAGGCTTCCCCAGAGGTTGTCGAGGAACACCGGCACCACCGGCACGTGCTCGCGCCCCGAGAGGATCACCTCCAGGCCCCGGTGGAACGTCCCCGTCAGGCCGTTGCGCGAGAGCTGGCCCTCCGGAAAGATGGCGACGACTTCGCCCCGATCGAGCGCGTCGCGGCACGCCTGGATCATCGCGCGCTGAGCGCGCGGGCCCGAGAACGGGACCGGAATCAGGCCGACCCAGCGCGTCAGTTGGCGGATGACCGGGAAGCGGACATAGTCGCCGTTGACGAGGGCACGTCCCCGCCGCGGGCACGTCGCCGCCAGGAAGAAGCCGTCGTACCAGGTCACGTGGTTCGCGGCGATCAAGGCCGGACCATCGCGGGGCAGGTTTTCCAGCCCGCGAACGATGATCCGGTAACGCGTCCAGAGGAGCGCGCGCAGGAGCGGCTGGACGAGCCACGGCAGAGCCGCAATGACTCCGAAACCGGCCAGAACGATGGCGAGGATGATTTTAAGCACCGGGGGCATCCTCATGCTCCCGAGATGCCGGCGGGCGAGACAGGGGCCAGGTGAACGGCCAGGCGACCAGCACCACGACTGCGGCCGCCAGGAACGGCAGCCGGTACTGCGCGAAACCCGTCACGCCCCGCGCGAACAACGCGTCGCCGACGACGCTCAGGTTCGTCACCGCCATGAACAGCGCAAAGGTGGAAGCCGCCATGCGGGGGTCGGCCGCCTCCATCGCGAGAAAGGCGAACAGGGCGTCGTCCCACCCGCTGGCCGCGCCAAACAGAAAGCCGAACGCCCCGGCCTCCGGCCGCGAGCCGATGAGCGTCTGCCCGGAGATCGCCGTAGCGAGCCCGAGGACGCCCACCGTCAGCACCGCGCGACGGCCGATGCGGGACAAGGCCAACGGCAACAGCAACGCCCCGGCCGCACGGCCGAAGTTCCGGCACGCCCCAAGCACCCCAACGTCGCCGCCGCCATCAAATCCCAGACGCCCGTAGTAGAGACTGAGGTTCGACTCCACGCCCATCCCCGCGAGTCCGTACAAACCCCCGAACGCCAGCAAGTAGAGCGACCGCCTCCGCACCATGACGCCGAGCGCCGACCACTGGAACACCTCGACGTCGGCCGCTCGCGGGGGCTCGCGCAGCAAAAGCGCCAGCAAGGCCGGCGCCGCCGTCAAGGCGGCCGAGGCCCACAGCAAGTGGCCCGCGCGGCCGGCGCCGCCGAGCCAGCCGAGCCAGGCGCCGAAGCCCAATGTGAATACGGTCGCCGCCAGGAACCGCGACGTCCACAATAGCCCCTGCACGCGCGCCCGTGCTTCTGGGGGTGTCACGTCCACCACCATGCCGTCGCAGCACGTGTCGTAAAACGCCAGGCCCGTCACCGCAAGAACCGCCAACGCCGCGAACGCCGAAAGGTGTCGGAACGGGTCCACCAGCGCCAGACCGATCAGGCCCGCTGCCTGCATGAGCAGACCGAGCACGATGAATGGCCGGCGGTGGCCCAGGCCGAACAGGTTCACGCGGTCCGACAGCGGCCCGACCAGGAACTTCAACACCATCGGCAACAGCGCCAGCGTCTGGACGTCGCCGATCGCGTCCTCGCGTAGGCCCGCCTGCTTCATGTAAGGTTTGTTGAAGTTCAGCAGGTAAGCGACCACGACCCCCTGGACCGCGTAGAGCGTCGCGAACAGGACGAGGTACGCCCCGCCGAGCCGCGCGGGGCGGCTCATGCCGGCTCCTCGGCGGCCAGGGCCGGCGCCGGCTCCGGGAGCCGGCCGTTGCGCAGGCTGTGGACGAGCAGCCGCTTCGCCCGGTCCGGCAGCGGCGACGACTCGACCCGCGCCACGGTCTCCTCCACCGGGTACGCGACCCGCTTGAGCTCGATGCGGTTGTCGTCGATCACCGCGTACGCCGCGCGCGGGTCACCGTCGCGCGGTTGCCCCACGCTGCCGGGGTTGAGCACGACAACGCCGTCGACCTCGATGTTGAACTGCAAGTGCGAGTGCCCCACGCACACGATGTCGGCGTCCGCGCTCTGCACGCGCTTGGCCCAGGCCGCAGGGTCCTTCATCAGGTATTCGTCGAGCGGGTCGCGCGGCGTCGCGTGAACCATCAGGAACCGTCGGCCGCCGAGCGTCACACGCCGGGTCAGCGGCAGTTGCAGCAAGTACCGCCGCTCGTCTTGCCCCAGCGCCGACCACATCAAGGGACGCGATACCCGCGTGAGGTAGCGGTAACCGCTCTCCCCCACCACGGGGATCCCCTGCGCAACGCCGTGGTCGTGGTTGCCGCGAATCGCGTGGTCCGCGTGCATCATCGCCCAGCGCACGCACAGCCCCGGGTCCGGCCCGTAATCGACCAGATCGCCCAGGCAAAGGCACACGTCATGCGGCTCATTAATCGCCGCAAGCGCAGGCCAGTTCGCGTGAATGTCCGAGACGACGAGAATTCTCATGCTATTGGCAAAGAGTTTGAGAACCAACCTCAAAGACAGCAAGGCAAAACAGAGAAGAGGTTATCCGCAGATGACGCGGATGTACGCAGATAAATAGAATAATGACACTCGAATTCGCGAATTGAGGAAGTCCAGAAAAGATTTAACGCTTAAATCGGATCGGCTTTTATCTGCGTCATCTGCGGATAGCCTCTTCGATCTTCTTTCCTTTGTGTCTTTGTGCCTTTGTGGTGAAATTTCGAGATCGATCATCCCAGCCAGTGGTCGTACCAGAGCTGGAACATGAGCAGCGTCCAGAGCGGCTTGCGATGGTCGCGGACGCCCGCGGCGTGCTCGCCCACGCGGCGGGCGACCTCCTCCGGGCGGAAGAGGCCCTGGCGCTCCAGGCGCTCGCGATTCAGGAGCCGTTCGACCAAGGGAGAGAGCGGGCCACGGAGCCAGCGTGCAACCGGAATGCCGAAGCCTTTTTTGGGCCGTTCGAGAATCGACGCGGGGAGCCTACCCGAAGCCGCCCGCTTGAGCAAGCGCTTGGTCTGCCCGCGCCCGTACTTGAATTCCGCGGGGAGTCGCTCGACCGAATCGACCAACTCGGCGTCGAGCATCGGCGCGCGAACCTCGAGGCCGCACGCCATGCTCGCGCGGTCGACCTTGGTGAGGATGTCTTCCGGCAGGTACGTGTCCTGGTAGAGCCAGAGCGAGCGGGTCAAGGGATCGGCCCCCGGCGCGAGTGCGTCGGCCCGGCGGAGGTGCTCGGCCTCGACGTCGAGCGTGTTGGGGTCGACGAGGAGGTGGGCGATCTCCGGGCCCGAAAACGAGCCGAGCCAGCGCTGGTGCGCGAGCGCGGGGGGTTCGCCGGCCCCTCGGAGAAACTGCTTGAGGCGGAAGTCGAAGCTGAGGTTGCCGTGGTCGACGGGGAGCCGGCCGACCGCCGAGCCGGCGAGCCGGCGAGCCCGGTCCGGGAGACGGCGGAAGACGCGGGCGGCCCGTTCGGCCTGGAACGTCGGGTAGCCCGCCAATAGCTCGTCAGCGCCGTCGCCGCCGAGCGCGACGGTGACCGCGGTGCGAGCGAAGCGACTCAGCAGGTGGGTCGGCAGCACCGAGGCATCGCCGAACGGCTCGTCGAGCCAACCGGCGACTTCGGGCAGTAGTTCGAGCACGGTCTCGGCCGAGAAGATCCGCTCGTGGTGGTCGGTCCCCAGGTGGCGCGCGACCGCGCGGGCGTGGCTGCTCTCGTCGAAGGTGGGGTCCTCGAACCCGATCGAAAACGTTCGGACCGACCGCGCGGGCTCGAGCTCCGTCAAGGCGGCGGCGACGCTCGACGAGTCGATCCCTCCCGAGAGGAACACGCCCAACGGCACGTCCGACCGCCGGTGCCGGCCGACGGCCCCCCGCAGATCGACCCAGAACCGTTCCGCCGCGGCCTCGAACGGCTCCTGCGCTGACGGCGTGGGAAGCGGCGGCTCCCAGTAGCGTACGAGCGAGGTGCGCCCCCCTTCCCAGATCAACAGGTGCGCGTGCGGCAGCTTGCGCAACCCTTGCCAGATCGAGTGCGGGGCGGGCAGGTACTCATAAAACAAGTAGCGGGCCAAGCTCTGCGGGTCGAGGGCCCGGGCGACCGCCGGGTGGAGCAGCAAGGCCTTCGGCTCGGACCCGAAGACCAGGCCCCCGCCGGGGGTCTCGGCGTAATAGAGCGGTTTCTGCCCCATGCGGTCCCGCGCCAGGACCAGACGGGACCGGCGACTGTCCCAGAGCGCAAGCGCAAACATCCCGTTGAGGCCGCGGACGAAGTCCGCGCCGTCCTCCTCATACAGGTGGACCAGGCTCTCGGTGTCCGACTGCGTGCGGTACACGTGCCCGCGCGCCCGTAGCGTAGCGCGCATCGGCAGCTCGTTGTAGAGCTCGCCGTTGTACGTGACCCAGACCGTTTCATCTTCATTCGCCAGCGGCTGGGCGCCGCCGGCCACGTCGATGATCGAGAGCCTCCGGTGTCCGAGAGCGACAGGCCCATCGGTGAAGAACCCCGAGCCGTCCGGCCCCCGGTGCGCAAGCGCCTCCGTCATCCGCACCAGGACCGCACGGTCGGCCGGTTCTCCCCCGCCATTGACGAACCCGGCAATCCCGCACATACCCGGCCGGAGGGCGTCCCCTCAAACAAGACAGGGGTCGGAGGCTTGCGCAGAGCGCCAGGGCTTCGCCCCACCTTAATCTCAATGATCCAGCCTACCCGAGCCCCGGACCGCCGGAAAGACCAAGGCTTGCCCGATCCGTTTTGGGGACCTATAGTGTTTAATGCGTGGAGGAGCCAATGCGACAACGCATGTAGGCTGCGGTCAAAAGTGCGATGCCGGTCCTCGATGGTGAGGTCGTCGGGGCGCTCCCGCCGGTGTGAGCCTCGCCGAATTGTCAGACTGTTCGCGCTAACCTTTTGGGCCATTCGCGCTCGCGACTTGCGGGGGGGGTGGCCGGCGAGAGAAGTAGGACACCATGCGCTTTTCGCTCACGGCCTTGTTGCGGCTAGCCTTGCTGGTCGCTCTGGGAAGCACCCTGGTGGCGATCGAGGTTGCTCGCCTTGCGCCATCCGGGCGGCACCTGCGCGTTCCGCGGAAGGTCGGTGTGGTTGGGCTCTCCGGGCTTGCCTTTGACGGCGTCGACGAGAGCACGCGCTTTGTGGACGCGGAGACAGGCGCGGTGACGCGGCTGCTTCTTCCGGCAGGGGAACACTTTGACGACGCGGCCTGCTCCCCCTGGCAGGATGAAAAGGGGGTTTCGCACGTCATCGGGCGTTGGCGCAAGGATGAAGGGAGAGACGGGTCGGTGGTGATGGTCGACTTCGGCCTGGCGTGCTTCACCTACCCGCAGGGAGAGGAGGTCGCGCGAATCGCGTGCGACGTGTTGCCGCAAGGGGGCGCGTGCTGGTATCCCGGCACGGCGGATCGGGTCCTTTTTGCGTCGGCGGACGGCATGCTCTATCACGTTTCGTTCGACACGCAGGCTCGTGCGGGGGACCGGCCGGCGGGCGACGAAGGGACGCCTACCCCGATACGCTGGGATGTCGCCCCCCCCGGCGCCGGTCCCGTGATGATTCGGCATCCTTCCTGGCCCAGCGCGCCCGGTTTCGAGCACACGATGATCGTGTCACTCCGCTATTTGCGCCCGCAACCGAACGACGACGGGTATACCAGTGCGCAGCTCTGGTGGCTCCGGCTCAACGCCAAAGGCACGGCGATCATCGCGGCAGGGCGTCTCACCCTGCCGGACGAGACGGTCTACGATGAATCGGCGTCGAGCGTCGCGGCCACGCCCAGCGGTTTGGTCGTCGCGTACGTGGCCAGTGCGCTCCACCAGCTTGACCGGAAATTGCACGTCGCGCCCGTGCGGCTCGACCCGGTCACCGGTGCGCCGCGGGCGGACTCGCGGCGAGCGGTCGTCTTGGCGGACAACTGCGCTGACACCACCCCCGTTTTCGGGCCGGGCGGACAGCGGGTGTGCGCCTTGCTGCACCCCAAGCGTCCGGGCACAAGCCTCAACTGGTTCACCGTACCCCGCACCTGGCCGGCCCGCAATGCGCGAGCCGTGGCGCACGGGCAAGACGGGCGGAGCGGGCACGCCGGTTGATTTCGGCCTCCCCTGCGCCGAGAATGGGAGTCGCGGACCCGGGGAACGCGAGCGGCCCCGGCGTCGCGCTGCCGGGCCGTGCGCAATAGGAGCCAACCCGCCGATGGCGTCGTTCGAACCGCAGGACTTCGACCCTACGCTCCCCCCGCCCCGGCCCACCACTCCGCCCATTCGGCGCGGGTTCGTGCTGGTGTTGCTCGTTCTCTGCTTCCTCGCGGCCCTGGTCTACGGCATCCCTTACGTGGCCGAGCGTACCGGCTATGCGTGGGAGGCCGGCCGGGCGCAGGCCGCGCGCCAGGCGCTCGCGAATCTCGACGAGGCCGGGGTGATCAACCGCGCGTCGCAACTGTTTCGCATGGCCACGGTCGCCGTGTCGCCGGCCGTCGTCAACATCCAGTCGCGCCACTTCATCCGCGGCAACGGCCCGGTGGCCGAGGGCCGGCAGGGCGAGACCATGGAGATCGGCTCGGGCTTCATTATCGACGCGGACAACGGCTACATCGTCACCAACCAGCACGTCGTCAAGGGCGCCGACCGGATCAGCGTGCGGCTGAGAGACGGGAACGAGGTCGCCGCGCGCGTCGTCGGCGAAGATCCGAAGACGGACCTGGCCGTGATCCAGGTCCGCGCTGAGCTCAAGGTCGCTGCGCAGTGGGGCGATTCCGACAAGCTGGACATCGGCGACTGGGTCCTGGCCATTGGCAGCCCGTTCATGCTCGACCATACCGTCACCGCGGGCATCATTTCCGCGACCGGCCGCAATAACCTGCCGCTGCCCAACCTCGACATGGAAGCCTATCAGGATTTCCTGCAGACGGACGCCGCAATCAACCCCGGCAACTCCGGGGGCCCGCTCATCAACCTGGCCGGCAAGGTCATCGGGATCAACACCGCGATCTATGCGAGCCAGCGCGGCGGCTTCGAGGGAATCGGCCTGGCCATCCCCTCGAACCTCGCGCGCCCGGTGGTTGAGGGCTTGATCAAGCAGGGGCGCGTCATTCGGGGCTACCTCGGGATCGGCATTCAGGACCTGACGCCCGACCTCGCCCGCCAGCTCAACGTCCCGAAAGGGACGCGCGGGGCGCTCGTGAGCCACGTCCAACCCGACAGCCCGGCCGCGAAGGCGGGGATCCAGGCGGGCGACGTCGTCGTCAAGCTCGGAGAAAAGGACGTCCAGGACCCCGCCAGCCTGCGCAACCACGCCGCGCGCGCTCAGGTCGGCGCGAACGTTCCCATCGAGCTGTACCGCGAGGGGAAACGGCAAACGCTGACGGTCACGATCGGCGAACAGCCCCCCCCGCCGGCCGTCGAGTCGCTCGGCTTCCGGCTCATGCCCGTTCCGCCCGACCCCCGCACCCATCCCCAGGGCATGCTCGTGATCGACCAGGTCGTGGCCGAAAGCCCGGCGTTCCGGGTGGGGCTCCGCCCTGGCATGGCCATCGTCGGCGTGGGACAAACGCCCGTGCACACGAAGGACGAGTACGACAAGGCCGCCGCCGCCTACAAGCCCGAGGACGGCATCCCACTCCAGGTGATGGTTCCGTCGGGCGAGGTCCGCACCGTCGTCGTCAGCAGCCGCGATCGCGGACCGCGTTGAGCGCAAATGAGAAGGCTGGCTTAGGAACGAGCCGATAACAACTTCTCGACCTGAGTGAGCCGGGCAAGATGCTCATGCCCCGGTCGAACCACCCCGAGGTGCGCCGGGGGGGCGACGACTTGGCCCCGGCCGCCCGACGAGCGATCAGGACGAGAAAACGGAAAGCGATTGGCATTCTGTTCCTGGGAACCAGGCCCCACCTTGGGACGGAATCCCATCTCCGCTCCGGAACGATTTGCCGGGCCAGAAAAAAATGGCCCAAAAGAGGGGCTTGACTTGGACACCTGGTTTGTAAGACACAAACTCGCCGCGAACCGAGATCATTGTGAGGATTTAGGTAAGACAAACACCCATCGAATTCGCGCACACGGGAGGTGAGGCGTTGTCAAGGGGCCAGTGGCGGTGCGTGCGGACGGCCGCCGGCCGCGCGGTGAGCACGCGGTGAGGTGTTTACCTAACTGCTAAAATCGTGCCGATTTAGAAAGACCGGAGGGTTGTCGTCCGGAGCGCCGAAAAACTTGACCGTTTTTTGGCCTGGGCTATAATTCCCTCGAAGCCGCCGCTTGTTAGGGCACGGTGAGCGGATGTTTGAGAACGGACGAGTCGTCCGGCTTTCGGCGACCGCAATCACCACGGACCCGGGCCTGAGCCCAGTCAGGAGCTCCCGGTGCCCCGCTACTCCGAGGCAACACTTGCCGCCATCAAGAACGCGGTCAACATCGTCACGTTGATCGGCGATTACCTTCCTTCGTTGACCCGCTCCGGTTCCAAATTCAAGGCCCTTTGTCCGTTCCACGACGATCATACCCCGTCCCTCGAAGTGAACCCTGAGCGGCAGTCGTACAAGTGCTGGAGCTGCGGCGCCGGCGGTGATGTGTTCGATTTTGTCCAGGGATACGATCGGGTCGAGTTTCCCGAGGCACTCCGCATGTTGGCCGACCGGACAGGCGTGGCGCTCGAAACTCCGTCGACCGGTCCGGCGACCGAGGCGCGAGGACCGTCGAAGAGCGACCTGCTCGCCGCCTGCGCGTGGGCCGAACAGGCCTTTGCCGACGCCCTGAAGCGGGCGCCCGAGGTGATGGCCTACGTCCGCGAGCGCGGGATCAACGACGAGAGCATCGAGCGGTTCCGGCTGGGGTACGCCCCCGACGTGCGCGACTGGCTGAGCGGGCGGGTCCGCCGTGAAGGGTTCTCGATGGAGATGCTCGAGAAGACGGGGCTGATCGCTCGGTCGACCGAGTACCCGGACTCGACGCGCGACCGCTTCCGGGGCCGCCTGATTTTCCCGATCCACGACCAAGGAGGACGAACGATCGGATTTGGCGGACGAATTCTGCCCGCGGCGGAGCGAGTGGCCGTCGCGGCGGGGAAACATGTCGCAAAATACATCAACAGCCCGGAGACCGCGCTGTTCAAGAAGAGCCGCCTGCTGTACGCCGCGGACCTGGCGCGGGGGGCGGCCCGCGAGGCGAAGTGGGTCGCGGTCGTCGAAGGCTATACCGACGTGATCGCTGCGCACCAGGTGGGGCTCGCCAACGTCGTCGCGACGCTCGGGACCGCCTTGACCGCCGATCACGTCCCCGCACTGCGGGCGCTGGCCGACCGGGTGGTCTTGGTGTTTGACGGCGACAACGCGGGCCAAACGGCGGCGGACAAGGCCCTCGAGCTGTTCCTGGGACATGAAATCGACGTGCGGGTGCTGACTTTGCCCGACAACCTGGACCCGTGCGACTTCCTGCTCAAAGAAGGGGACGGCCCGTTCCGCGCCCTCGTGGAGAAGGCCGTCGACCCCTTGAGCTTCGCGCTGCGGCGGGCCGAGGCACGGTTCGACCTGAACGCCCTGGAAGGGTCGCGGCAGGCTTCCGAATGGGTCCTGACGATCCTGGCGAAGGTGCCGGCGGCGAACCGCGCGGGGCTGGACGTCAAGGTGGGCAAGGCGCTCGACAAGCTCTCGGAGCGGTTGCGGGTGCCGGTCGCGACCCTGGAGCGCCGGTTGACGCAGTTGCGCCGGGCGGCAGTAGGAAGGCCCCAGGCGGCGCCCTCGCAGACGGCGGGCCCGGCGGCAGCGCCGGCCGGACCGCCGGTGCGGATTGCGGACCTCGACCCGATCGATCGTGAATTGATTCAGATTGTCTTGAATGATCCCAGCGTGGCCGGCCGGTTGATTTCCCGGGTGGCAGTCGCCTCACTGCGCGACGCCCCGTTGCGAGCGATCCTCCAGGCTTGTTACGACCTCCACGGCGAAGGGGAATCGCCGACGTCCGAACGGGTCATGTTGCGGCTCGATGAACCCGGGGTGAAATCCCTGGCGGCGGGATTGCTCCTGCCGATCGAGCGCGCGCCGTTGCCCGACAGTGTCCGGCCGGCCTCGTGGGAAGACCGCCTCGCGGGGGTCCTCGCCAAGTTGACCGAACGCGACTGGCAGAACCGGCTCCGGGACCTCAAGGAGGCCCTGGACGAAACCGACGCGAACGCGAACCCGGACGAGTACCGGGCGCTTCAACTAGAGTATCGACGCCTAATGAACCAGCGGCCGGACACGAAGCGAAAACACGCGTCCTGATCCGTCGTTCCGTGCGTGAGGGAGGTTTCTGGATGGAAAAGTTGGACGAGGGCCTCAAGACGCTCCTCGACTTGGGTAAACGGCGCGGGTTCTTGACCTTTGACCAGGTCAACGATTACTTGCCCGACGAAGCCAGCAGCCCGGAGAAGATCCACGGCTTGCTGGAGTCGCTCGACGAGATGGGCATCGAGCTGATCAACGAAGATGAGGCCGAGAGTCGCTTGCTCGCCTCCGGCGACATCGACGATGAGCCCGACGAGATGGTCGACGAGCCGGTCGACGATGACGACGGCGAGCTCACCCCCGAAGACCTCGACGAAATCTCCCGCCGGATCGACGACCCGGTGCGCATGTACCTCACCCAGATGGGTGAGATCCCCCTGCTGACGCGCGAGCAGGAGATCAACCTCGCCAAGAAGATCGAGATCACCCGCAAGCGGTTTCGGCGCAAGGTGCTGGAGTGCCACTTCGCGCTGGCCCTGGTCGTCGACGTCCTCAAGAAGGTCAACGACGGCGAGCTCCCCTTCGACCGGACCGTCAAGGTCTCGGTGACCGAGAACCTCGAAAAAGACCAGATCCTCGGCCGGATGCCGCACAACCTCGCCACGCTCCTGCACCTGATGGACTGCAACAACCGCGACTTCCGCGGGTTCATCCGGGAGCGCGAGAAGGCGACCCGCCGCACCCTGCTGAACGAGCTCAAGAGCCGCCGCCGCAAGGCCGTCAACCTGGTCGAGGAGCTCTCGATCCGCACCCAGAAGGTCCAGCCGCTGATGAAGCGCCTGGAGCAGGTCTCGGCGCGGATGTGCGAGATCACCGCCCAGTTGGCCGATCACCGCGTCGGCCGGGGCGGGAAGGAAGACCGCTCGAACCTGCAGAAAGAGCTCAAGGACCTGATGCGGATCACGCTCGAGACCCCCGAGAGCCTCCGCAAACGGGTCGATCTGATGAATTCCCGGTTCCGCGAGTACGAGCAAGCCAAGCGCGAGCTCTCCGGCGGCAACCTCCGGCTCGTGGTCTCGATCGCCAAGAAGTACCGCAACCGCGGCCTCTCCTTCCTCGACCTGATCCAGGAAGGGAACACCGGCCTGATGCGGGCCGTCGACAAGTACGAATACCGCCGCGGCTACAAGTTCAGCACGTATGCCACGTGGTGGATCCGCCAGGCGATCACCCGCGCCATCGCCGACCAGGCCCGCACCATCCGCATCCCGGTGCACATGATCGAGACGATGTCGAAGCTGCGCAACGTCTCGAAGAAGCTGCTCCAGGAAAAGGGGCGCGAGCCGACCATCGAGGAGACGGCAAAGGCCGCCAACATCTCCATCGAGGAGACCCGGCGGGTGATGAAGATCAGCCGCCACCCGATCTCGCTCGACCGCCCCGTCGGCGAGAGCGAGGACAGCTACTTCGGCGACTTCATCGAAGACGAGGCCGCGGAAAGCCCGATCAACGCCGCCACCCAGGAAATGCTCAAGGAGAAGATCGACCAGGTGTTGAAGACCCTGACCTACCGCGAGCGCGAAATCATCAAGCTCCGATATGGTCTCGGAGACGGCTACACCTACACCCTCGAAGAGGTGGGGCGGATCTTCAAGGTCACCCGCGAACGTGTGCGGCAGATCGAGGCCAAGGCCGTCCGCAAGTTACAGCATCCAGTCCGAAGCCGGCAGCTTGAAGGCTTCCTTGAAAGTACCACGTGAGGCCGACACCCAACCGCCGGCGCCTTCGGGCGACCGGCGGTTTTTTTTTGGCCTGACCCGATCGGATCGGGTTTCCATATTCGTCTCTACTTTTCATACGCCGTGCGTTCACGATATGATCGAGGAATGGCTCCACGATTGGGTCGACCGACCGGCCCCCCTCTTCGCCGGCACCCCGGCGCGGGTGCGGCACGGCCTGCGTCGCGAGCCCACATCCTCCACGCGAAACTTCGCCCCCTGCCCGCTCCCCCGCCCCGCCACGTGCGGCAGAGCGAGGACGGGGCTGCTTATAATGCACTTGATATAGGCCTCGGAATTCCCTGACCCTGATGGCGTTGGAGCGCGACCGACCATGCCCGCGACTGCCGAGAACCTCCGCGAATTGCACCAACTCCACCAACGCGCCAAGGCTCTCCGCGATCGCCTCGCCTCGGCGCCCAAGACCCTCGCCTCCCGGCAAGCCGCCCTCGATAGCCGCAAGGCCGCGCTCGAAGACGCCCGCAAGGCGCTCCAGGACGCAAAGGTCCAGGTCAAGAAGCGCGAGCACCTGATGCAGGCCCAGCAGGGCAAGATCGACGACCTGAAGGTCAAGCTCAACCTCGTCAAGAAGAACGAGGAATACAAGGCGATCCAGAACCAGATCGCCAACGACAAATCGTCGCTGGGCAACCTCGAAGACGAGATCCTCAACGGCTACAGCGAAATCGAAGCGCAGTCCGCGGACGTCGCCAAGCTCGAAGCCGAATACAAGCAGTTCGCGGACGACGTTGCGGCCTTCCGGGATCAGGTCGAGTCGCAAACCGGCCCCCAGAAGACCCAGCTCGACGAGCTCGAAAAAGCCGTCGCCGAGGCCGAGGCGATCATTCCCGACGACCAGCGCGAACGCTACCGCCGCACGATCAAGCAGCACGGCGCCGACGCCATGGCGGCCGTCGAGGTCGACTTCAAGACCCACACCGGCGCCTGCTCCGGCTGCTACGTCACCATCACCACGCAAACGCTGAGCGAGGTCATGAGGGCCGAGTCGCTCAGCTTCTGCAATACGTGCGGCCGCATCCTCTATCTGGCCGAGGAAGACCACCAGAACACGCGCCGCAAGTCGCGCTGACGGCGCACTTGCCTCCTCCGCGACGACGCGCCGGGCCGGTCGCTACGGCGCCCCAAAAAAATGGGGCGAAAGCCGTACGCTTAACAAGTAACGGCACCCGCCGGAATCAGCTTGCGCTGCACACTCGCAGGCGCCGACGGCCGTGCCGAAGGCTTTAGAGTGCGGGAGCTCGCTCCCGCTTTCGAACGCGCGCCGGACCGAAGACCGCGGGATCGCGATTCACGTGCGGCACGCTGACGACGAGGCACCGTGGCGCGCAAGCGGGAGCAAGCTCCCGCACTCCAAGGACCGGCCGGCGGCCGAGCGCAGGTGCTCAGCGAGCCGTCTCCTTACTTCCGACGCCGCCTGGAAATGGCGTAGACGGCCGAACGAAGCTCGAGGAGCGGGTCGTCCGACGCCTCGATGCCATCGACGAGCCGGAGCGGGTCGTATCCCAGCGCGCGCTGCGCAGCGTCGTTGTCGGCGGCCCGTTTGGTGATGGACAGGACGCCCAGTTCCACGATGGACCTCTCGTCGGGCCAGACCGCCGTCGCGTCGTCCACGGGATCGCCTTCGGCCGCAAGCTGGACGACGAGGCGGAACTTCGCCGGCCCTTTGGCAAGCCGGTCGCCCAGTTCGTCCACGAGAAAGTTGGCGGATTTGCGGGCGGCCTCTTCGGTCGTCAGGAACTTCGATCCGGCTTCCGGGCGAAACTGGTAGCGACCGTAGCGAGCCTTCCCCGCACTATTCGTGAACAGGAATGCGTTAACCCCGAAATAAGGCTCGGTCGCAAAGCTGGCCGGCGTCGGCTTGGGTGCCGTGACAACCTTCAACGCCTTCGGGTGGGCCGCCAGGAACTTGTCGAGCGCCGTCGGTTTCGGCGCGTCCTTCCCGCTCTCAGCCACGGCGCGGAGGAAAGCCAAGAACTCCTCGCCGGTGGCCACCGCGAAGCCGTTGTAGGCATTCGACACGATGTCGGTGCTGCCGCCTCCCGGCAGGTGGAAGCGAACGGCGAACCCATGCGGGCTGGCGGCCGTGGCCCCGTCGGGGATGTCCGGCACGCCGGTACTGTCCGAGAATCGGACCGTCACTTTGACCGGGTTCCCCTGGAGGTGGGGGGCCTTCGACAATCCGGAGGCTGATGCCGCGGGCAGGAATTCCCCCTCGCAGACGATGCCTTTCGCGTGGGCGGAACGGAAACCCGGGTGCTTGCCGAAGAGCGCGTTCATCGTATCGATGATCTGCTCGGGCACGCTCTTCGGATCGTCGGCCCTCGCCCTACGGCCCAACAGCGCGGCCGCCGCCATTCCCCTCAATACGTCGCGCCTGCCGAATGCTTTGGCCATCGCGTCCCTCCGTTGGTGGTTGTCGAGGCTCGACCGGCGGAGAAGAGGACCCGCCCGAAACAGATCGGTCTGCGAGAATCCTACGCGGAGAGGCAATGGGCCGGAAGGTCGCGCTGCCCCTGCAATCGGCCCGATGCCGGCAACACGGATTCAAGTCCTCAGCGAGAGTGCTTGCTGCGGCGCGGGGAGGTGATAGAACGCCATCCCCAGAATGGCGTAGATGAGCAGCAACATCGCCCCTTCGAGCCAGTTCGACTCGCCGTCCTCGGCCACCATCCGCGCGAGCAGCACGGCCAGGATTACGGCGATCACTTCCAAGGGGCTGAACAGCAGGTTCATGGGGCGCACCCGTGTGTAACTCACGAGCACGAGCGCCGGCGCAACGAACAGGGCGATCTGCAACGCGGAGCCGAGTGCGATCCCCACGGCGAGGTCCATCTGGTTCTTGAGCGCCATCAGCACGGCCGTCGAATGCTCGGCCGCGTTGCCGACGATCGCCACGACGATCACGCCGACGAAAACTTCGGTCAGCCCGAGCGCCCGGCTCGTCTCCTCGACGGCGCCGACCAGGATCTCGCTCATCCCGGCCACGAAGCCGGTCGCGACCAGGAGCACGAGCGCGGCCCACGCCATGCTCCACGCACCCTTCTCATGCAAAGCCGCTTCTTTATATTCGTTTTTCGGGTTAAAGACATCTTTGTGGGTTACGAGACTGAAGAGGAGGCTCAGGAAGTAGGCGACCATCAGGATGACGGCCACGGCCAGGCTGAGCCGGTGCTCCGCGGCGCCGGCGCTCGGTCCGACGATGCCGTGAAAGATTGCCGGGACGATCAGGCCGCTCGCGGCGAGCACCATCAAGGTCGCCCCCACGCCCGCCGCCGTGCGGTTGAAGCGCTGAATGGCGTGGCGCGTGCCGCCGGCCAGCAGGCTTGCCCCCAGCACCAGGAGCAGGTTGCCGATGATGCTGCCGGTGAGCGATGCCTTGACGACGCCGTCGAGCCCGCGGAAGAGCGCGAACAGGGCGATAATGAGCTCGGCGGCGTTACCGAACGTCGCGTTGAGCAGGCCGCCGATCCCCGGCCCGAGCCGGTCGGCCAACGACTCGGTCGCCTCGCCGACCAGGCCGGCGAGCGGGATGATGCCGAGCGAGGCGAGCACGAACTGCACCGATCCCGAAGCGCCCGCGAAGTGGGCCGCGACCGCGGCCGGCACGAACACGAGGAGCAGGCGCAGCCAACCCACGCGCCGGGGATCAATCCAGTCGCGCCAGCTTGGTCTGCGGACCGCGTCCTTGGGTTCGGGCTTGTTGACTCGACGGGGCGCCACTTTATAATTGCCTCCATCATGTCGGGGAGGGAACCCGGCGGCTGAAGACTTGCGTGTTAAGTCCTGAATTACACGCCTTTTCGAGAGACGGCGAGGCATCAATCATGGCCGGGAGCGTGAAGGAGTTTACCGACGCCAATTGGCAGTCGGAAGTCCTGGACTCGGAAATCCCCGTGCTGGTCGACTTCTGGGCTCCATGGTGCGGTCCCTGCCGCATGCTGACCCCGACGATCGAAAAGCTCGCGACCGAGCTCGACGGTAAGGTCAAGGTCGGCAAAATGAATACCGACGAGAACCCCGAGACGCCCGGCGGGCTCCGGGTCTCGGCGATCCCGACGGTCCTGATCTACCAGGGGGGGGTCGAGAAGGACCGCCTGGTCGGCGTGTCGCCCGAATCCAAGTTCAAGGCCGCCCTGTCCAAGCTCGGGGTGTCGTGACCGCGTGGTGGACCCTTCCGTGCGCATCAAGGTCTGCGGGCTGACCAGCGTGGCCGAGGCCGTGATGTGTGCCTCGGCCGGGGCCGACTGGATCGGGCTGAACTTCCACCCCGCGTCCCCGCGCCGGATCGACCTCGTGCTGGCGGCCGAGATCATCGCCGCCCTTCCCCCCACGGCGCAGGCCGTGGGGTTGTTCGTTGACCGGCCGATGGCCGAGATCGCTCAGGTCACGGATCACCTGGGACTCCGGATCGTGCAGCTCCACGGTCAAGAGCCCGCGGAGGCCCTGTGCGAGCTGGCGGGATTGCAAGTCGTGCGCGCCTTCCGCCTCGGCAGCCGCGAGGCCGTCCACCAGATGACGCACTACCTGCGCCGGGCCGAGGAATTGGGTCGGCCGCCCGACGCGGTGCTCGTCGACGCCTTCGCTCCGGGTCAAGCCGGTGGGACCGGCCGGACCATCGCTGCCGACGTCCTTGACGCCCTTCCCCCCCTCCCCCGCCTGATCCTCGCCGGCGGCCTCGTTCCCGAAAATGTCGGCGCGCTCATCGCGCACGTTCGTCCATGGATGGTTGACGTCGCCAGCGGCGTCGAGTCCGCCCCGGGACGTAAGGACCCCGCACGCGTCGCGGCTTTCGTTCGAGCCGCGAAGGCTCGATTCGAGCCGGTCCCTTTCGATCCTTGAAGGGTCGCCCTGCGGTCAATCACGGTATCACACAACGGCGTGATTTTGTGATTGTGCGTTCCCGTAGCGAACCCGAGTTGCGGCCCGTCCCTGCGGCACGGCCTGCTGCTGAACGCGGGCGGATCAGCGGTGGCGGGAAATGGCGCGAGGAGCGACGCGCGGTGGCTCGCCCTGAGTTCGTGTGCGACCGTCCCGGGCCATCCCCCCACGATTGCATCGATGCTCTAAAATGAACATAGACTTACGGTCTAGGCTGCTGGACTGCGAGGCAGACCGCACGGAACTTGAGCAGCCTTAGCCGGGGCCTCCTCCCGGCCTTGATTACTAAACGTATCGGGGCACCACTTCTCAAGAAATGACTGAGTCGGCACTTGCGGACAATCGTTTAGGTCGAGCCTCGAATTGGCACGGATTGTGGATATGTTTTTCGCACTCTCCGCCTTGTAGGGTCGTTACACCTCCGGCCCTGGAACCCTCCCGACTCTTAAGAATTTCCCAAAGATCCCGGCATTTTCCGTTTTTCCGCGTCGGCGGCCCCGATTTTTCGTTCCCACTGTCTTGAGTCCCCCCACAGAACGCTCGGCGTCCGTACCGAATCGGGCTGTTCGCGCGGCGCGGGCTGTATTGCGCTGTCCATCATCGTTATCAAGGAGCTTGTGCAGATGAGAAGGCGACGAGGGTTCACGTTGATCGAGCTGCTCGTGGTGATCGCGATCATCGCGGTGCTGATCGCCCTACTTTTGCCCGCCGTGCAGGCGGCGCGCGAGGCGGCCCGCCGCTCCCAGTGTATCAACAACCTGAAGCAGCTCGGGTTGGCGGTGCATAACTACATCTCGCAGAACAACGTCCTCCCCGCGCAGTGCATGTACCCGGCCTCCGCCAACCTCAGCTCGGGCTGGAGTTTCTCCTGGTACCTGGCGATTTTGCCGCAGATGGAGCAGCAGGCGATTTTCAATTCGGTCAACTTCAGCATCCAGGTGTACGCCGCGGACCAGACGACGGCGGGGTATAACCAGCTCGCCGTGCTGCTCTGCCCGTCGGAGAACCAGAAGCAACGCCCGGGCGCTCCCTGGGGCACGTCGAGCTATGTCGGCAACTACGGCGGACCGGCCGCGTGTACGACCATGTATTCGGGCACGATCGTCCCGCTCTCTGATCTCCAGGGAGGTGGTGGCGCCTACGTCGGCCCGATTGGGATCGAATCGATCCGGGACGGCACCTCGAACACGGCCCTGTTCAGCGAGCACTTGATCGGCTTGGCCGGTAACCCGACCGTCTACGTCGGTTCACCCGACGCCAAACGTGCGGTGTTCCAGGGGCCCGTCGCCGCACCCGCGGGCTCGGGCGTGGCGCAAGCACAGGCCTTCGTCGCGGGCTGCAAGAGCATCCCGGGCACAACGGCTTCCAGCAGCTCGTATCTCACCGGGTACGAGTGGTTTTACGCATACCCACTGCACATCATCCTGACGAGCTACACGCACTACCTGCCGCCCAACAACATCCAGTGCAACAACTCGTCGGATCAGTCATGGCTCTCGTACATCGGCCCGATGGGGGGCGCGACGGCCACCAGCAACCACGCCGGCGGCGTGAACGCCTGCATGGGAGACGGGTCGGTCAAGTTCTTCCGCGACTCAATCAACCTCGCCACCTGGTGGGCCATCGGGACCCGCAACGGCGGTGAAGTTCTGAGCGCTGATTCGATGTGAGCGACCGCACCGCGTGCCGATCAATTTCCTCGAGAGTGCCGAGAAAGGAACGAATCTTCGATGCGTTGGGCGAATCTTGCCATCGTCGTGGCATGTTTGATCGTCTTCCTGCCAGGTTGCGGAGCTTCCGGTCCGGCGACCGGTATGCCGACCGAGATCCCGGCCGGTCCGCCGCCGTTGCCCCCCGGGACCTCCAAGGAAATGTCGAAAGGTCCGATCAAGTCGGCGCCGCCAGGGCCACCCGCTTGACGCAAACAGTCTGAGCTGGGATGGTGTCCTCCATCGTGCGCCTCCGCCCCCGCAGTCGTGGGCGGAGGCGTTTTTGCCTTCGACCGAAATCTGTAGGGGGCATGAAATACACCGGTGCCGTCCACGCACCCAACACGAATCACGAACGATTTCCGCAGCCTCAACGCAACGTATTGAGCACGAGCCCGCTGAGAAGTTTCGGATAGAAGTACGTGCTCTTGGGCGGCATCTTCTCGAGGTTCGACGCGATCGTCTCCACGTGCTCCATTCCCGCCGGCGGAACGAGGCACGCCAGGTCGCAACCCCGCTGGCGTACGTCCGTCTCCACTTCGTCCAGCAGGTGGACGTAGCGGCACGACCCGGCGCCGAGGGGGCCGAGCAGCGACTTGAGCACCAGCTCGTGCAGGATGCTCACGCCGAGCGAGCGCCAATCAGGGCTGTGTTCGGGGACGAGCCTGTCCATGGTGGCGTCGGAGCGGAGCCGCGCGAGGAGCCAGCGGCCGTCCGCCACCGTGCCGAAGCCCAGCAGCTCCTGGGTCCCTTCCATCTCGATAGACTCCCAGAGCGAGCGGGCGCCGTCCGGCACCAAGGTCACCTCGAACTCGGGCGCCAGGCGCTCGGCCAGGCTCGTGGCCGTGAGGCCCGGGAAACCGGAGACGAGCCGATGCGTGGGAAGGATCTGCAGGCCCGGGTCGCTCATGCTCACGAGCATCATCATGCAGAAGTTCGCCGGGTCGTCCGGCCCGCTCAGCGCGCCCGTCGCGGCGAGGTCGTCACGAAACTTCACGCCCGTCTCGTACCGGTGGTGGCCGTCGGCGATGAAGATCGGCTTCGCGGCCATCAGGCCCTGGACGATCGTGTGCGCCCGCGCATCGAGCACCGGCCAGAGCCGGTTCTGAACGCCGAGATGGTCGGTCGCTTCCAGCGGCGTCCGGTCGCGCAGGCCCGCTTCGACCGCCTGGAGCACCTCGTTCGCGGGGTCGGGGTAGAGGCCGAAGATCGGGCTCAGGTTGAACTTCGTCGCGTTGAAGAGCGCCAGGCGGTCGGCCTTCGGACCGGAAAGCGTCTGCTCGTGCGGGAAGATCTTGCCTTCCCCGAACGCCTCCAGGCGGACGCGTGCCAGGAACCCCTTGCGCGTGAACGTTTGCCCCTCAACCTGAAACGTCTGGTCGTAGAGATAGAGCGCGGGTTGCGGGTCCTCCTTGAGCACGCCCTGGCGTTGCCAGTCCCGCAAGAACTTGGCCGCGCGCGTGTAGCGGTTGCTCTCGGCGTTGTCGGCCGGTTCCGCGCGGTTCAGTTCGAGCCGGATGATGTTGTACGGGCTGGCGTCGTAGAGCCGGTCCTGCAGGGCCGGGTCGATCACGTCGTACGGAGGCGCGACCACGTCGGACAACGCCCCGACCTGGGCCATGTCGTAACGGATGCCGCGGAACGGACGGATGTCGGGCATGGAAGGCTCATCTCGCTAGGGCCATGATCGCAAACGTTCTCGTTCCCACGCTCCGCGTGGAAACACACCCACGGACGCTCTGCGTCCCGATGAAACGCGACGCAGAGCGTCAGCACAGCCGTTCCCACGCACTGCGTGGGAACGAGGGGTTGACGACACGAGCTCAACCGATGCTCACGTGCCCATTTCCCAGCTAACCAGGTACTTGCGCTGTTCGTCAGTCAGGGTGTCGATCGCAATGCCCATGGTCTGGAGCTTGAGCGACGCGACCCACTGGTCAACGGCCTTGGGGACGTTGTAGACGCGGTGCTCGAGCTGGTCCTTGTTCTTGACCGACCACTCGGTGGCGAGGGCCTGGGCGGCGAAGCTCATGTCCATGACGCTGGCCGGGTGCCCGTGGGCGGCGGCCAGGTTGATCAGGCGGCCTTCGCCCAGGACGTAGAGGCGACGGCCGTCGCTCTGCACGTACTCGTCGACGAACTCGCGGACGTGCTTGTTGATCGTCGACGACTGCTTGGCGAGCTGGTCGAGGGCGAGCTCGACGTTGAAGTGCCCTGAGTTGCAGATCATCGCGCCATCCTTCATCACGGCGAAGTGCTCAGCGCGGATGACATGGATGTTGCCGGTGACCGTGATGAACAGGTCGCCGAGCTGGGCGGCGGTCTGGATGTCCTTGACCTGGAAGCCGTCCATCGCGGCCTCGAGCGCGCGGATCGGGTCGACCTCGGTCACGATCACGTGCGAGCCCAGCCCGCGCGCCCGCATCGCCACGCCCTTGCCGCACCAGCCGTAGCCGCAGACGACCACGTTGCGGCCGGCCAGCAGCATGTCGGTCGCGCGGATCACACCGTCGATCGTGCTCTGGCCGGTGCCGTAGCGGTTGTCGAAGAAGTGCTTGGTCTCGGCGTCGTTGACGGCGATGACCGGCAGCTTCAGCACGCCGTCCTTCTCCATCGCCCGCAGCCGGATGACGCCCGTGGTCGTCTCCTCCATGCTCGCGAGGATGTTGCCCACGAGCCCCGTGCGATCGGCTGCGCTCAGGGTCTTGGCCCAGGTGCGCACCTCGGCGTGCAGGTCGTCGAGCCGGCCCAGGGCGATGAAGATCATCGCGCTGACGAGGTCGGCCCCGTCGTCCATCGTGACGTTCGGCCGGTGCTGGAGCGCCGCGGCGATGTGCCGGTAGTAGCTCGACTCATCCTCCCCCTTGATCGCATAGACGGGAATGCCGAAGTCCTCGACCAGGCTGGCCGCGACGTCGTCCTGGGTGGAGAGCGGGTTCGACGCAACGAGGACGAGGTCAGCGCCGCCGGCGACGAGCGTGCGGGCAAGGTTGGCCGTCTCGGCCGTTACGTGCAGGCAGGCCGACATCCGCAGGCCGGCCAGCGGCTTCTCGACCTCGAACCGCTCGCGGATCGCCCGCAAGACGGGCATGTCGCGCTCCGCCCAGACGATGCGCTGGAGGCCGACGCCGGCGAGTGCCGGGTCTTTCACGTCTCCGCTGGTCTTCGTGATGGTGGCCAAGGCAGTCGACTCCTTAGGAGGAAACAAAAGGGGAAGGCAGGACGTCCGGCGTTGATCCATTCGACGCCGGCGCGGCAGGTTCTTTCGAATGCGGCCGAAGCGCGGATTGATTCGTGTAGGGCCAGCCCTACGAAATCACATCCCGCACGGCGCAATTCACACGGCGGAGCGGAGCAGACGCAGCGTCTTTTGCCGCTCCCAGTCCATCCAGTCGAGCGGCCCCGGCGAGGGAGGGGCGACCTCGACGGCATTCATCAGGCCCGAGAGCGCCGCGCCATGCGCCCTAGCCTGGGTCGGTGCTTGGGGAGCGACGGCCCGCACGACCGCCTCGAACCGCTCCCAGTCCTCTTGCGCCATCGCCACCCGCAGCGCCTTGCTGACCCACTGCTGGGGCAACAGCGGATGCAACGGACGCAACCCGCGCGCTTGACCCGGTTGGCGACGCCGCCCACGGCGGTCCCTGTCCATCGGCGCTCCCTCAGCGTAGCCACGGCTGTCCACTTCGACCGTGATGGTAAGACACGCGTACGCGTGTGTCAAGACGAAAGCCGGCGCTGGAGGTCGTCGAACGTCGAGTGCCCGTCGCGGTCGAAGACGAAGCGAGCGGGAAGGCCGACGACGCGGCTCGCCCCCAGCGCGAACAGCCGGCGCTGGCAGGCGGTGAGCCGCCGCGCGGCGATCAGGGCGGTCACCCGCCAACCGGGCTCGCTCCGGTCGTCCCACACTTCACCCCGGAAGACGTGCTGCGCTCCTTGCTCGCTCAGATAGCAGGCAACCGCCGTCGCGGTCTCGCTCGCGTTCGGGCTGCCGACGACTTCGAGGTGCAGCCACCCCTCGGAGGCGCGCACGCCGTCCATCGCGTCGAGCAGGAGCGCCAGGGGTCCCGCCGAGCCCTCGCCGACCAGCTCGGCCAGGCTCGGCGCATGTCCGATCAGGCAGGCGGCCGAGTCGAGCACGGTCCCCCCCTCGATCTCGCGCAGGCGGTTGTCCTTGAGCGTCGTCCCCGAGCTCGTCAGGTCGACGATCACGTCGGCGATGCCCAGGCTCGGGTGCAGCTCGAGCGCCCCGTCCGAGGCGATCACCTGGTAGTAATAGATCCCCCACTTGCGGAAGTACGCCTGCGTCAGCGCGGGGTACTTGGTCGAGACCCGGAACGTCTTGCCGCCCGCCTTGAACTCGGCCGTCAGGTCCACGAGGTCAATGATGTGGGTGACGTCGATCCAGCTCTCCGGCACAGCCACGACCAAGCGGCAGCCGCCGTAGCCGAGGTCGGGGACGACGACCGTCGTCCGCTCGGCCTCCTGGGCGCGCTCGGCATAAACGTCCATGCCGGTGACGCCCAGATGGCAGCGCCCTTCCTGCACCTGGGTCACGATGTCGGCCGGGCGCATGAAGACGACGTGGAACCGGGCGTGCCCCGCGATCGTCGCCTCGTACTGCCGGTCGCTGGCGCGGCGGACCTTGTAGCCGGCGGTCTTGAGGATCTCGACCACGCCGTCGTACAGATGCCCCTTCGAGGGAACGGCCAGACGGATCGGGTCGATCATCGGCCCACCGCCTGGCGCAGCAGCGCGGCGAGCGTTGTCTCGTGCCCGTTCACAACCAGCGGCGACGGCGCGTCGAGCGGCCCTCGCACCTGGACGAGGGGAGCACCGGCCCCCGTTTTCGATTCGGAATCAAGGACCACCCGCACCCCCTCTGCCCTCAGCCTGCGCGCAAGTGCGACGGCGTGCGGAAACGCCTCGGCGCCCACAGGGACGACGACGTACCCCTGGGCCTCGTCACACGGCACCCGGCTCCCTTGCGCATCGAGTGCCTGCCCGAGCCGCTCCAGCCCGAACGCGAAGCCGACGCCCCGCTCGTCGCGGTCGCTGCCGAGCACGCGGGCGAGTCCATCGTAACGGCCCCCGCCGCACACCTCGACCGGCCCCTCGGGCGTCTGCGCGGTGATCTCGAAGACCATTTGCGAATAGAACCCGATCCCGCGACCGAAGCCCAGGTCCAGCGTGATGCGCTCCGGCGCGATACCGTAATCCCTGAGCGCGGAGACCAGCGCCCTGAGTGCAGCGACCGAGTCCGGCGCGAGGGCCGCGTAGTCGGCCTCGAGCCGCGGCAGCACCGCGTCGGGGCTTCCCTTCAGCTCGGCCAAGGCGTGCACCTGGGACCGCACACTTTCCAGCACGCCGAGCAGGTCGTGCCCCAGGTCCCACTTCCGTCGTAGCCGATGGATGATCTCGTGCCCCGAGCGCCGGCCGACGATGACCGGGACCAGCGTCCGGAACAGCCGGTCGATGCCGCGGTCGTCGACCCGCTCGACGGCCACGGGAACATCCGCGCCTTCGGCCCCCTGGAGCCAGCCGGCGAGCTGTTCGAGCCCTTGTTCCAGGGCCTGGACGTTCTGCCCCTCGGTGGCGGCCTCGCTCAGCATCTCCACGAGCGCGGCCCGCGTCGGCGCGGGCAAGCCCGAGCGCTGGAGCATTTCGAGAATCAGGCCGACATGGCCGACGCGAATGCTCGTCTCCTTCAGGCCCGCCTCGAGCGCGGCCCAGTCGGCCAGCCAGATGGCCTCGGCGTCGGCTACCGGCCCCGCGTCGCCCAGGCGCTCGACGCCGACCTGCTGGAACTCGCGGAGTCGGTCGGGGCGAGGAGTCTCGTAACGAAAGACCGGCCCCGAATGGCTCACGCGCCAGGGGAGCGGCGGGGCGGCGGGACCTGTCGCGTAGGCCCGCACGATCCCGGCCGTCAGCTCGGGCCGCAGACAGACCCCCTGCCCTGTACCGGTCAGCTCGAACAGCTTGGCCACGATCCCCGCGCCACTTTTGCGCTCGTGCAGCTCGGTGAATTCGAGCACCGGCGTCCGAATCGGCCGGTAGCCCGCGCGGGCGAAGCGGTCGAGCAAGAGCGCCTCGAGCGACGCCAGCCGCGCGCATTCCTCCGGCATCCAGTCGCGGGTGCCGCGGACGAGGTCGACCGGCCGTTCGGCGGCCGCGGTTTCGATGCTCATGAGTCCCCCAAGGCCCGCTTCACCGACGCCTCCAGCTCGGCCCACGGAATGGCCTTCTGCTCCTGCCGCGTGGCGAGGTCGCGGAGGTTGAAGAGTTCCTTCCCGGCCTCGTCCGGCCCGACGATGACGGCCACCTTGTGCCCGCGCGTCGAGCCGTAGCCCATCTGCTTGCCGACCTGGATCGGCTCGGGGAACACTTCCGCCCCGACCCCCGCGGCCCTCAACCGCGCTCCGAGCTTCACGGCAACCGCCGCATCGACCCCCGGGAACTGCGCGATGAGCACCGGGACGGTGGTCGCGGTCCCCTGCAGCCAGCCTGCCTCTTCCATCAGGGCGAGCAGCCGGTCCAGGCCGATCGACGCCCCGACACCGGGCAGCCGCCGGTCCGTGAAAAGGCTCGCGAGGTTGTCGTACCGGCCCCCGGAGCTGATGCTGCCGAACTTCTCCCAGCCGTTGATGGTGGTCTCGAAGACGACGCCGGTGTAGTAGTCGAGGCCGCGCGCGAGACCGAGGTCGAGTGCGAGGTACGCCGCCGGGACACTCGCCGCGTCGAGCAATCCGAGGATCGTGCGGAGGTTCGCGATCCCTTCGGCCGCGCGCGGATGCCGGCCCAGAGTTTCCTCCACCCGGGAGAGCACCTCGACCCCACCCTGTCCTTGCTCCACAAAGTCGAGGATGCGAGCGGCCTGCTCTGCCGAAAGCAGCCGGGTACTCGAGTCCTCTTCGCCGCGCTGGAGTTCTCCGAGCACCTTGTCGCGGCCGACCTTCGCCAGCTTGTCGAGCGCCCGCAGCACGGGTCCGGTCTTGTCGGCGGCGCCCAGGGTATCGAGCAGGCCGTCGAGGATCTTCCGGTTATTCAGCGTGATTCGGAATGCCGGCACGCCCGCCGCCGTGAGCGCGGCGTAGATCACGTGCGCCGTCTCCGCGTCGGCCACAGCGCTCTCGGTCCCGACCGTGTCAAAGTCGCACTGCACGAACTCGCGAAACCGCCCCTTCGCGGGGCGCTCACCCCGAAACACCGACCCTATCGCGTACCGCTTGAACGGAGTGCCCAGCTCGTTGACGTGCTTGGCCACGAACCGGGCCAGCGGTACGGTCAGGTCGAACCGCAGCGCGAGCTTGCCGGCCTCTCCCCCTTTATTGATCACCTCGAAGATCTGGCGCAAGACTTCGTCCGACCCGGCACCCTTGCCGGTCAGGACTTCCATCCGCTCGATGTGCGGGGTCTCGATCGGAACATAGCCAAATGAGGCAAATGTCCGTCGGAACGTGGCGAGCATGCGCTCACGGGGGATCATCACCGAAGGGGGAATGTCCCGCAGCCCGCTGGCGACGCGGGGGTCGATCATGGCAGGCGCGTCCTCTGTGCTGCACGTCCCGGGTCACTGGGCGCCGCCTGCACCCCGGAGAGTGTCCAAGAAAGTTCGTTCCAATCGTAGCAATTCCCCTCCCCTGAACGCAAGATACGGCGATCAATGGCCCCCCCGCACAACACGCTGGCCCTTCCCCAAAAAACCTCCAAGCTTCCCATTCGCCGCAGCCGGCTCGGCACGCCTATTGCTTAAATCTTCTCGTCGTCGCTTTTCGACACTTGGATTGGAGAGACTTTCCCGAACTCGGAGATGACAACGATGAAAACCCAGAAGAAGGTACGCCCCCAACTTGAGGCGCTGGAATCGATGGCCCTGCTTTCAGGGGCGGCGGCGGCGGTTGAGCTCCATACCCACATCGGCGCGCGGGTGGGGGTTACCAGGCCCCCCGTGCTGATTACACCGGCCCCGCTGTCCGGCAGTATCAACGGGACCTTTGTAGGAACCGAGGCACGGTCCCAATCGAACGCGACCTATCGCTTCTTCGGCGTTGGGCGCGTCAACCCGATCGGTTACGCTTCAGTGAACGGCGCCGTTCAGGTGTCAAACCTGGTCACGACCGGTTCGCAAACGACCGCGACGGTGAGTCTCAACGGGACGGACACGCTTTACGTACACGGGCGCGGCGGGACGCTGACGCTTCAACTCGCCGGCCCTGCCACGGTCACCACGACGGCATCCTCGTCAACATCTTCACAGTTTACATTCACTTATACCGTTACGGCGGCCTCGGGCGCGTATTCGGGCGAGCAAGGGGAGACGGGCGAGATCGACGTTTCGCTCCGCTCGTACATTCCGAGTTTCGTCCATCTCAGTAATTTCGACGTGGGCCGTTTCACGATGTCGTTTTCCACGGCGTCGACGATCACACCCGTTTGACGACGATCTCCACCGCTACAACCCGCAAGACCGCGCACGAACACCGGTTCGGCGCGGTCTTCTGCTGCGCCCGATATTGCGGGCGAAGGCCGTCCGCGCGACAATGAGTGCTGGTATGCGGCGTGCTGTCGCGCAAACACCGGCGCAATAGCGGGAAGGGGGCCTCCGGTGGGAACACGCTCCGGGTTGGACCTGGCGGTTGCAGTGATCGTGTTCGTCCTCATCGCGGCGCCAACCGGTGGGCAGGAGCCGGTGGCGGTCGGGACCGGTAGCCGCGTCGTTCTCAGGTCGCGCGAGGCCGCGTTGAAGGTGGGCAAGGAAGTCGTCGCGTCGTCCGACGTCTTCCGCGTCTATCACGTGGAGCACGTTCGGGGCGGCTGGGTGTGGGTCGCGGATGACGGCATCCGCGGCTGGGTGCGCGAGGCGGACGTGGTCCCGCTGGACCAGGCCCTGGCATACTTTACCAGCGCCATCAAGGAACGACCGGGCGACCCTTGGCCCTATCAGATGCGCGGGCTGGTCTACGCCTACCTGCGTGACTTCGAGCACGCGATTGCCGACGACACCGAGGCGATCAAGCTCGACCCTCGGGACCCCGTTTCCTATCACAACCGCGGCAACGCCCGGCTCGCCCGCGAGGACTACGACGGGGCGATCGCCGATTACAACCGGGCGACGGCCCTCGACCCCAAGGACGCCGCCTCATACGTCCACCGCGCGTTGGCCTGGGCCGCCAAGCACGACTACGACCTTGCGATCGCCGACGACAACCAGGCGATTCGCCTCGACTCGCGCGACGTTGCCACGTACCACCAGCGCGCGCTTGCCTGGGCGGCGAAGCAGGACTACGAACAGGCCCTCGCCGATTACGCCGAGGCGCTGAAGATCAACCCCGACGACGCCCTGGCCTACAATGGCCGCGCCTGGATCTGGGCGACGGCCGCCGATCCCAACGTGCGCGACGGCCATAAGGCGGTCCAGTCGGCCGCCCGCGCCAACGAGCTCAGCGGCGGGTCGAATCCGTACATCCTCGGGACCCTCGCCGCCGCCAGCGCTGAGCAAGGGGACTTCGACGCGGCGGTTCGCTGGCAGACCAAGGCGTTGGAACGGTTCGCGGCGGAGCACCTCGACCAAGGCGCTCACCGGCGCCGCCTCGAGCTCTACAAGTCGGGCAAGCCCTTTCGGGACGAGCGCCAAAACTGACGGACGCGCTGCGTTCGGCGTACTATGGTAGAGAAAGATGTGACCAGAATCCGGGGCTCCGTCGTACTTTGTCCCGCCCGATGTGACCGATAGCCGCCCCCGGGGCCTTTCATGCCGAGTCCGTTTCGTCGGGATTTCCGCACGCAAACGATTGCGGCCAAGACACGTCAATAACCTTCAAAACCCCCTTTAAGGAAACGCCCGCTGTTCCCAAGCCGATCGAGGAGCGTGGTCCATGGCCCCCAGCGACGAAATTCAAACGAACGACGAAACAACGCGTAGCGCCGCCCGCGCAGCCACTGCGACGGCCTATACTCCCCACCAAAATGGAACAAACGCCCACTTGGTTAACCCTTTCCACCTGGCCATTGCGGAACTCCAGGCCGACACTGATGACGCCGATGTGAATACCCCGCGGCCGGCGGTCGCCGAGACGCCACCTCCCCGCCAGACGATCATGCTGACCCAGCCGGTCCGTGCGCTCGGGCTCGGAAGCTGGCTCGGAGTGGGTGCGGTCGCTCTCCTCCTTGGGCTGCTCGGCGGCGCACTTTTTCATGGGTTCGGCTCCAGGGAGCCCCAGCCCGCCATTGACCCCGCGTTGCTCAAGGACCTCGATGACTTGAAATCCCGCACCGGAGATCTCTCCAAGGCGGTCGACGGTCTCAATGGCCAGCTCGCAGCGCTCCCTAAGCCCGTTCCTTCACCCGAGCTCTCGGAATTCAAAAAACTAGAAAACGCGGTGAAGAGCGCGTCGGACAAGTGGGCCAAATTCGCCGAGGACATGGTGCCCATCAACGGGCGAGTGAAAGACCTCGACACCCAAGCCAACACACTCTCGGACGCGGTCAAGGGGCTCCGGGCCGATGTGACCGCCATGCGCGGCAAGCTCGATGTGCTCGAGAGCTCCGCCAAGTCCGTCGCGCTGCGCTCGGCGCCGACGCCGGAAATGGTTCGGCGCGACGAGAAGGTCTCGCGTGAGCCGGCCCTGGCCCAGGGCGTCGAGCTGTTCAAAAAGGCCAGGTACAAGGACGCGCTGAGCGTTTTCAATAAGCTCGAGCTCTCAAATCCGGACGATGCCCGGGTCTGGTACTTCGCCGCCCTGAGCCTCGGCATGGTCACCAGCGAATGGGGCGGCGGTACGGCCGAACTCGTGAGGAGGGGGATCGAGCGTGAACGCGCCGGGACCCCCGACTCGACCCAGATTGATGCGGCCTTCAAAGACCTGACGGTCAGTACCGGCAAGAGCTGGCTCGAAGAGTACCGCAAGCAAGCCAAGTAAAGCAATATGGCGCGGAGCGCCCTCGCCGCCGGGGGATGCTGCCCTGGGTGTGCGTGGTTCGAGCGTGTCTCGAAGTAGCCTTCGTGCGCCTCCGGGAGGTTCGCTCGATACGCTCAGCGGGCAGGTTCCCGAGCGAAATCTCCGCAGCCGTGAGTGCTCCGGGCTCACAAGGCGAGCGCACAAAAAAACACCCCCAGTTGGGGTGTTGGCGAGGATTCCGAATTGCGCCGGCAGGAATCGAACCTACGACCTCCAGGTTATGAGCCTGGCGAGCTAACCGCTGCTCCACGGCGCACTTGAATCATAGCACACTCCCCTTCCGGGGCAAGATCCCAGGCCAAAAAAGGGACGGGGACCAGGTCGTAAACAGCCCGCAAGGCACGACCGCCCCTGGGCGGCCCGAGGTGTGCCGGGAGCCTTGCAATCTGCGGTACCGCGGTGCCGACATACTTATCCCAGAGAACCGACATTCCCGGTCGCGCAGGGATAAGACGCATGCACTCGACCGTCGCCGCGTACCTCGATCATCTCCGGGGCGAACGGAACGCCTCCGCCCACACCGTCCGGTCCTACGAGGACGACCTCACCCTTTTCGGTCAGTTCCTCGCCGAGACCGTGGGCGCCAGCGCCGATCCGACCCAAGTCGACGCCCGCCAGTTGCGCCGTTATTCGGCCTGGCTCAGCGGCCGGGGCTACGCCGCGAGCACGGTCGCCCGGCGCCTGGCCAGCCTGCGTTCGTTCTATCGCTACCAACGCCGCCAGGGCCAGATCGCGCACGACCCAGCCGGGGGGCTCAGAAACCCGAAACAGCCCCAGCGGCTGCCTCGGCTCCTGCGGGTGGACGAAGTGATCCGCCTGCTCGACGCCATCCCCACGAACGACGCCCTCGGGGTCCGCGACCGCGCCATGTTCGAGACGCTCTACGGCGGTGGTCTGCGCGTCAGCGAGCTCGTCGGACTGAACATTGACGACCTGGACAGCGAACAGGATCTGTTACGAGTCCGCGGGAAGGGCCGGCGCGAACGGCTCTGCCCGATCGGCCGGATGGCCATGAGCTGGATCGCGCAGTGGCTTCCCCAGCGCCGGCCCAAACAGGTGGGAGAACGCGCTGTGTTTCTGAACCGGTTCGGCACCCGGCTGACCACCCGGAGCGTCGGGCGGCTGCTCGAGGAACACCTGGCCGCCCAGGGGCTCAACCCCGCCGCCAGCCCACACACACTGCGTCACAGCTTCGCCACGCACCTGCTCGACCGCGGGGCCGATCTTCGAAGCGTGCAGGAACTCCTCGGCCACCGGAGCCTCACGACGACGCAGATTTACACCCACGTGACCAAGGAACGGATGCTCGACGTCTACCGCGAGGCACACCCCCGTTCTTAAATCAGCCGGGTACTGGGAACCGAGGATTTAGGCTTTATCGTTTGCAAAAACTACAAACGCGACCTAAGATAAACGCCCTCAACGCGGTTTTCCGCCTTTGTTGTCCCGAAGACGTGACCAGCGAAGAGAACGAAAGCGGGTAAGCCCACGAAGGGCCGTCACCAAGCGTGCCAAGAAGAGAGCTTTTTTTGACGTCGAGGCGTCCGTGACATAGACGTTTCATCAGACCGACACTCGTGTGACGCCGGGCAACATCCCGGCTCGTGCCAGGGAATCGCGTGCTGCGCCTGGGTTGATCCCTTCCGCGGCGCTGCGAGGCGCGATCGGTCTCACGCCGACGTTTGGTGTCCGACGGACGAATTGGCTTGAAGGATCAAGGAGGATGGATCGGCCTAGTGGTCCCAACGGGCGAACCTTGCGAGAGAACGAACCGATGAGCAAAGCCCGACTCTTGATCGTCCATCCCGACCCCTCGACCCTGGCGCTGCTGACGTCGATGCTCCGGTCGCTCGAGCACGTCGTGATCGACGAAGCCGCGAACGACCGTGTCGCGGTCCGCTTGATGGAACGTGGCGGAGTGGGCCTGGTGCTGGCTGGCGTCGATCCAGCGGATTCCGAAGGACTCGAGCTGCTGGCCTACATCCGCCGCAAGCACAAGAACGTGCCGGTGATCCTGCTCTTTTCCGGCGCCAACACGGAGCGCTCGAAGGAGGCGCTGCGACTGGGGGCGCTGGCGGTCCTGAAATACCCGGTGCCGGCGATCGAGCTGCGAGCCGCCGTGACCCAGGCGTTGGGCACGTCGGCAGCCGCACAGGCGAGCGCGATCCCCGCGCCGCACCTCAACGGCACCCCTGCCCCGAGCGCGAACGTGCCCGCGCCCGCCGCAACCCCTCATCCGGCACCCGCGCCTCGGGCCGACTTGCTTGCCCGTGAGCTCGGCGTGATCGGCAACGACCCCAGCCTGCGGCAAGCGATCGAGCTGGCCGGCTCGATCGCGCCGACCCGCTCCCCCGTGCTGATGGTCGGCGAGCACGGCACCGGCAAGGCGCTCCTGGCACGCACCATTCACGCCCTGGGCACCCGCGGCGAGCAGCCGTTCGTCCCGCTCGACGGAGCGGCTTTAGCCGACCTCCAGGCCGAGCGCGAGCGCTTTGAGTTCAAGCCCGACGCCCTCGGCGACGCCCCGCCGGCCGAGTGGACCAACAAGCTGGCCCAGGCCCAAGGGGGTACCCTCTTCTTGAGCGAGGTCGCCGCCCTGTCGGCGAACCTCCAGTGGCACCTGCTTCACGCCTTGCAGGTCCGCGAGTTGGAGGTGGCGAACTCGCTGCACAACGGGGGGACGAACGATATCCGGTTCCTCCTCTCCACGAGTGAGAACCTGTCGGCCCTCGTCGAACAGGGGAAGTTCCGGCAGGACCTGTACCACCGCATCAGCGTCATCTGCCTGAAGCTGCCGCCGCTCCGGCATCGCGGCAACGATATCGAGCAGCTCGCCGAGTTCTTCCGCTCGCGGTTCGCACAGGAGTTCGGCAAGAACGTCGTCGGCTTCACCCGCGACGCCCTCGACGCGCTGATGAAGCACGACTGGCCGGGCAACGTCCGCGAGCTCGAAGGCGTGATCCAGCGCGGGGTCGTCCTCTGCCAGGGAACGCGGATCACCTCGGGCCATTTGAGCCCCAGCCTCGGCCACAGCCGCGCGGCCCGCTCTTCCCCGAAGGCCCCCCGGCACCACCTGCCGATGAGCATCCGGCCGCTCAAGGAAGCCCTCGAAGAGCCCGAGAAGCGCATCATCATCCAGGCGCTCCAGGCCCTGAACTGGAACCGCCAGGAGACCGCTCGGGTACTCGACATCAACCGCACGACGCTCTACAAGAAAATGAAGAAGTACGGGCTGCTCGTGGATGGGCCGATCTGGGTCAACTGACCCGAGCGGTTTGAAAAACGAAGAGACGAAAAGGCCCGCCGGCCTTACATCCGGTGGGCCTTTTTCGTTGCGACTCATTCGACCGAGCGGCGACGTCGCGCCGCGTTATCCATGCGGGCGTTCCCGGGCCCGACGGGGAATAAGCTCATCGCGTACCCAGTCACGGAGCGTGCGCGCCCAGCGGACCTTGTCAATCGTCCGGCCGAGCTCCATGAAATGCTCGACATCCGACGGCTGAAGACCAGGAAAGGCGTGGCTCGTCGCGCTGGATTGGTACTGGCCATCCGGTTGGAGCTGGTTGACCGCCAACGTCTGCCCGTCATAGCGCCAGACTTCGGGCACGCCGAGCGCTGCGTAGATGGCCATACGGTTGAGAGAACTACTGGTAATATCCACCTCGATCGCCAGGTCGGGGGGCGGATCGGTCTCGAGATCGAGCGGTGATTCGCGCCGAACGACTTCGTGATTTTGAAGGTAATAGCACTGGTCCGGTTCGATCCCCTTCGCGACGCTGGCTTTTTTCCAGCTCGTCATGCCGAGAGGTTCGTACGGAACTTCCAGTTCCTCCGCGAGCCTCGTTACGAAGAGGCCGAGCCATTGGGCCGCCTGCTCATGCCGTTGCGAGGGCATGCAGACCTCCATCGAGCCGGCATCGTACGTAACACGGATATGTCGCTCATCGACAATCTGCAACATCGCCTCATACCCGTCCCAGGCGACGTCATGGACAAGGACGCGAATTTCCCGAGGTTCGTGCACCGGCGTGGGCCGACTGACCGTTGCCATGGCCGACCGCCTCCCAGAAAACGCCCGAAGAGGAGCTACGAACCGGGCCGCGTGGAACGCCTTAACTTTTGATAATATCCCGCACCGTCCCCCCCGCCGGAATCATCGGCAGCACGTGCTCCTGGTACGGCACGAGCACGTCCAGGACGTAGGGGCCGGGGTGGGCGATCATTTCCTTGAGCGCGTCGACGACCTCCGACTTCTGGCGGATCTGCCGCGCCTTCACCCCAAACCCCTTGGCGATCGTGACGAAATCGGGATAGGTGACCTCGGGCAGGTCCCCTTCCCCTTGGCCGACGGCCTCGGGATGGTCGACGGGGCCGAGATAAGTATGAGCGCGGTTGCTGGCGTAGAAGCGGTCCTCCCACTGCACGACCATGCCCAGGTGCTGGTTGTTCAGCAGGATCACCTTGACCGGCAGGTTCTCGCAGAACGCAGTGGCCAGTTCCTGGATGTTCATGACGAAGCTGCCGTCGCCGTCGATGTCGACGACCAGGGCATCCGGAAACGCGGCCTGCGCGCCCAGGGCGGCGGGGAGACCGAAGCCCATCGAGCCGAGGCCGCCGGACGTGATCCAGGTGCGCGGTTGCGTGAACCTGGTCCATTGCGCGGCCCACATCTGGTGCTGGCCGACGCCCGTCGTCATGATGAACTCGCCCTGGGCCAGGTTCGAGAACTGGTCGAGGACGTATTGCGGAATGATCGCGTCGTCGCGCTGGTCGTAGGTCATCGGATCGCTCGCGCGCCACGCGTCGATCTGCTTGTGCCAGGCGCGCCAGTCGCCCGCTTCGACCAGCGGGTTGATGGCCTTCAGGAACGAGCGCACGTCGCTGTTGATCGCCACGTGCGCGGTCTTGTTCTTGTTGATCTCCGACGCGTCGATGTCGACGTGCACGATCCGGCCGTGCTTGGCGAACTCGCTGAGCTTGCCCGTCACGCGGTCATCGAACCGGACGCCGAGCGCGAGCAAGAGGTCGGCGTCGTTGATCGCGTAGTTGGCGTACACGGTGCCGTGCATGCCGAGCATGTTGAGCGACAGGTAGTGCTCGTTCGGGATCGCCCCCAACCCTTGCAAGGTCATCGCGACGGGGATGCCGGTCTTCGCGGCGAACTCACGCAGCTCCTCGGCCGCGCCCGACGCGATCACGCCGCCGCCACAGTAGATGATGGGCTTCTGGCTGGCCTTGAGCGAGGCGAGGACTTCCCGCAGCTTCTCGGGCGAGGGGACCGGCGGCAGGTGGTAGCCGGGGAGGTCCATCGGCACGTCGAAGTCGGGCTCGGGCACCAAGGTGTTTTGGATGTCCTTGGGCATGTCGATCAGCACGGGCCCCGGGCGGCCGGTGTTGGCGATGTGGAACGCCTCCTTGACGATTCGCGCGATGTCACGGGCGTTCTGGACCAGGTAGTGGTGCTTGGTGATCGCCCGGCAGACCTCGACCATCGGCGTTTCCTGGAACGCGTCGGTGCCGATGACGTGGGTCGGGACCTGGCCGGTAATCGCGATGATCGGCAACGAGTCCATCTTAGCGTCGGCCAGTCCGGTCACGAGGTTCAAGGCCCCCGGACCCGAAGTGGCCATGACGACCCCCGGCTTGCCGGTGGCGCGGGCATATCCCTCCGCGGCGAAGATGCCCCCCTGCTCGTGCCGCGGTAGGATCGTGCGCACCTGGTCGCGGTATCGGGTGAGCGCCTGGTGCATCGGCATGCTCGCCCCGCCGGGGTAGGCGAAGAGAACCTCCACGCCGTGCCGTACCAGGGATTCGACCAGGACGTCGGCGCCGGTCAGGGGTTTCCGGGTGGTCGCGGTCTGTTGGTCGATGGTGGCCACGGCGAGCAATCCTCTCTCGGACAAGTCCTGCACGGGGTTGCGAACGGCGACAAGTACCGTGATTCTAAAGCATGCATCGCCCTCAAACAACCCGCGAACGGGCCCGGGGCGACCGCGACGTTGACACAACCGGCCCCTCCGGAGTTCACCCTGATGCTCAAAACGGCCCTCGTCACCGGCGCTTCGGCCGGCCTGGGACGCGAGTTCGTGCGCCAGCTCGTCCTCGACCGCGAGATGACCGTCCTGGCCACGGCCCGCCGCCTCGACCGGCTCGAAGCCCTTGCCGCCGAGCTCCCGCCTGGCCGCGTATTGGTCGCGGCCGGCGACCTGGCCGACGCATCATTTCGCGCCCAGCTTTGGGAACGGGCCGAAGCACTTCCCGGCGGCCTCGATCTCCTGATCAACAACGCGGGGCTGGGCCACTACGCCGACTTCGCCGACCACGACGCCGCGTCAATCCGCCAGATCATCGATGTTAACGTCATGGCGCTGATCGACTTGACTCAGCGCGCCGCGCGTTCCATGAAGGCCCGGGGCGCGGGGCAGATCGTCCAGGTTTCCTCGATACTCGGGTTCGTCGGGATGCCCTACTCGGCCGTCTACGTCGCGAGCAAGCACGCCGTGAACGGCCTGGTGAAGTGCCTGCGGTACGAGCTGCGCGGCACAGGCGTGCGGGTCTGGGCGGCCTGCCCCGGCCAAACTGAGAGCGAGTTCGCTGCTGTGGCCCTGGGAGAGCCCTCGCGCACCCACCAGGTCCACAAGCACAAAGGGGAGCCAACCGACAAGATCGTCCGCTCGATCCTGCGCGGGCTCGACGGCCGCCGCGCCTTCTTGCTGCCCAGCGTCACGTCTTGGGCCATCGTGACGCTCGCCCACTGGCTCCCCGGCCCATTCGACTGGTGGATGCAGCGCTGGGCGCCAAGGTATTTTCGCGAGGAGCTGGAGCAGGCGCGTGCGCGATCGAATCAAACGCCGTAGGGCCGGCCATTGCCGGCCGATCCCATTCCGGCCAGCAATGGCCGGACCTACAGGGGTCAGCCCATCGGCTCCTTCACGGATCGGACGAAGTGATTCCCCTTCCCTTTCTTCTTCAGCTCGGCCGCGCAGGCCTCGGCGTCGGCCTTGCACGGGTAGTCGAACGTGGCGACGGTCCGGCCCCCCAGGTCGCACACGGCCCACACGACGCGCATCCGCACCGTAGGAGCGGGCTTGGGCCGGCGTTCGACCGGCTCGGACCTGGGTTTCCGCTCCGGGGGGGTGTTCAGCCCGAGCGCTTCGGCCGCCTCGGCGGCCGCTCGCAGCTCGTGGCGGTTCAGGGTGCGGCGTGCCATGAGTCATCCATCCTCACGTCGATTCATGGTGCGAGCGGGCCGTGCAACACGACCGCCAGCGCGTGGAAAAAAGTCTAACACCGGCCGGCCGGTCGCCGACAGGTCAACTGCGATGTGGGGCAAGCGCGGCGACCCTTGATTCACAGGGTGTGTTTCACGCACCCTCCAAGGAGCGGCCAGTCCGAATTGCCCCCAATCACCCCGGCCGGCGATAGAGCACGCTCGTCCCGACCCGCTGGAAGCCGAGCGACTGGTACAACTGAAGCGCCGGTACGTTCGTTGCGCGCGTCTGGAGGGCTACCACGGAGGTCATTTCCCCACGAGCGTGGCGGAGGATCTCCCCGACCAGATGACGGCCAAACCCCTTGCGCCGGTGCGCACCGGCGACCTCCATCTCGATCAGGCCGACCCGCGAGCGCCCGTCGGTTCGGCCGAACCGGCTCATGTCCCACGTGGTCGCGCGGGCCAGCTCGACGTCCTCCGTCTTGACCAGAAGCCGGTAGACGGTCGGGCGGAAGTCGCCGAGGGCCAGCGCTTCCCACCAGTTCGGGGGCGTCGGGTCGTCCACGACTTCCACGCGCGTCGCGCGCCGGATCAAGAACGAGCGCGGGTCGCGCGCCTCGGCGCCGGTCAGGTCCGCCTCCATCAACACCGTTTCACTCACAGGCTCGTACCCCGCACGGGTCACTGCGCGAACGAAAGCGGCGTGCGCGGGGAGAATTCCCGCCCACTCACTGCCGCCGTAGAGCCCCCAATAGAATGGGTTGAGCGGAAACTGCCCGCCGGCGTAGAAAACTTTGGCCCCGCGCTCTCGCAAGTAGCGTTCGGCCTCGGCGACGAGCCCCCTTTCGAGCTCTTCGTCCTCGAGCCCGGGATCGGTCACCAACATACCGATCGTCCCGAGCGCCCGGTTCAGGCGGTGGGGCGGGCCGATCGGCTCCTCCGGACCGAAACCCGCGTGCACGAAGCCGACCTTGCGCCCCTCACGCTCGGCCACGATCAGGCCCGCCGCGTCGAAGTGGACTCGATTGGCCACCTGCGCGTCGAATTCGTGCGCGCTCAGAGGGCGCGCGGTCTCCCGGGCGGGGACTCCTCGGTTCCAGAGCGCGGCCAGGGCCGGCGGGTCGCCGTTGCGGAACGGTCGGAAATGCGTCACGAGTCGTCCGTCGCGCAAGGGGTCGGGCGTCTCGAACGACCGGCGAGAGAGGCAAGGTCGCGCGACGCCGCCCAGGGGGGAACGAGGTTTCAGACGACGGCTACCAGCACGTCCTGGCCCTCGACCTTGACTTCATAAACTGCCTGCTTGATCCGCGCACCGAGTGGCGTCTTGCCGGTGCACACGTCGAACTGCCAACCGTGCCAGGGGCACGATACCGTTGTCCCCTCCAGCACTCCGTCCGCCAGCGGACCCCCTTGGTGGGGGCAGATGCCGTCGATCGCCGTGATGGTTCCGCCGACATTGAAGAGCGCGTAGATCCGGCCCTCGTGCTCGACTTCCTTGGCACCGCCCGGGGGCAGCTCCGCCAGCGTCGCCATCTTGACGAATCCCGGCATTCCCGCTTCTCCCAGTTTCTCGACCGCCGTCCTCCGGCGACCCGCTCAACGACGGACTCGAAGCACCTTCAGGAACCACGCGAATAGCTTCTTCAGTCTAACACAATCGTCGGTTCCGGGGAATCCGCGCGGCCACGCTCAGCCTGCCTACAACTTGCCGAGGGCAATACGATACTCGGAGGGTCGCATGCGAGCAAACGCCGTCCGCGATCCGGCCGTTGCCGGCGGAGGAATCCACGGCCTAGCAGCCGCTGCGCAGGCGCAATGGAAAGGTCGACCCCCGGCCTCCCGAGGAGATATCGTTTCCTCGGCGTTACCTTGGTCATGCCGGCGTTTGCTGTGGTGAGTCCGCTTCCCCGAAGAGAGTGCAATCGATGCTTGACGCCCTGGTCATCGCCCCTCATCCCGACGACGCCGAGCTTGGTATGGGAGGAACGATCGTCCGTCTGATGGGACAAGGATGGACGGTCGGGATCCTTGACCTGACCAGCGGCGAACCGACCCCCTTGGGTTCCCTCGAGCGCAGGGCGCAGGAGACGGCCGCGGCAACCGCCGCGCTGGGCAACCCGTGGCGGCGGAACCTCGGCCTGCCGAACCGCAGCCTCGAGCCAACCCTCGTGAACCGCCGCGCCCTGGCCTCGGTCTTCCGCGAAGTGCGTCCGAGGGTCTTGTTCGCCCCCTACTGGGAAGACGCCCACCCCGACCACACCGCCGCGACGAAGCTCGTCGAGGACGCCCGCTTCTGGAGCAAGCTCTCCAAGAGTGATATCCCCGGCGCCCCGTTTCACCCCGCACGCGTGCTCTACTATTTCAGCGTCCATCTGAAGATCGTCGAGCGGCCGAGCTTCGTGATCGACGTCTCGGATCAGCTCGACGCCAAGCTCGCGGCCCTGCGCTGCTATCGCTCGCAGCTTGTCGACAACCAGCCCGCAGGGGTGCCCGGCGTGATCGACTCCGTCTGCGACCGCACGCGGTTCTGGGGCCATTTGGCGGGCGTCCGCCACGCCGAACCGTTCGCCAGCCGTGAGCCGATCGGTCTCGGAAGCCTGGAGCACTTGCTCCTTTAGGGCGGTTACCCTCTCGCCACTTCGGAGCGTGTTGTCACCTTCCCTGGGTTTTCACCTGGAGGGCCGGCAATGGCCGGCCGTACATCGATCGTGATGCGGCTCGACCGGGCTATGGAGAGTAGGCCCTGGCCGTCGCATCCGGCGACGTTTGACCGCGCGCACACCGGGTTGTAGGATTGAGATCAGCATGAGAGGGGTGTCCGCCCATGAGCACGCACACGCCATCGAAGACGATCTATTATCCCGACAGCGACGGCTTGCCAATGGCCGAGAACACGTTGCAGTTCCGGTGGATCACGACGATCGTCGGCGGCCTGGAGGCACTCTTCCGCGAGGACCCCAATGTCTTCGTCGCAGGGGATCTTTTTTGGTATCCGGTCGAGGGAGATAACAGGACGCGCACGGCCCCCGATGCCATGGTCGCCTTCGGAAGACCCAAAGGGGACCGCGGTTCCTATATGCAATGGGACGAAGACGGCATCCCTCCTCAGGTCGTCTTCGAAGTCCTTTCGCCCGGCAACCGCTTCGGTGAAATGGCGCGTAAGCTCGCATTTTATGAGCGATTCGGCGTCGAGGAATACTACCTGTTCAATCCCGAGCCCGTCTGGCTCGAAGGCTGGCTGCGCGAGGGTGACACCCTCCACGAGATTTCCGAGACCAATGGCTGGCTAAGTCCTCGCCTCGGAGTCTGTTTCGAGCTAACCGACAGCGAGTTTCGCATTCTCGGGCCGGATGGCCGGCCGTTTGAGAGCTACATGGACATTGTCCGCCGCGCGGAGGACGAGAGACGCCGCGCCGACGATGAGCGACGGCGCGCGGAGGACGAGAGACGCCGCGCCGACCGAATGGCCGAACAGCTCCGCTCGCTGGGTCTCGATCCGGACGCCTGATGGACCGGGCGGCCTGCGAGGGCGCTCGGCGGAAGGTTGGCCTATCGCGCCTTACGCAGTAAGGTATCGAGCAGCGCTCGGGCGTTGGTGTCGCCGTCCTGTACGGCCTTCTCGGCGTGTTCGCGGGCGGCGTCGAGGTTCCCCAGCTCGCGTTCCGCCAGAGCCAGGTTAGTACGAATTTGCCCACCCATCGCGCGGCTGGAGGCCGTGGCCAGGGCGCGCTCGAAATCGACGAGCGCGTCTCGGTAGCGGTGCGCCTTGTACGCCAGGATGCCTCTGTTGAGCGCGGCCGCGGTCAGTTGCGGGTCGTGCTGGAGCGCCATGGAGTAGTCGTCAATGGCGTCCTGGGGGCGGTCGAGGTCCTGGTAAGCCAGGGCCCGATTGTAATAACACTCGGCCTTGTCGCGAATCGCGATACACGCGCTGAACGCCGCGATGGCATCAGCCGGGCGGCGGAGCTGGAACGCACACAGCCCACGGTAGAAATTGGACCAGAAGTCGCCCGGTTTGAGGCGGACCGTGTGGTCGAATTCAGTGGCCGCCGCGGAGAGCCGGCCCACCCGGAGGAGCGAGCGGCCCAGATCGTAGTGTTCCCACGCCGTCCGCGGACGCTCGACCTCCTCGGGATCGTCGACTCGCGCTCCGGGCACTTGGGTCAGCACCCTCCGTTCACGGTCGAGGGAGAGGCTGGGGCCCTCCAAGGCCCGAACGGCGTCGAGCACGTGCAGCGCCTCGCGCCGGGCCGGACTAAGCTGACCCGGCGACGCGAAAGACACGCGGAAGTGCGCCCAGACGACGGCCAGCTCCAAAAGATCGATCCGGATATTCTCTTCGGCGTCGGGGCTAAGCCGCGCGTCCGTGGAGTCCGCCAGACGAGGCAACTGCTCCCAGAGCTCCGGCAGCCGGCTGATCACGTGTTCGGCCCGGTCGGGCGTGGGGGGAGTCAAGCCGTACTCGAACCTCACCGCGTCGGCCATCGCGTGCAGCTTGTCGGCCGTTTGCCCCCGCCAAGCCCGCCGCAGCTCGAGCTCGATGCGATGCCTCAGGCCCGCGACGAAGGGAAGGTGATCGGCCGACTTCAGCCCGAGCGACAACCTTTCCAGAGCGTCCTCGTAATGCCCACGGTCGATCTGCTGCCTCCCCCCCGCGAGCGCGTCCCGGATCGTGTCGACTCGCTGAGAGTAGCCCACCCCCGCAAGGCCGAGTGCGACGAGCGAAGCCGCCACGGCGGCCCAACGAAACAGGATTCCCCCCTGCCGGCGACGGCGCCATTTCCTCCAGCGCTCCGTCAGGCTCCGGTTCCGAACCCCGCGCAAGGGGAGGTGGTTCAAATGCCGTCGCAGGTCTTCGGCCAGCTCGGGGGCGCCGGTGTAGCGGTCGGCGGCGTGGGGCGACAAACACTTGCCGATGATGTCGTCGAGCCCGACACTGACGGCGGGGTTGCACGCCCGGAGCTCGCCTCGCTCGCCGGTGGGCAGCCCGAGCGCATCGCGCAGCAGCAGCCCCAGCGCAAACAAGTCGGAGCGGCCGTCCACGGCCTCCGGTACCGCCCGGTCCTGCTTTACCGCGGCGAGTGCGGCCTGCTGCTCGGGTGACATCCAACCCGGCGTTCCCCCCAGCCGCTCGTAGACCCACGCGCCGGCCGCGATCGGCGGACGCGAGAGGTGGAAGTCCAGCAACATCGGCTGGCCGTCCCCCGTGATCAGCACGTTCGACGGCTTCAGGTCCATGTGGATCGTGCCGCGGTCGTGGGCGTACGCGAGCGCGTCGGCCAGGCACGCGCCGATCCAGCACACGGCCTCGACGTAAGTCGCTTGCTCGAGCGAACGCCGGAACGGCCCGCCGGCCAGCGCCGGCACTTTGGGCGAAAGCGCGTCGAGCGCGTCGACCAGGTGCCAGCCTCGGCGGTTTGCGGGGGGGATGTCGGCCAAGGCTTTCATCAAGTGCGCCAGGCTCGCGCCCCCCAGGTACGGCATGCAGAGCGCCCGCAAACCGAGCTCGGGGAAGGTCTGCTCCGAGAATAGCGGCACGATGTGCGTGTGCTGGAGCCGCGCGAGGGAGAGATGCTCCTCCTGATCGCTGGGGATAACCTTCAAAACGACGGGGCGGTCGGCCAAGGCCGGCTGCGCCGCGAGGAACGTCCGGCCCGATGCCCCCCGCCCCAGCTCGGCCAGGAGCCGGTACGGGCCGAGTGCTTCGCCAACCTCCGGAAACTTCGCCGTGACGTGCGGTCGGAGCAGCCGGTCGGCGTCGAGCACGAGCTCCAACTGCGCTCGCCACTGCGGAAACCGTCCGACCACCTCGGCCGTCGGCACGTCTTCGCCCGCCTCCCGGCGCAGGCAGACCTCTTCGTAGATGAGGCGCACGGCCGCCTCGGCGCCGAGCGGGGGGCCGAGCTCGAGCAGTTCCTCGGCTGCGAGACGCTCGCCCCGCCGGTATGCCGCCGCGAGTGCTTCGACCTGCTGCGAGACCCATTCCTCACCCGGCCCTCGCGGCCGCCCCGAAGAGGACTGGCTACTCGCCGAAGACGGGGGAACGGTGGAGGAAGGGGGCATCGTGAGAGCTCGAACCTCGGACCGCAGACGTCGTCGGAAACGCTCTTCTTTGGCACCAACCCGCCAAGAGGCCCGACCGTGTACGACCCCGTGCGTGCGAGTCGAGCCGACCATCCGACATTGGCGCGCTGTACGTCGCGCTGGCGGACCTTAGTGCGCCGCCCCGACCGACGACGATGTATCCTCGGCCTGGGCGGCCGCGAGCCGCCGGGCCAGGTCGTAAAAAATCCGACGAACGCTTCCTTCATGAAGGCCCGAACGTGCGGCGATCTCGGCCAGCGGCAGCCCCTGCCGGCGCATGCGCAACAGCTCGCGGTGCGCAGGGGGACAGTGCGCGAGCATTTGCTCCCAAAGCTCCTGACCCTGCGCCACCTCGCTCGGCCTCGGGTCGGAAGAGCCGAGAAACCCCTCCATTCCCGGTTCTTCCAGCGGCCGCTCCCGCGCGAGCGCCTGGTGGTGCTGCCGGCGCCGGTCGATGAGGCGGTTATGCGTCACTCGCAGCAAGAACGCACGCAGGTGAGCGCGATCGGCGAACCGCCAGCCCGAGTCGCGGAACCGGCCCAGCACGTCGGCCCACACCGATTGGACGATGTCCATCGAGTCGAGCTTCGCCCGCAAGGCGCCCGTCAACTGCCGGCGCACCGCCATCCGAAGGTAGGGCTCGTACGCCAGGAAGGCGCGCTCCGCCGCCTCGACATCGCCGTCATTCAGCCGGATGATCAGTTCGTCCAGGTGTTCTTGGCTCATGACAGTCTCGAGGACCACGGGCCGGATGAGCCGAACGACTCATCGAAGCGCAGCCCCTCCACATTCCGCCGCCGCGGGGGCGTGGCGGCGTCTTCCTCGTTCCGCCGTTTGAAGTGTCGCCGCGCGATCTCCACGGCGGCGACCGCGATCAGCACCGCGCCCGGCGGCGGATACAGCGCTGCCGGCTCGAAGTCCTCGGCCCGGTCCGCGCTCGGGTCTTCAAACTGCTCGAAAAACCGGTCGATCGCCGCGGTCACCGTGTCGCCGTCGTACGGCAGCAGCTCGGCGATGAGGCCAAGCCCCTGCGGCTCGGGGGTGATCGCTCCGGCCTGCGGCGCCGTTCCTCGCACGGGCGCCGCCTCCGCTTCGGCTCGCCCCGCAATCACCGAACCCACCGCGGCCGCAGTCGCGCCGGCCGCCTGGGTGGCGATCGCCGCAAGGTCCTCGACGGACGAGATCGACACCCCGGTGACCGGCGTCAAGGGCCGCTCCCCGTCCCGCGCGAAATCGAGCGAGGGTGTCAGCTCGCGCCCGCTCACGGCGACACGCGGTGCAAGGGCCACTCCACCGAAAATGCTGTAACTCACTTGCGGCCCGATTACGTCACGCCCCTCGGCGGCCGACGCCGCCTGCGACCCCGCGTTCCCACCCACCAAGACCGTCTCGTGCGCGTCCGGCAGAACGAGTTCCCCCCCCATATCGGTCGGGTCACCGACGGAATCATACCGGTCGACGGGCAGGAGATCGGTGCTGCCGTGCGGGGCCGGATACTGCAACGGGCCTACGTGGACGAGGTTGGGGAAAAACCCACTCTCCTGCAACCCTTGCAACCAATGACCCACGGGGAAGACCGATACCAGCGCCCCAACCGATCCGCCCAGGTACGGCGTATCCCCCGGCGCACTCGCCGACGACTCGGAACCCGTGCCATCCCAGAACGCCGCAACGTCATGGAGCGTGACAAGATGGACCGCCGCCGCCCCCCCTCCACTCTCCGTACTCACCGGCCCCGGCGCGCCGAGCACCTGCGATGAAGCACTCGAAAACGGCCCCGGCAGGTTCATCACCATCACCATTGGCGTGACAGCGGACGTTGCTCCCACTCCCAGCTCCAGCGCCTTTTCAGCGCGGAGAGCGTCCATCACCGCAGGCGTGGCAAAGGACGTTGCTCCGAGCGCCATGACGGCGCCACCCCCCTCCTTGGCCAACGGCATTGAATCGGTAGAGCCCGTGAACGCTGACAGATGCTGCGTTCCCGCTTCAAAGCCCCACCCGTTCCATCCCTCGGGACCCATCGGCTGCGCCTGCTGGACGATCGCGTCGTGCACAGGCCGTGCCTCCGGGAATGCGACGATCGCGCTCAGGAGCGTCCGCTCTTCCAAAGAGTCGAGCCCGAGCCGAGAGCAGCGAAGAGTACCGGCGCGCTTCCTCATGTTTTTGAATCCGTCACTCATTTCCGTGAGCGGCCTGAGGGGGGAAATTCCGCATGAGAAGCCCTGACATCTTACTCAATTCGGCCAAATACATCCAGCCGCATTATTCCCAAATCGGAAGCGCGGAAACGCGAACCGGCGGTCCCATCGCAGAAACGGCGGAGGCGTCGACCACTTTTTTTGCTGCCCCTGCGCGCGCTTCGTTTTCGTCGGTCCGTTTGATGGTGTGTGAGGCCGCGTGGGAAACCGCTCGGTCGCACGCAGATGGGGCCGTCAGCCTTGAGCGTAATCCTTCGGGGGGAGGAGAACCAAAGGTTGGCGGCCCTTCCTTGCTCTTGACCACGGAAGGCAGGCCTACCCCGGTCCAACCCGGCCCCGAAAAGCAGCGGGAACCACGAAGCCTTCGCTCCAACACGCACGGCGCCGGAGACTTAGGACGAGTCATGAACGGCCCGAGACCGCGGGCCCACGGTCCGGACAGTGACCGCGAACCAACTCTCACGAATGCACCGGCCAACGAAAGGAAGCGTTCCGTGGATCGATCGACGACAAACCGTCAAGGGTGCCCAGGTCGCGGCACATCCCGATTGCCCAAGGCGCACGGCGGACCCTGCCGGCAACTCCAGAATGGTACGCGTCAGGAGGACCTTGTGTGACAACGGCAGCCCAAAAAAAGGATTGCCTACATTGCCTGGGCCGCCACAGGCTCGATCGGCTCCACGGTCGCCGTGCGGGATCCGCGCATCCGGGCGTGGGGGGAGCGGTACGGTACGAAATCCTTCAACCGCAGGATCGGCTTCTCGATCAAATGCCAGGAAACCACGGCGGCGGCGGCCGTGAGAAGGACCTCCGTCGACCAGAGGATCGGTCCCGGTCCGACGCCCAACAACTTCCGAAGCGCCTCCGACGACATCAAGATCGGGTACTGGTAGAGGTAAAGCCCGTAGCTGATCGAGCCCAGGTAGACCACGAAGGGTGTTCGCAACAGCACGAGCGAGCGGTGCCCGGTGTTGACCGCCACCAGCGCCACGCCCGAGAAGGAGGCAATGGTTGCCGTGGTCACGTGCCAACGGAACCCATACGGTCCGTTCGAATCGACCAGACAGCCAACGCACCCCAAGGCAATGATCAGGCCGACCGCGATGGCCCCCGCTCCGCAGGCCCAAGCCAACACCCGCTGGCGGGCGTGTTCAACATCGGCGTCGGCCACGAGAGCCGCCAGCAGCCCGCCGAACGCAAACCCGTCACAGCGCCCGGCCAAGATCATGTGGTGGAACCCCGCAAGCCTCGCCAGAATCGACCCGACCGCCAATGCCAACGCCAATGGCCCGGTCCACCGTTTCCCGGCCAGCAAAACCAGTGCCGGCCAAATTAGGTAGAATTGCTCCTCCATCGCGAGCGTCCAGGTATGCCCCATCGCCGTCCACGGAGGCATCTCGCCGCCCCAGTAATAAGGAAGTCGCTGTGTGTAGGTGAGGTAGTAGGGAATGGCCTGAGCATCGTCGACCCAGCACACGGCCATGATCAAAAGCAGCAAGTAATAGATCGGCCAGATGCGCAACCCCCGGCGCATGTAAAAGGCCCACAGGAAGCCCGGTGATCGACCGTGCTCGAGCACGATCCCCGTGATCAAGAAGCCCGACAGGACGAAAAACACATCCACCGCCGCCCAGCCCCAGGGCAGGCGGGACATGAAGATGTGGTACGCGACAACAGCGACTGCGGCCAGGCCGCGCACACCGTCAAACTCCGCGATCCGTCGCATGTGCGTGACTCCTGAGTCCCACCTCTCAGGCGGCGGGCAGGTTGTAACTTAAATAAGCGTGCCTCGCAACGGGGAAACAGCGCAGCGTTCGGCTGTCTCAGCCTTGTAGCGCTGCGTTGGCCGTTGATGACGACCGGGTTAACGACCGGCCCGATGGCAAATGGGCGCCTTGACCTACGCCACCGAGACCGCAACGGTTTCCGGCGGTGCGACAGCCCCGAGCAGCACGAGGGTGGTCGCTTAAGGAACGGACCGTTTAAACCGCAGAACCGGTTTTTCGATCACGTGCCACAAATCCACGGTGGGGGCCGCCGTGTGGAGTTCCTCTGCCCCCCCAAGAACCGGTCCCGACTGGACTCCGACAGATGTACTGAGCTCTATGTCGTACAGCGTGATCGGGAAATGGAAAAGGTCAGGGCCATAACTGATCGTTCCCAGGAAGACCACCGGCGCGGCACGCAACGGGGCGAGCACGGCACACCCCTCATGACTCGCGCTCAGGGCGATGCCGGTGAACGCCGCCATCGAAGCCACGCCGACGTACCAGCCGTACACGTCCAGCGTGCTCGACTCGATCAGGCAGCCTCGCAGCGCCAGGCCCAGCACCAACCGTAGGGCGAGGGCCGACGCCCCAGCAGCACAGGCCAGCGCACGGCGTACTGCGGGACGGTCGGGTCGTAGAGAACCGCGGCCAGGAACGCCCCCAACCCAGCGCAAATCCGTCGCAACGACCGGGCAACGTCCCGCAACGGAACCCCAACCCCGCAATGCGATCGAGACGGCCGCCAAGACAAGAGCGGGCGGACCAATCCACCGCCGCCCAACCGCGCGGCAGGCGGTTCATCAACACGTGGAAGACGACGATCGTATCCGCCGCCAAACCACGCACCCCTCCAACTCTACGATCCGTCGCAAGGCGATCCCTCCCCGGTGCTCAGCTCAGGAAGCGCGCACGTTTTAACGTAAGAAGCCCGCTTACACAATGGGAAGGCCACACGTCCCTCGATGCGCAGCACGTGGGCACCGTGCCGCGCCCGTGCGTGGCAGCGCGATCACACCGATGGCCGCAACGATGAGGCGGCGTTCGGCGACCTTCATTCACCCCGCGCGCCGGGCAGGCAGCAGCGACTTGACGAACGCAAGGTCGGCCGCCGTTTGATCGATCAGCTCGGCCGTCGACAGGTCGCGCCAACTGTGCGCCCCCTTGTATTCGCTATGAAGGGAGACCGGCCCTTCATAGTCGAGCGCGGCGAGCGACGCGAAAACTTCCGACCACGCGACAAGCCCGTCGGCCAGCGGCATCTGCAAAGCCTGCCAGACGGTCTTGGGCCGGCCCGGGGTCGACTTCCACCCGAAGTCCTTGACGGCGACGATCCGGATCTTGGGACCGAGCAACTCGAGGTTCTGCCTCCAGCCTCCGCTCCCCCCCTCCACGGCGGCGTGGCCGGGGTCGAAGTACGACGCGATGCGCTTCGGGTCGCGGTCGCGCAGCAGTTCGGCGATCACCGCCGGCTGGCAATTCACCATCCCGGGACCGCTGTGATTGTGGATGCCCAGCGTCACCTGGTGCGATTCGGCCAGCCGTTCGAGGCCGTCGAGCGCCTTGCGGGCGTCGTCGATCGCCTGGCGCAGTTTGCCCTTGGGGGCGTTCCAGTATCCCAGCTTGATGCGCCGAACGTCCTGACGTGCCGCAGCACCGAGGATCGCTTCGACATGCGGATCCCCCGCGCGGGTGATCGCGGTGCTGATCATGGGCAACGCGAGGCCCTCGGCGTGAATCGCGCTGACGGCGGCGGGCAAGTCGGCCGCAACTTTCTCCGGCAGCACGTGACCCCCCGGGCGCACAGTCAGGTCAACGCCGTCGAACCCGAGCCCTTTGATCCGTTTGGCCGCCTCGGCGACCGAGAACTCCTGAAGCATCTTCGAGAACATCACGAAGCTCAGCGCCATGGCACGCGCTCCATTTTGATGCGTTCGCGATCGTGTCGTTTCAGGCAGGGTTGTCCACCCGCAGGCGTCCGGCTGGGGTGTTCTCGGCCAGGTCCTCGATCATATCGCGCACGGCCTGGGCGATGGCGCCCCGCCAGTCGTCGCCGAACTTCTGACGGTACGCCGGCCGCTGGTAGGCGAAGGTCAGCCCGCGCGAGCTATTGATGATCGCGCCGAGCCCGTCGGCCTCGAAGGCCCCCGCGACGTCCTGGGCCGATCCGCCCTGCGTCCCATAGCCTGGCACGAGAAAGAGCACCCCAGGGAGTGCCGCGCGGAGCTCGGCGAGCTGCTGCGGGTACGTCGCCCCGACGACCGCCCCGACCAAGCTGTACCCCGACTCCCCCCGTTGCGGCGCCGCCCACTGGGCAAGCCGCTCGGCGACGTGCCGGTAAATGGGCCGGCCGTCGGCGACCAGGTCCTGAAAATCGCCGGCCGACGGGTTGCTCGTCCGGACGAGCACGAACAGCCCCTTGTTTTCGCGGGCCGCCACCTTCACGAAGGGGGCGATGCCATCGCTGCCGAGGTAGGGGTTCACCGTCAACGCGTCAGCGTGCCACGAGGCCTCATAGCGGCCGCCGACGGGAACCTTGCCGAGATACGCCCGCGCGTACGCCTCGGCCGTCGAGCCGATGTCGTTACGTTTCCCGTCGATCAGGACGATCAGCCCCTGCTCCTTGGCGTGGTGGGCCGTCGCGTGCAGGGCGGCGACCCCTTCCGGTCCGTACGCCTCATAAAACGCAGCCTGAAACTTGACCGCCGGCACCATCGGAGCCACGACGTCAACCACGTCGCGCCCAAACTCCTCGAGTGCCCGCGCCACCCCCGCCCGGTCGGGCGGAAACCGGTCGAGAAACCCTTCCGGCAGGTCCTCGGGCCGCGGGTCAATCCCCACCAGCACCGAGTTCCCCACGCGCCGGATGGCCGTGATCAAGCGGTCGGCAAACTGCACGGGACCCTTTCTCCACTGAGCCTGGATTGACAGATCGCCGGCCGATTCTACAATGAGGTTTCCCCCAGGGGTAGTCTCTGGAACCGGGGCGTAGCGCAGTTTGGCTAGCGCGCTAGACTGGGGGTCTAGAGGTCGCAGGTTCAAATCCTGTCGCCCCGACTCAGCGGAAAGCCTTGCGGGGAAATAAGATGCGGCGGCCTTCGGGTCGCCGCATTTTTATTTGCTCATGGGTTTTGGCGCGGGACGCCACGCCGTTCAAGGGAGCAGGCGGCGGCGTGTTCGCGATCGCCCTGCGGTACGGAACTCTCGCTTAACGGGCCGTTGGTCGCCATCCCGCGCGGATGGTTGCTCCCGATCCCGGGAGAATTGAGAATCGAGCCAGGCGCTTCACTTCGTCACCCATCAGTCGACCGGTGCTTCCGGGGCAAAGCGGCTGCTCTCCCGGACGATGAGCCTACCGGGCACGAGAACTTTGACGGGTGGAGCAGCCGGATTCGCGACGCGACGGCGCATCACGTTGAGCGCTTCCTCGGCGACCGCCTCGGCGGGAGGGGCGTAGGTCGTCACCCCGAGCGCGAAGGAGTCGCCGATCGGGAGGTCGTCGAACCCGGTCAGGGCCACGTCCTGGGGGACCTGGACCCCACGAGTCAGCAGCTCGAGGATCAGGCCGATCGCCGTGTAATCCTGAAAACAGACAACACCGTCCACGCGGTCGGCCAGGATGCGGTCGGCCAACTGCTGGTAGGCCGCCTTGCTCGGGACCTCGGAGGGCTGCTCGAACACCAACGGCTCCGACGCCAGCCCCTCCGCGGACGTCGCCTGGAACAGCGCGCAGAGGTAGCCCGCAAGTCGCCCCTCGTGGCTGCTCGTCGGCGAGCCCATCACAAAGGCAACCCGCCGCCTCCCTTGTTCCAATAAGTGGCGGGTGCAGCGGAACCCCCCGTCGACGTCGTCGGTGCCGACAAGGTCGTATTCGAGGGGCCGTCCGCGCCCCCGGAGGTTGCGCTCGATCAGAACAACCGGCAGCCCCGAAGCGCGGCACGCGTCGAGAGTCGCTTCGTCCGCCTGTGCGGACTCCACGCTCAGCCGCGAGGGAAGGAAGAACACTCCCCCCACCCCCGCCGCCACACCCCTCTGCGCCCGGCGGCGGAGCTCCGCGACCGTGGCGCGGCTCCCGTCCTCGAACGTCTCCGTGTCCAGAACGACTCCCTGTCGCCGGGCCATCTCCTGGAACCCGCTCCGGGTCGTCGAGAGGCTCGCCTGATACCAAGGTCCCGGAGTCACACGGAAACAGACGGCCCACTTCTCCCCCGTCGCGGCCACCGGCGCCGCCGGCGCCAGATAGCTCCCCAGCCGTTCCACCGTTTGGATCAGCCCCCTGTCGCGCAACACCTGAAGCGCACGAGAGGCGGTGACGACCGAGACGCCGTGCTCCTCCGCGATCCTCCTCGCGCTCAAGGCCGCCCCGTCCTTCCAGCGACCCGTGCGAATCAGCGCTTCGATGTCTCGCGAGATGGCGAGGTACTTCGGCGATCGGTCGAGTAGCATTCGGCGAGCCCATCCCCACAGAGTGAACCGCATGCCGCGGCGTGTGCCGATGGGCACGATCTTACCACGTCAAGGAATGTACCATCGAACGCCCTCTCCGGCAAGCCTGAGTAGCGCAGATCGTCGCGCCGTCCTCGCCGGACCAGGACCGCTCCTTTCCCGCGCTGCCAGGGCGATCATGCGTCGGACACGGGACTTCACGCGGAATTCACAGGTTATTTACTTGCCCGAGGGCGTGGCCGATCGCATAATCCAGACCGATCACCTGGGCTATCCAGACGATCGACTCGCGGCACAGCGCAGCAGTTAGAGTAGCGCAGGTCGCGGTTGGGTCGTCAGCCCGCTGTGTTGCGTGTGACGGCCCGGCCAGACCAGGCTTGACCCCAGGATCCGGAGAGACCCCATGCGAAGAGACTCAGCGCAGGCGCCCGTCCGATCGGGGTTCACCCTGATCGAGCTCCTCGTCGTCATTGCGATCATCGCCGTGCTCATCGCGCTGTTGCTGCCCGCCGTGCAGGCGGCCCGGGAGGCGGCCCGCCGCGCCCAGTGCTTCAACAACCTGAAGCAGATGGGGCTGGGGATGCACAACTACCTCAGCGCTAACGACTGCTTCCCGGCCGGTTCGCTGTATGCGGACGACGCCTTTTCGCAGACCAAGGGAACCCCTTTGTTCTCGAACTACGCCGGCTGGACCGTCGCGATCCTGCCGTTCATGGAGCAGGCGCAGCTCTACAACGCCTACAACTCCCAGCTCCACAACTGGGACGGCGCCAACACGACGGTGATCTCCACGAAGCTGTCCACCCAGGTCTGCCCGTCCGACATCAACGGCGACGGCTACGTGGCGAGCTTCAGCGTGACCTCAGGGGTTGCCTACGCGAACGTTGCCCTGGGCTCCTACAAGGGAGTCTCCGGCCGGTACAGCGTCCCCTCTCCGGGGACCGAGCTGTTCTGGGACTACGCGTCGTACGTCGAGTCCCTGCCCATGGACCCGAACTCGCAAGGCGTTCTCACCGTGGTCGGGGTCGGCGGCGTCGGCCCGGCCACGATCGCCGCGATCACCGACGGCACCTCGAACACGCTGATGGTGGGGGAATACGCCACCAAGACGCAGGCGGTCAGCGAGGCGATGTGGGCGGCGAGCTGGGGCTACATGTCGCTCGCCTCCGCCGGACCGAGCCAGGGTGTCCGCGGGATCCCCGACTACAGCATTTGCAAGAGCTACATCGCCGCGAACCGCTGCAACCGGGCGTTCGCGAGCTTCCACCCCAACGCGATGAACTTTCTCATGGCCGATGGACACGCGAAGACCATCACCCGGTACGTCGACGCGACCGTCTACACGAGCTTGGCCACGATCCGCGGCGGCGAAATCGTCAGCGGCGATTCATTTTGACCGCGGATGGACCGCGCCTGTAACTCCTTCGCCCACCAAACACCGGAGCTCCGCCATGCGCCGTCTCGTGCCGGCCCTCATGCTCGCCGTCGTCAGCCCGGGATGGCTGGCCGGCTGCGGGTCCGAGAACTTCACGCTCGCCCCGACCTCGGGGCGGGTCACGGTCGACGGCCAGCCGGTTGCCGGCCTCCGAATCGCGTTCGAGCCGATCGGTTCGAGCGAGAGGCCGGCCCCTGGGCCGGAGGCGATCGGGGTCACCGACGGCGAAGGCCGGTTCACCCTCTCGACCATGTCCGAATCGCCGCGCCAAGGGGCGGTCGTGGGGAAGTGCCGGGTCCGGATCTGGACGCTCCCCTCGAACCAGGAGGATGCCCTGTTCGACGATCAGAACCCCGCTTACAACCCCGTTGAAGAGATCAAGGTCCTCAAGCAAAGGATCCGGAGCGGTGGCCGCTCGAAGACCAAGGTAAACCGGCCGACCCATGCCCTGCCTCTACGCTACAACGACAACACCGAGCTGTCCTTCGAGGTCCCGCACGGCGGCACCGACAAGGCCGACTTCCAGCTCTCCTCGAAGTGACCCACAGCCGCCGGACGGCCTCCTCGGGCTCCCACCCGCGCCCGTCGACACTTCGCATCAAGGATCATCGACCTCCATGCGCACTCGTTGGATCGCCCTCGTCCTCGGGCTCACTGCGGTTTTGACGGCGTCCGCCTCCGCGCGGGACACCACGACCGGACTCGCCGCGGGAACGCCCCCGAACATCATCGTCCTGCTCGCCGATGACATGGGCTTCGGCGACCCTCGGTGCTTCAACCCGGACTCGAAGGCGCTCACCCCGCACATGGACCGCCTCGCGCGGGAGGGGCGGCGGTTCATTGACGCCCACTCCCCTTCATCGGTCTGCTCGCCGACACGGTACGCCCTTTTGACGGGCCGCTACGCCTGGCGGTCCCGCCTGAAGCGCGGCGTCTTGAAGCCGTGGGACCCGGCCCTGATCGAGCCGGGAAGGCTCACACTCCCCGCCCTCCTGAAGCGCCACGGCTACGCGACGGCGGCCTTCGGGAAGTGGCACCTCGGCTGGACCTGGACGGGCCTCGACGGCAAACCGCTCGCCGCAGAAGAGAACGACTTCCCGAGGCGGGTGGATTTCACTCGGCCGATCTTGGAAGGCCCGACCACCCGCGGTTTTGACGACTTTTTCGGAATGGTCGGCAACACGGTCGCCTCGCCGTGCCTGCTGGAAAACGACCGCCCTCTGTTCACGGGAGCGAGCCCGCCGCTCAACGAGCCCCCCGACATCGCCGGCGTGCCGCGCGCCTTGCTCGAGCCGTGGGAGGAGCGCAACAGCCTGCCGGTGCTTACCGAAAAAGTCACCTGGTATCTCGACCAGCAAGGCGCTGAAGCGCCGAGGCGACCGTTCTTCGTGTACTTCGCGATGACAGCGCCGCACGCCCCTTTAATCCCATACGGCAGGTTTCGCGGCCTGACTGCACACGGCGACGAGTGCGACCTCGTCTCTCAGCTCGACGATACCGTCGGCCGCGTGCTCGACGCGATCGAACGCAACGGCCTGGCCGACAACACGCTGGTGCTCCTCAGCAGCGACAACGGCTCCCCTGGTTTCGCCGACGAAGGAGCGCCCACCGCCTCGGTCATTGCCAGGTACGGCCATCATCCGAACGGCCCTTGGCGGGGGATGAAGGGGGATGCGCACGAAGGAGGGCACCGCGTCCCACTGATCGCGCGCTGGCCCGGCCGGGTCCCGCCGGGCACGACCTCTGACGAGACGGTCTGTCTGGTCGACCTGTTGGCCACCTGCGCGGCCCTCGTCGGTGACCGGCTCCCCGAGGAGGCCGGCGAGGACAGCCACGACATCCTCCCCGCGCTCCTGGGCGTGCCCCACAAGACACCGATCCGCGAGGCGACCGTCCACCACACCTTGACCGGGATGTTCGCGATCCGCCAGGGGGACTGGAAGCTCATCCTCGGCCGCGGGTCGGGCGGGTTCACCCTCCCCCAGGACGTTCCCTCGAAGCCCGGCGAGCCGGCCGGGCAGCTCTACCACCTCAAGGACGACCCGAAAGAAACCAACGACCTTTACACGCAACGGCCCGAGATCGTGACACGACTCACGACACTCCTTGAAACCTACCAGCGCACCGGCCGCAGCGCGCCATGGCCGCCCCGGCCCCAGGCACCCAGTCGCTAACCCTCCCTCGAAAGATCCGCCCAACTCACCGCGGCGATCAGTTGGCGGGGGGGCTCCTCATTCGTCGCTGGCCCGGTAACGCGGCAAACCGAGCATGGCCAACGAACGCCCGAGGATGGGGGCAACGAGCCGGCCCGATGCCGCGAGCGATTTCTCGCCAAGCCTTCATCCTCGAACAGCTCGCGCTCGATGCGCGGGCAGACGCTTTCCTTCGAGACGTCAAGTCTGCGTGAGTCGCCGAACGCGTTGTCCCCTCTTTCGGCAGCACGGCCCCAGCCGGCCACGCCGGCACGCTCATGACGTCGCCGAGCTCGCGCCGATGCCGGACCGGGGGTTGACCACGGCGTACGCTGTCGAGCTCCCGGCGGGAGAGGAAGACGAACCCAATCGGGCCGACGGGATCATTCCGTAGGCTTCGTAATCCTGCTGCCGCTGCCCGCTCGGGTCGAGCCAATTCGAAGTGGGAGTCCCCCACTGCCGGGCGGCGAGCCGGTTCGTGCCGAATCAAGCAGACCGCACACTTCGGACCGCCAACGACACCTTTCTCCGACGAGAGAAAACGATCCCAATTACCTGTGCCCTCTACCCGTGAGAGCCTCGGGGCTGCAAAATGACCGATCTCCTTGGTGTCCCCTTGCAGGAGACACATACATTTAGTTTTCACAACTGGCATTGAGGGAGGAGCATTTCATGGCCAACGCTGCTGATGAAAAAATTGCCATCGTGGGTGGCGGCATTACCGGATTGCTCTGTGCGCTCATCCTTGCCGAGCAAAAGAAGTCGGTCTTCCTCTTCGAGGCATCGGGAAGGCTGGGCGGCCGGATCCGTACGATCCGGCTCGACAAGAACAGCCAGGCGCTCACCAAGGACTGGCAACCGAGCGAACTGGAGTTCTACGCGGAATTCGGCCCCATGCGGGTCGAGCTGGATAAGCAGCTACTGCTCAAGGCCTTGCTGACGCGTTTGGACATCAAGCCGAAGCCGATGGGAGAACCGACCGAAGCGAACAAGGCCTACCTGGTCGATTTTCCCGCCTACGCGTCGCCGACGTCGGTGCACGACCCGAAATACGAATTGCGTCCCGAGGAAGTCGACAAGACGCCGCTGCAACTGCTGCGCTTCGCCCTGCTGCGCATCGTCGTCCACCTGGAAGTGGCCGGGGAATCCGACTTCACCAGCAAAAAGGAAAAGCTCGTCGAAGCGATCAAGTTAGCCGCCGCCGTCCAGGAGCCCGTCGACCCGATCTTCAGCCAGTGGATGAAGGATCTGGACGAGGATGATTACTGGGACATCCAGACCCGGGGATCCCTGGACGGCGTCCCGCTCTACGCGCTCGGTTTCTGGAACCTGCTCAGCGACCACTTGAGCCATAATGCCATCACCAAGCTGCGAGACCTCGGAACCTTCTACCACCTCCTTCCCGAAAACCCGAACGCGGCGGAGTGGTTCGTCTGGTGGCTCCTCGGCTTTGCCATCAGCGAACAGTTGCAAGGCGTCTTCGGGGGCATGGAGTGCATCGTTGATAAGCTCGTCGATCAAATCAAAAAGGACGTGGATGAGAAAAGACTACTCACCAACTGCTGGGTGACGGCGCTCGAGCGAAAGGGATCGAAGCTGAAGCTGGTTTTTCACGCCGATCACAGTCCCGCGTCGGTCGACGACGCCGACCGGGAGTACGACCGGGTGATTCTGGCCCTTCCACGCAGGCCGCTCGAGAAGCTCGCGAGCCGAAGCGAGAGCGTGTTCGCATCGGAGCCGGAAATCGGGAAGCTGCTTGATTCGGCTTTCGGTTTTCCGATGGTGAAGACGTTCCTGGTCGTGAAGAAACGCTGGTGGGAAGAGGAGAACATCGCCAACCGCTTCGCCACGCGAGTACCGACGCGCGAGCTGCATTACTGGAAAGGGCGCACGAAGGACAGCCACCAAGGCATGATCATGCTGTATACGGACCGGCCGGGCTCGTCGTTCTGGGCCAACTACGTCCCGCCCGGTGAGCAGACCGACGCCAACCGGTCCGTCGAGAACCCCCTCCCCGACGATATTCGGAAGCGCCTCACCAAGAAGGTCGTTCAATACATCAACGAAAACAACGTTCCCGACATCACGCCGGAAGACATCGCGTGGTACGGCATCCGCGACTGGGCGCGCGAGCCCTTCGGGGGCGCCAACCACGCCTGGCGGCCGGAACGCCTGTATTGGGTCGTCATGCGCCGGCTGGCTGACATCGCCCCGAACGACAACGCCTCCGGCAAACCCAGCATCCACGTCTGCGGCGAGGCCTATTCCGACTACCACGGCTTCATGGAGGGATCGCTCCGGTCGGCCGTCTATGTTGTGCACCGCATTCTCGACAAGGAGGCGGGCGGCACCTTCAAGCGCCTCCCCTGGCTGCACAAGGAGGGCACCGTGGATCCAGGAGCGGCGCTGCGCGTCGAAGCCAGGTACCTCGAAGCGCTCTGCAAGTGGGCAGAACGCCTTGATGCCATTGCGCCCACGGCCGAGTATCTCTATAGGTAGCCGCGGCCTGGCTCGTGAATCGTTGGCGGGACGTCTCCGTGAGAGACCAACGGCTATTGACGACGGCCGATGACCGAGCTGTCTCCTTTTCGGCCGCTTTCTGAAAGGCAAGCATCCGGGCGACGTCCCGCTCTTGGGGAGACATACGACAAAATCACGCTCGCCATGGGCTTGAGCACAAATCGCGTTTACAAATGAGACATCTCGCCGATCTCCACCAGGGCTGGCGGCTTCGGCCTCAACCGCCAGGAGGATTGCACCGTCGCTGACACCGTCGCGGATTTTTTGGGGGGGTCATTGGTGGCCTTTCTGAGCCCCGAACGGGGCGGCCAGTCGTTAGTCAGAGGTGTAAACTTCTGGAAGAATAGACATCGAAGAACCTTCCCTCAACCCCGAAGAAGACGGCGAGCCCTCGCGATGCGGACTGTCGCCCCTCCGGGGCTTCTGTCTTCGTTGTGCGCCGGAGACCAGGGGGTTCACACCCCTGGCTAACGACTCGACGCCCCGTGCGCGACGGATCCGTACTCGAGGCGTCCGAAGACCCACCGCACAGTGCCCTGCCGGCAGCCTCACGAATTCTTCCGAATACAGTCATCTCAAATTAACACCCTCTGTGTAGTCATATGTCGCTAAGGAGCGAGCGAGGTCATGCCGTGACGGCCGGCCGTGTGTCAGCCTCGCGGTGGGTGGCGGTGCGGAATTCTGGAGGATGGGGCGGAGCAGAGGGACGGAAGATCATGAAAATTCGCTGTCCGGGGTGCGGGGCCAGGCTGAACGTCCCTGACGACCGCGCTGGTCAGACGGGGCGATGCCCCCGGTGCCGGCAGGCGATTCCGATCGTCGCCGAAGGGGAGGAAGGCGATGCCGGACAGGAGTCGCGCGGGGCTGTGATGCCACCGATCGAGGAGGCCGTCGAGGCGTCGGAAGCCCCTCTCCGTCGGCGGACGGCAAGTCGCTTGACGCGAGACGCGGGAACGGCCGGCACAGCAACGCAGGCCGACTCCGAGACCGCCACCGAGCAACCGGCGGTGAGGAAAAAGAAGAAAAAGAAAAAAAAGGGATCGGGTGGCGACCTGGTCGAGAGGCTGGCATCGCTCAAAAGCTGGCAGGTCGGGGGACTGGCGCTCGGCGCAATCGCCGCCGTGCTCCTGGGGGTGGTCTTGGTCGTGAACGTGCTGACGCCCGCAGTCGACGCGGCACTGGACGCGGCATACGCGGCTCCCCCCGCCAAACGCATTCCAGACGACCATTGGAAGCCGATCCGATTCGGAGCGGCCGGGCAAGCCCTGATGCCGGGCGGCACGCAGCGCGAGCAGGTGCTCGCCAGCGCGACCCTACTGACCGTCGATGGGTACAAGCCCAACGACGACGCAATCTTCGCCGTCGCTTACAACGCCAAGGGCCTGTCGCCACAGCAAATGAATATGAAGCCGCACGAATTATTGAACGATTTCTGTGACGGTTTCCGCAATAACGTCCATGCCCAAGGGGGTATCGAGCTCTCGCGGCGGGACTTTCGCGTCGGCGACCTTCCGGCTGTCGAGATGATCTCGCGGGTGCCCGTTGCCCGCGGCAAGCTCGTGCACCGGTCGATCCTTGCGGGCAATGACCTGTACGTCGTGCTTGCCGGCGGTAAGGGGTATCGGCCCGACCACCCGGATATCCAGCGCTTTCTCGACTCGTTCGAGTTCCACGCGGCGGGCAGCCCCCAGCCGGCGGCTCCGCCCGTCGCTCCGCCCGCGGCTCGACCGGCCCAGGCCGAGGCCGCGCATGGGCCGGTCGCTGACGCGGTCGCCAAGCTCAAGCAGATTGGCGCGGCGATCCACAAATACGAGTCGACCAACAAGGAGTTCCCGCCGGACGCCTTCACCGACGACCGGGGCCGGCCGTTACTGAGCTGGAGGGTCGCGATCCTGCCGCATCTGGGCCATAACGACCTCTACGAGCAATTCAACTTCGACGAACCGTGGAACGGCCCCCACAACAGGCGTTTGATCGCGAAGATGCCCGACGTCTTCGCGCCGGCGGGCTTGCGGCCCATCCCACGCGGAGAAACGCCTTTTCAGGCCCTGGTCGGGCCCGGAGCGATTTTTGACCCGACGAAGGCCCACAAGGCCACGGAAGTGACGGATGGGCTCGACAAGACGCTGATCGTCGTCGAGACCGCGGCGACGGTTCCGTGGACCAAGCCGGAGGGTCTCGACATCGACGGCGCCAGTCCCGAATTCGGGACTCGTTACGACGACGGGTTCCTGGCATTGTCGGCGGACGGTCAGGTCTACACGCTTCCCACGAACGTCGACCGCACGAAATTGCGGGCCGCGGCCACCCGCGCCGGCGGAGAGGCCGGAACGATCGCCGAGCTGAAGCCGTAAAACAGCCCGATCCCCCCTTTGACGGTGATGCCCTTCCGATGTTCTTCATCTTCCCGATCACGACGGACGCGCCGATCTTTTACTGGCCGAGGGCGACGGTCGGCCTGATCGTCACCAACGTGCTCGCTTACCTCCTGACGCGCGAAATGGGGCTTGAAGACCGCATGGCGTACGCCCTGCTGCGGGGCCACGGTTTCCACCCGTTGCAGTGGCTGACGGCCATGTTCATGCATGCCGATTACCTGCACCTGATCGGCAACATGGTTTTCCTCTGGGGGTTCGGGATCATCGTGGAGGGGAAGCTCGGTCCGTGGAAGTACGTGCCCATTTACCTCGGCGTCGGCATGGCCCACATGGCGGCCATGCAGGCGATCTCGCTTCACACGGAACACGGCTTCATCCTCGGCGCCTCCGCCGCGATCTACGGCCTGATGGCAATGGCCATGCTGTGGGCGCCGGAGAGCCACCTGCAGTGCTGGTACGCGTACTTCTTCCTCTTCCGGGTCGGCGTCGGCAGCTTCGAGATCGAGGTGGTCCGTTTCTCGCTCATCTTCATCGCGCTCGAGGTCGTCACAGTGCTGCTCACCGGCGGCGCAATGAGCACGGCGTTTCTGCACCTGACCGGGGCGATCATCGGCCTGGCGGTGGGGCTCGTCCTGTTCTTCACGGGTCAAGCCGATTGCGAGAACTTGGACATTTTTGCCGTCATCAGCAACCGCCGCGGGATGTCCCGCGCAGAGGCGCGGGAACGCCGCGACGAGGAAGCCCGCGAGAAGGCACTCCGCGAGCGCCCCAAGGACGCGTTCGCGACGGAGCTCTCGGCCGAGGCCCGGAAGAAGCTCGCCGACGCCGCACACCAGCACCTCCGCCAACGGCTGACGGCAGGGGACGCCGCCGGAGCATACTCCGCCTACATCCAGGCCCGCGATGCGGTGCCCGGCTGGTCCCCCGAGCCAAAGGACTGGCTGCTGTTGATGAAAGTCATGGCGGACGCGGCAATGAGCCGCGACCTCGTCCGCGTCATGGAGCACTACGTCGCGACCGTCCGGAACGCCGACCCCCGCGTCCGTTTGAAGCTCGCGCACATCCTACTCCGCGACCACGACCGCCCCGCACACGCCTTAACGGTTCTCGAGGGCCTCGACAGCGGACCGCTTCCCACAAGTCTGGACGACACGCGCGACCGCCTCGTCGCCACGGCGCGACGCCGGATGGAAGAGGGCGTGCTCGAACTCAGCGGCGGCGACTGGTAAACGGACGGGCTGAGCTCTCACCGCGAACGCCCGGGGCACGAGGACCCCGAGGGCGTCGGCTCCGGATGCAGATTTAGTGCCTGGTTTTTTTCTTCATTGATCCGTGACTGTCGCCATGGTGAACTTCCTTGCAGTAGAGGCTCACCATCAACACCGAACTCGTTCGGAGCGGGAATCGTAATTGTCGCTCATCAGTTGGGCGACTCTCAAATGCCCCGTATGGGGCAGGGAGTCCCGAGCGTGTTGCTCGGCGCTACGCCCCCCCAAATCTGCGTAGGTCAACAAAATCGGGAAGTTATTCGAGACTTCTCGCTGATCTCCAGCGCGACTCGCGGTTTCGGCTCAAACGGCTGAGCAGGGACGGCGTTGGGTGCCATGCCCACGTCTTCGTGGGCATGCGCCCCTCCACCGGCT